>JBEEFV010000025.1:0-101540 GCA_041166405.1 Actinomycetota bacterium | reverse complement strand
GGGGGCGTGCGGCTCGATCGCGGGTGCTGTTGCGAATGCCGGCCTGAACACGAACCGGATGACTCGCACCGAGAATGGCCAGACGACGGCGTATTGCTACAACGCCGCCGATCAGTTGTTGTCGTCGAGCGACACGCGGATCGACACGCCCAAGTACGACGATCACGGCAACACGACGACGCTCGGATCGACGAACACGCTGTCGTTCCGATTCGATGCATCCGATCGCCACATCGGCACGACGCAGGGATCCGTGAACGTCTCCCTTCGTCGCGACGCCGCGGATCGCGTCATCGAGCGCGTCTCCGGAGCCAAGACAACCCGCTACGGCTTCACGGGGTCAGGCGACACCCCCGACCTCGAGCTCGATTCCGCCGGCGCCGTGCTCGAGCGAACGATCGCATTGCCCGGTGGCGTCATCCTCGCCGCGCGGCCCGCCGGCGTACAGGTGTGGTCCCTCCCGAACATTCACGGCGACGTCATGGTTACCGCCGCCGACGGCGGCTCACGCACGAGCCCAACCCTGATGTACGACCCCTTCGGAGTCTTCCTGGGGGCGCGTCCGGACAACTTGTCCGGCGGCTTCGACTACGGGTGGCTCGGTGAGAACCAGCGGCTCGCGGATACGGACACCGCGTCGAGCTACATCGAGATGGGCGCTCGAGTCTACCTGCCCTTGGCTGGTCGCTTCCTGCAAGTCGATCCTGTGGAAGGTGGCTCGTGCAATTCATACGACTGGGTGTGCGGCGACAGCATTAATTCGTCGGACCTCTCGGGTGATTTCTGTTGGCGCTGTGCCGCCAAGGCAGCCGGCAGCTGGGCGGTACAGAATCGTGGGCTCATCGTGTTGGCAGTCTGCGTCGTCGGCACCGTTGTCGCCTGTGGCGTCGCGAAAGTCGCCTCGGCTGCTATCGCCGTAGGCGTCGCTGTCCAGACCGTGCGCAACAGGAATGCCTCGGGATACGACAAGGCGTGGGCCGTTGGCGACGCGGCGCTGGAAGTCTTCGGTGCCGGACAGACGCTCGCCAAGACCGGCAGTTTCGGGGGCGACGCGGTTCGAAACTTCGGCGTGCGCAGAGGTGTTCAGTCCAACTACCGAAACATCCTCAGCGCGGTGCGGAAGTCTCCCGCGCAGCAGCGGCTACTCAGCTTGGGCGTCCACTACGCGTTCGACAAGTTCAAGGACCGTGTAAGAGACAGATGGCGACGCTAAACCCCGCCTATGCCAGCAAACCGATCGCCTTCGCGGCCGCCGTGTAAGTGACCGCAGCGACGGCCCGAGCGCGCTCGGCGCCCTCGGCGATGACCTGGTGCAGGTAGCCCGGATCCTTGACCAACTCGTCGAAGCGCTCGCGCACCGGGCGCACGTGTTCGACCCACGCCGCCGCCGTGTCGGCCTTGAGCGCGCCGTACGAGTCGTACTTGGTCGCCAACTCGACCGGGGCCGTTCCCGTCGCCACCGAGAGGAGTTCGAGCAGGTTCGACACGCCGGGCTTGTTCGCCGAGTCGTATCGCACTTCGGTCTCGGTATCGGTCACGGCGCGCTTGATCTTCTTCGTGACCACTTCCGGCGGCTCCATCAGCAGCACCTTGCCCTGGGGCGAGCTGCGCGACTTGCTCATCTTGGTCGTCGGATCCTGCAGGTCCATGATGCGTGCCCCGACGTGGGGAATGGCCGCTTCGGGCACGACGAAGATGTCACCGAAGCGCGCGTTGAAACGCTCGGCGATGTCGCGTGACAACTCGAGGTGTTGGCGTTGGTCGTCGCCGACGGGAACGCGGTCGGCTTGGTACAGCAGGATGTCGGCCGCCATCAGCACCGGATAGGTGAACAGCCCGACGCGGGCCGCGCCTTCGCCGCCGTCGGCGGTCTTTTCCTTGAACTGCGTCATGCGCCGCAGCTCACCGAACGCGGCGATGCACTCGAGCAGCCACGACAAGCGCGTGTGCTCGGCGACGTGGCTTTGCAAGAAGATCGGAGCGATCTTCGGATCGATGCCGACGGCCAGCAGCACGGCGACGGCGTCGAGCGTCGACGCGCGCAACTCGGCGGGATCGTGATCGCCGAGCGTGAGCGCGTGCAGGTCGACGACGCAGTAAAAGCTCTCGTGCGCGTGCTGATCGGTGGCCCAGTGCCGGAGCGCGCCCACGTAGTTGCCCACATGCACCTCTCCGCTGGGCTGGATGCCCGATAGCACGCGTGTCATCCGGCGAGTCTACGGAGCGAGGAGGTCGACCACGGAGTCGTTATTCACGTGCTCCACGGTGTTGGCGCGTCGATCGCGCACCTCGACGGTGCCTTCCGCGAGGCCGCGGCCGATCACGACGATCGTCGGCACGCCGAGCAACTCCGCGTCCTTGAGCTTGACGCCGGCGGACCCGTCAGCGCGGTCGTCGTAGAGCACGCGCACGCCGCGGTTCGCGAGCTCGGCGACGAGCCCGTCGGCGTAGGTCGCGGCGTCGACGTTCTTGCCGACGACGACGACGTGGACATCCGCGGGCGCGACCTCGCGTGGCCAGCACAGGCCGAGTTCGTCGTGAGTCGCCTCCGCGATGGCAGCGACCGCGCGCGAGACGCCGATGCCATACGAGCCCATCGTGACCACGACGTCCTTGCCGTGGGGGCCGAGCACGCTCAGGCCGAGCGCGTCGGCGTACTTGCGGCCGAGTTGGAAGATGTGGCCGATCTCGATGCCGCGTTCGAGAGCCAGGCCCTCGCCACACTGCGGGCACGGGTCGCCGGCGCGCACCTCGGCGGCGTCGACCACGCCGTCGGCGCGGAAGTCGCGGCCGGCGACGAGGTCGACGACGTGGCGCCCGGGCTCGTTGGCGCCGGTCACCCATGCGGTGCCGTCCACGACGCGAGGGTCGATTAGGTAGCGCACGCCGCGATCGGCGCCCAGCGCCGCCGGGCCGATGTAGCCCTTGACGAGCTGCGCGTGCGCGGCGAAGTCAGCTTCGTCGAACGGGGCGACGGTCGCCGGCGCCACGACGGCTTCGAGGCGACGCACGTCGAGTTCCCGGTCGCCGGGCAACCCGACGGCGAGCGGTTGGCGCGTCCCGTCGGGATACGTCAGGGTCACGACGACGTTCTTGAGCGTGTCGGCCGCGGTCCACTTGCGGTCGCCGAAGCGCTCGTTGAGCAAGTCGACAAGAGAGTCGATGGTCGGCGTGTTGGGTGTGTCTTCGACGTGGGCGGCGCCCGCTACCGCCGCGGGCGCGGGCGGCGGCGACGTCGTCACGGCTTCGACGTTGGCGGCGTATCCGCACGCCGCGCAGCGCGCGAACGTGTCCTCGCCGGCGGCGAGCGGCGCCAGGAACTCTTCGCTGGCGGAGCCGCCCATCGCGCCTGAGGTTGCCGCGACGATCACGTACGGCAGGCCGAGTCGCTCGAAAGTGCGGATGTACGCGGCGCGGTGCGCGTCGTACGACGCGCGCAGGCCGTCGTCGTCGACGTCGAACGAGTACGAGTCCTTCATGACGAACTCGCGCCCGCGCAACAGTCCGGCGCGGGGACGCGCTTCGTCGCGGTACTTCGTCTGGATCTGGAAGATCGACAGCGGAAGGTCTTTGTACGACGAGCAGATGTCTTTCACGAGCAGTGTGAACATCTCTTCGTGCGTCGGGCCGAGGAGGTAGTCGTTGCCGCGGCGGTCCTGCAGGCGGAACAGGTTGTCGCCGTACTCCGTCCAGCGGCCCGTCGCCTCATACGGCTCGCGGGGGAGCAGCGCCGGGAAGTGGACTTCCTGGAACCCGGCGCGCTCCATTTCTTCACGCACGACCCGTTCGATGTTGCGCAGCACCATCCACCCGAGCGGCAGCCAGGAGTAGATCCCGGGGGCGGCGCGACGGACGTATCCGGCCCGCACCAGCAGGCGGTGGCTGGCGACGTCGGCGTCGGCCGGGTCCTCGCGCAACGTACGCAGGAACAACGTCGACATCCTCAGAACCGCCATCGGCCCACGGTAGAGTCGATCGGTGCCGTACGACGTTGTTACGCCCGTTTTCAGCGGGCCGTTCGACTTGCTGCTGCACCTCATCAGCAAGGACGAAGTCGAGCTGTGGGAGGTCAACCTCAGCGATATCGTCGACGCCTTCGTCACCGAAATCGAACAGATGCAGGCGCTCGACCTCGACGTGGCCACGGAGTTCCTGCTGACGGCCGCGGTGCTCATCGAGCTCAAGACGCGCCGACTCCTTCCCGGGCGCACCGATCTCGACCTCGACGACGAACTGGCGCTGTGGGAAGAGCGCGATCTGCTGATCGCCCGTCTGCTCGAGTGCAAGACGTTCAAGGACGCCGCTCAGGCGCTCGACCGTCTCGCCGATCGCGCCGGGCTGGCGTTGCCGCGCACCGCGGGTATCGAAGAAGCGTTCCTCGGCGTCGCGCCTGACCTGTTGGCGGGCGTCACCCCGGACCAGTTGGCCGCGGCCTTCGGCCGTGCGTCGACTCCCAAACCGATACCGACCGTCGACCTTGACCACGTGGCGCCGATCCGCGCGTCGGTGGCCGACGCCGTCGCCGATCTCGTCACGAAGTTGCCGCGGCTCGGTCCGACGTCGTTCCGTCAGCTGGCTGCGGGCGCGCCGACGCGCCTCGACGTCATCGTCACGTTCCTGGCGCTGCTGGAGATGTTCAAGCAAGGGCTCATCGACATCGAACAATCCGAGCGCTTCGCCACGCTGCGCGTCGAGTGGGTGGGCGGCGACAACCCGGATGCGATCGCCGATCTGTTTGTGGAGGACTACCAGGGATGAGCAACGAGTTCAGGCGCGCCTTCGAGGCGTTGTTGATGGTCGCCGACGAACCGATTCCGGTGTCGCTGTGCGCGCAGCTGCTCGAGATCAGCCAGACCGCCGTCGACGAACTCGCGGAGTCGCTGATGGCGGATTACGAAGCGGCCGACCGCGGCTTCGTCCTGCGACGGGTCGCCGGGGGTTACCGCCTCTACAGCCACCCCGACATGGCGGCGTACGTCGAACGTTTCGTGCTCGAGGGCCAGACCGCGCGCCTGTCGGCCGCCGCGCTCGAGACGCTTGCGATCGTGGCGTACAAGCAGCCGATCTCGCGCGGACAGATCGCCGAAGTGCGCGGTGTCAACGTCGACTCCACGCTGCGCACGCTGGCGATCCGCGGCTACGTCGCCGAGATCGGCCGCGATCCCGGCCCCGGCCAGGCCGTGTTGTTCGGCACGACGCCGATGTTCCTCGAGAAGCTCGGTCTCAACGACGTGAGCGAACTCCCGCCGCTCGCCGACTTCGTGCCCGGGCCTGAGGTGATGGCGGGTCTCGAGAACAGCTTGCTGGCCACGCCGGCGGACGCCGCGGAGGCCGCGCCCGCCGAAACGTGAACCAGGACGGGGAGCGCTTACAGAAGACGCTCGCTCGCCTCGGCTTCGGCAGCCGCCGCGTCTGCGAGCAGTTGATCGAGGACGGTCGCGTGACGGTCAACGGCGAGGTGCCGGTGCTCGGGCGACGCATCGACGTCGAGCACGATCAGGTGGCCGTCGACGGCGTGCCCGTCGGCGTGCGCCCCGACCTCGTGTACTACTTGCTGCACAAACCTGCGGGCGTCGTCACGACCGCGGCCGACACCCACGGCCGCGCGACGGTTCTCGAGTTGGTGCCTGACGAGCCGCGTGTGTTTCCCGTCGGCCGCCTCGACATGGACACCGAAGGGCTGCTGTTGCTCACCAACGACGGCGAACTCACGCAGCGCCTGACGCATCCGTCGTTCGGCGTCGACAAGGAATACCTCGCACACGTCGAAGGCGAGCCGACGCCGAGCGACTTGGTACGCCTGCGCAAAGGCGTCGAACTCGAAGACGGGATGACAGCGCCGGCGAAAGTCGCGTTGCTCGACGCGTCCCTGCTTCGCATCGTGATTCACGAAGGCCGCAACCGCCAGGTGCGTCGCATGTGCGAGGCCATCGGGCACCCCGTCATCCGACTCGTGCGTACCCGCATCGGTTCGCTGAGCGACCCGAAGCTCAAGGCGGGCGAATGGCGGCGCCTCAAGAGTGAAGAGGTCATCGCCTTATCTCGTAGCGTTAACCCTTCATGAGGCGCGCGTCGGTCGTCGGCACCGGGCTCATCGGTGCGTCGGTAGCGCTGGCGTTGCGCGCCCGCGGATGGACGGTTTCGGGCGTCGACCACGACGAAGGCCGCGCCGGCGAAGCGCTCGACGCTGGCGTGATCGACGCTGTCGGCTTTGACGCGGACGCCGACCTGGTCGTGATCGCGGTGCCCGTCTCGTCAGTCGCCGGTGCGGCGCGCGCCGCGCTCGCCGCGTGCCCACGGGCGACGGTCACCGACGTCGGGTCGGTCAAGGCGCCGATCGTCGCGGCGGTCGACGACGACCGTTTCGTCGGAGGCCATCCGATGGCAGGATCCGAGCAAGACGGGCTGAAGGGCGCCGACGCCAACCTGTTCAACGGCGCCACCTGGGTGCTCACACCGACCGACAGCACAGACCCCGAGCGCTACGCCGAGCTGCGCACGACCATCAGCAGCATCGGCGCCGACGTCGTCGAGTTGCGCCCCGAACGCCACGACGCGTTGGTTGCTCTCGTGTCGCACGTGCCGCACCTGACGGCGGCGACGCTGATGGGCATCGCCGCGTCCACAGCCGAAGAGCACGCGACGCTGCTGCGACTGGCCGCCGGTGGCTTTCGCGACATGACCCGCATCGCCGCTGGTCACCCTGCGATCTGGCCCGACATCTGTACCGAGAACCGCGACGCCATTCTCGACGGGCTCGACGCCTTGACGGCAGCGCTCGAAGAAGTGCGGGCAACCGTCGCCGGCGGTGACCGCGCCGGTCTGTTGGCGCGCCTCGAGGTGGCGCGCGCGGCGCGGATCAATCTCCCGGCTCGCATCGCGGAAGCCGACGCCCTCGTCGAAGTACGCATCCCCGTGCCTGACCGTCCCGGCGTACTCGCCGAGGTCACGACTTTGGCGGGCGAACTCGACGTCAACATCGTCGACCTCGAGATCGCCCACTCGGCGGAGGGTGATCGCGGGGTGCTCATCGTGACGATCGACGCGCGGGCGTCGGACCGCGTGTGCGACGCCTTGAGCGCTCGCGGGTACCACCCCGCGGCGCATCCGATCGTCCTATGACGACGCGCGCCATCACGCCGGTCGACGGACCGGTGCGCGGTCGCGTTGTCGTGCCGGGTTCGAAGAGCCTCACGAACCGCGCGCTGCTCGTCGCCGCGTTGGCCGACGGCCGGTCCACGCTCACCGGCGCGCTCGTCGCCGACGACTCGACGGCGATGATCGCGGCGGTGCGCGCGCTCGGAGCGACCGTCGACGTGCGCGACGGCGGGCGCACGCTCGTCGTCGACGGCACCGCCGGCGCGCTGCCCCGCTCGGCGCAGGCGCTGTATGCGAACCAAGCGGCGACCGTCGGCCGGTTCGTCGCCGCGGTGGCGGCGGCGTCACCGGTCGCCATCACCATCGACGCCGACCCGCAGCTGCGCGCCCGTCCGATCAAGCCGCTGTTCGACGCGCTGCGTGAGCTCGGCGCCAACGTGCGCGACACCGACGGCTTCTTACCGGCGACGATCTTCGGGCCGGCCAAAGGCGGATCGGTGACAGTCCCCGCCGGGATCTCGAGCCAGTTCGTCTCGGCGCTGCTGATCGCCGGACCGCTGTTCCCGAAAGGTGCGCAGATCAACCTCGCCGGCGAACGCGTGTCGGCGGGCTACGTCGACATGACGTCGGCGGTGATGGCGCGCTTCGGTATCCGCCCGGCGGTCTACCCGTCGACGTGTTCTGTCGGGCCGGGCGCGTACCGGGCCACCGACTACGCCGTCGAGCCCGACGTGAGCGCGGCGTCGTACTTCTACGCGGCGGCGGCTGTGACGGGCGGCGAGGTTGCCGTCGAAGGACTCGAGCGGGGCAGCACGCTGCAGTCCGACTGGCGCGCCATCGAAGTCATCCGGTCTATGGCTCCCGAGCTGCGCGGCGTCGACATCGACATGTCGGATTGCTCGGACATGGTGCCCACGATGGCGGTCGTCGCCGCGTGCGGATCGTCACCGACGCGCATCAGCGGCGTCGAGTTCATCCGGCGCAAGGAGACGGACCGGATCGCCGTCACGGTGCGTGAGTTGCGGCGCTGCGGCGTCGACGTGGACGAGCACGACGACGGCATGACGATTCGCCCGAGCGAACGCCACGGCGCTGTCGTCGATCCCGAGGGCGACCACCGCATGGCGATGGCGTTCGCCGTGCTGGGCCTCGTCACGCCCGGGATCGAGATCACCGACGCGGAGTGCGTGTCGAAGACGTTCCCCGATTTCTTCGACGTGCTGGATAGTTTGACGGGCCGATGACACCGACGGTGATTGCGATCGACGGGCCCGCGGGCGGCGGCAAGTCCACCGTGGCGCGCGCCGTCGCCAAGCGCCTCGGCCTCGCACACCTCGACACCGGCGCCATGTACCGGTCGATCGCGCTGGCGGCGCTGCGTTCGCATACCGACACGGCCGACGCCGATGCGATCGCGCAACTGGCCCGTCAGACGCACGTCTACGTGGGACCCGATGGCGTCTTCGTCGACGGCGAGGACGCGACCGACGCCATCCGCACCGAAGAGGTCACCAAGGCGGTCACGGCTGTGGCGTCGAACCCGAAGGTGCGCGAAGCGATGGTCGAACGCCAGCGAGAGTGGATCTCGAACAACGGCGGCGGCGTGCTCGAAGGCCGCGACATCGGCACCGTCGTGTGCCCGGACGCGACGGTGAAGGTGTATCTCGTCGCCGATCCCGAAGTGCGCGCGCAACGGCGCGCCGCCGAGCACGGCGATGCCGTCGCCCAGGACATGCGGCGGCGCGATCAGGCCGACTCCACGCGTGACGTGTCGCCGCTCATGCGCGCCGAGGACGCCGTCGAGATCGATACGACGCACCTGTCGATCGACGACGTCGTCGAGGTCGTGATGGGACTCGTGCCGTGAAGTACGTCGACCCGGGCATCGCTCGCCGCACGCGGTCGCAACGCTTCGTCTACACGTTCACCCGTGTCGTCCTCACCGCGTTCGTCAAGGTGTTCTGGCGCGCCACGGTCAACGGGACCGAATACATCCCGTCGACGGGCGGTTTCATCGTGGCGCCCGTGCACCGCTCGAACATCGACACGTTCCCGATGATCGGGATGACGAAGCGCCGCATGTCGTTTCTCGGCAAGGACTCGCTGTGGAAGACGAAGGTGAGTGCGTGGTGGTTCGACACGATGGGCGGCTATCCCGTGCACCGCGGGACCGCCGACCGCGAGGCGCTGCGGCGCTGCATCGAGGTGGTGACGCGCGGCGAAGGCCTCGTGCTGTTCCCCGAGGGAACGCGCCAGTCGGGTCCGAAGGTGTGTGAACTGTTCGAGGGGGCGGCGTACGTCGCGTCGAAGGGCAACGTGCCGATCCTGCCGATCGGCATCGGCGGCAGCGAGAAGGCGATGCCGAAGGGTTCGAAGATGATCCGTCCCGCCAAGCTCCACTACGAGATCGGGCCGCCCATTCCCGCGCCCGTCGGCGAAGACGGCGGCCGCGCCTCACGCGACCAACTGCACGCCACAACGAAGGTCCTTCACGAAGAGCTGCAACGCGTCTTCGACATCGCCCGCGCCAAGGCCGGCGTCGACTGATTACCTGTTCTGAGAAGGTCTACCGACGTCCAGCGTGCGTGAACCTTCTCAGAACGCTCGCTCAGCTGTTGGCGGTGATGGTTTGGTGCATGAAGACGCGGCGCACCATGGGCTCGAAGTGTTCGAGCGGGTACGTCTCGCCGTTGGGGTCGAACGCCACCTGATCCCACTCGTCGGCGAACTGCTCGCCGAGTGAGAACCACGGCTCGTCGCGGTACTGCTCACGGGCGTTCGGGTCCATGCCCAGATACTCGTAGTAATGGCGGCCCTGGAAGTCCTGGTGCGTCTTGATGACGTTGTAGACCTCTGGGCGGACGTAGGACTTCAGGATCTCCGCGGCGATGGCGCCGTGGTTGGCGACCGTGACCGCCTTGCCGATGTCGTGGCACAGCGAAGCGACGATCATCTCCTCGTCGGCGCCGGCCTTCTCGGCGAGCGTGGCCGTCTGGAGGCAGTGCGTCAGCTGGTCGGTGGAGAAGCCGTCGACGATCTCGCCGAGCGAGCGCAGCATGCCGAGGATGCGTTCGGGGACGCGGCCGGCGTTCTTGCCGTGCTCACCGACGATTTCCATCCAGTGCTCTTTGGTTCCCTCGTCCATGCGAGTGAACTGCTCGGTGCCTCTATCCGTTATGACCGTCATGGGAGAGATTCTACGGTCTTTGGTCGCGACGACGTAGACCGGCCCGCTCAGCTCAGGACGCGGTAGTGGAGCTGCACCGTGCCGCTGGCGAATCGGCGCTCGTCGACCAGCTCCAACTGGAGCCGTGCGTCCGGTGGAAACGCGGGCTTGCCTGCGCCGACGGTGACCGGTGCGACAAACAGGTGCACCTCGTCGACGAGGCCTGCTCGCAACGCGTGCGCTGCGATGGTCGGCCCGCCGATCGTCAAGTCACTCGCCGCCGATGTCTTCAGGTCACGGACGGCGTCGGCGTCGAAGTCGCTCTCGATGCGCGTCGTGGCGGTCGAAGGCTCGCGGATCCTGGTGGAGTAGACGACCTTGGTCGCTGCCTGCCAGACGTTCGCGAAGTCGGCCCTGAGCTCGGACTCCGCCGCGAGCTCGGGCATGGTTTCCCACACCGCCATCGTCTCGTACATGCGCCGCCCGTAGAGATGGGTCCCGACCGGACGAATCAAGTCGGTGATGCACACGAAGACCTCGTCGCTCGGTTCGGTGAAATCGAAGTTGCCCTGTGCGTCCTCGGTGTACCCGTCAAGCGACACGTTGGCGATGTAAAGGAGCTTGCCGCTCAAGAGCCGAGGGATTCGAGGACGTCGCTCGCGGTGATGTTGCGGTCGTCCGCCAACGCGTCGGGTCCGAGTCGGTTGCGCAGGACTTCACGCAGTTCGCGCGGGGGAGGGAAGTACTCGTCCTCTTGGGTGACGTGCACTTCCTCGACGCCGTCGCGCGGGTTGAGACGCGCGATCACGGCGTTGACCAAGTCCTCGGGAGCGGACGCACCCGCGGTGACACCGACGACACCGGTGAGGTCGTCGGGCACTTCCTCGGGCGAGTTCACGCGCAACACCTTCGGGCACAGCGACTTCGCCACGCGTTCGAGCGCGACGGTGTTCGAGGAGTTGGCGGAACCCACGACGAGCACGGCGTCGGACTTGGCGGCAATAGCGCGCAACGCCGTCTGGCGATTCGTCGTAGCGAAGCAGAGGTCACTGCGTCCTGGCTGCCACACATCGGGCCAGCGCTGCTGCACCGCGTCCTTGACGCCGGACCATTCGTCGTGGCTCAACGTGGTCTGCGCCAACAGGGCGACGGGCTCGTCGATGTCGGCGAGGGCGGACACGTCGTCGGCGGATTGCACCAGCGCGACCGACTCGGGGGCAACCGCCATCGTCCCGATGGCTTCGTCGTGGCCGGCGTGGCCGACGTACACGACGGTGTAGCCCTTGCCCGCACGCGTCCGCACTTCGTGGTGGACTTTCGTGACGAGCGGGCACACCGCGTCGACGACGACACCGCCGGTGGCGCGCGCCGCGGCGACGACATCGGGCGCGGAGCCGTGCGCGCTCAACATGATCGGTGCGCCGGGCGGAACCTCGGAGATGTCGTTCACGAAAACGACGCCCTGCGCCTTGAAGCGCTCGACGACGAGTTGGTTGTGCACGATCTCGTGGTAGCAGTACACCGGCTCGTCGAAGGTGCGCACCATCCACGCGAGCGCCTTGATCGCCATCTCGACGCCCGCGCAAAACCCGCGCGGTGCCGCCAAGAGAACACGATCCACTGCCATCGATACAGGTTACGGGCTGTACCCTTGACCCCATGTCAGCGCCCGTTGTGGTTGCTGTCGACCCCGAGTCGCCAGCGGCCCGGGCCGGGTTGGCGCCTGGTGACGAGATCGTCACCATCGCCGGTCAGGTTCCCCGCGACATCATCGAATACCGCCTGCTCACCGACGACGCCGATCCCACGATCGAATTGCGCCGAGGCGGGCTCGAGCGCGCCATCACGGTGGAGAAGGACGCCGGCATCCCGCTGGGCGTGGAGGTGTCGAGCGCCCTGTTCGATCAGGTGCGCACGTGCGACAACCACTGCGAGTTCTGCTTCATCTATCAGCTGCCCAAGGGTCTGCGCCCGAGCTTGTACGTCAAGGACGACGACTACCGCTTGTCGTTTCTGTACGGCAACTTCACGACGCTCACTCGGTTCACGGAGTCCGACCTCGAGCGCGTGATCGACGAAGGACTGGCGCCGCTGTACGTCAGCATTCACGCCACCGACCCGGAACTGCGCGCCCGGATGCTGCGCAATCGTCGCGGTGCGACGAGCCTGCGCTGGCTGCGAGCGCTGCTCGACGCCGGCGTCGAGGTGCACGGCCAGATCGTCGTGTGCCCCGGTGTCAACGACGGCGACGCGTTCGTCGACACGCTCACCGGTCTGCTCGACGAGTACCCCGACATCGCGTCGTGCGCCGCGGTGCCGCTCGGCATCAGCCGCTTCTCGACGGAACCGTCGCTCCGACCGCACACGCGCGCCGAAGCGGAGTTCGTCGTCGACGCCGTCGCCCAAGCGCAACGCGACTTCCTGGCGGCGACCGGACGACGCGTGGTCTACGCGGCGGACGAGTACTACGTGCTCGCCGGCAGACCGTTCCCGACGGCGCGCGACTACGACGACTTCTCGCAGCACGAGAACGGCATCGGGATGGCGGCACGCTTCGCCGAAGAATGGGAAGGGCGACTGGCTCCGATGGGCGCGGGGGGCTTCTTCCAGTCCGTCGACGGCAGCGAGTTCGAGGCGTACCGAGGACCGCGTCTGTCTCACCGATTGGCGGAAGGCACGGTGCAGTTCCGCGCGCGCCGGGGTGCGCCCGTCACGATTCTGACCGGCACCTACGGCGCGGAAGTGATCCGTCCGCTCGTGCAGCCCGACGTCGAAGTGCGCGTCGTTCCCAACACGTACTTCGGCGGCAACATCGGCGTCGCCGGATTGTTGTCGGGCGAAGACGTGGCGAAGTCGATCGCGCACGACGCACCGGGTCGGCGGTACTTGCTGCCCGACGCCTGCCTGTCGAACGGCAAGTTCCTCGACGGCGTCGCGCTGGCCGACCTCCCGGCGTCGATCGATGTGGTCGCGAGCGATGGGGCGGCGCTGCGCGCCGCACTGGCGTCGTGAGCCAGCCCGTTATCGCGATCGTCGGGCGACCCAACGTCGGCAAGTCGACGCTGATCAACCGCATCGTCGGGCGCCGCGAGACGATCGTCGAGGAGCGCCCCGGCGTCACCCGCGACCGCAAGTACGTCGACGCCGAGTGGAACGGGATCCCGTTCACGCTGATCGACACCGGTGGGTGGCTCGCCCGCGGCGACGCACTCGACCTCAAGGTGAGCAAGGAATCCGAAAAGGCGGTTGACCAGGCCGACCTCGTTCTGTTCGTCGTCGACGTCACGACAGGCGTCACCGCCGAAGACGAAGCCGTGGCCGAGTGGCTGCGCCGTCACCGCGCTCCCGTGACCGTGATCGCCAACAAGGTCGACGGGGAAAACCGCGACAACGAGATCTGGGAGTTCATGAACCTCGGCCTCGGCGAACCGTTGGCGATCAGCGCGCTGCACGGGCGCGGCTCGGGCGACATGCTCGACGAGATCCTGTCGCGCCTTGGGGCTTCGCCGTACGAGGCTCCCGTGCCCGAAGAGCAAGCGGAAGACGGGCTGATGTCGGTGGCGATCGTCGGCCGACCGAACGTCGGCAAATCGACGCTGTTCAACCGGCTCGCCGGCGACGAACGCTCGATCGTGCACGACATGCCGGGCACGACCCGCGACGCCATCGACACCGTCATCGAAACCGACGAGGGGCCGCTGCGGCTCGTCGACACCGCGGGCATGCGCCGCAAGAACCGCATGGACGACGGCAGCGAGTACTTCTCGATGACGCGCGCCCTCGCGGCCATCGACAGAGCCGACGTCGCGGTGTTGCTCATCGACGCCACCGAAGGCGTGACGCATCAGGACCAGCGCCTCGCCGAACGCGTCGACGCCGCCGGTTGCGCCGTCGTGATCGTGCTCAACAAGTGGGAGCAGATGAACGCCGAGCAACGCGCCGACGTGATGGGCCAGGTGGCGAAGCGGCTGCACTTCCTCACGTACGCGCCGACGCTCAAGATCAGCGCGCTGACGGGTTTGGGTGCGCACAAGCTCGTGCCGGCGATGCACGAGGCGATCGAGGCGTACCACCGTCGCGTGCCGACACGCGAGCTCAACCTCGTCATCCAGGGCGCGCAGGCCGCGCACCCCCAACCGGGGGTGCGCATTCTCTACGCGACGCAGGGCGCCAGTGACCCGCCGACGTTCACGCTGTTCACGAACAAGACCGTGCCGGCGCCGTATCTGCGCTACCTCGAACGCAAGATCCGTGAGCACTTCGAGTTCGGCCCAGCGCCCCTCAAGCTGCGCGTGCGCCGCCGCGGGGCATGATCTAAGGGCATGACGACGCACGACCCGATCGCCGCCAAAGCGGCGGCGCAGCAGAGCAACCTCGCCACGGGTGGCGCCGAGAAGCTCGAGCGCGACAAGAAGATGTTCGTGCGCGACCGCGTGGCGCTGCTGCTCGACGACGGTTCGTTCGTCGAGGACGCGCTACTGGCGAATGCGTCCGCCCGCAATCTCGCGGCCGACGGTGTCGTCACCGGCGTGGGCCGCGTCGACGGTCGTCCCGTCGTCGTCATCGCCAACGATCCGTTGGTCAAGGCCGGTTCGTGGGGCGCACGCACGGTCGAAAAGATCATCCGCGCCACCGAGTACGCCCTCGACCATTCGTTCCCGGTCGTGTGGCTCGTCGACTCCGCAGGCGCGCGCATCACCGACCAGGTGGAGCTGTTTCCGGGGCGGCGCGGTGCCGGCCGCATCTTCTACAACCAGGTGAAGTTGTCGGGCAAGGTGCCGCAGGTGTGCTGCCTGCACGGCCCGAGCGCGGCGGGGGGTGCGTACATCCCGGCGTTCTGCGACATCGTGATCATGGTCGAAGGCAACGCGTCGATGTACCTCGGTTCGCCTCGCCTCGCCGAGATGGTGGTGGGGGAGAAGGCCACGCTCGAAGAGATGGGTGGCGCGCGCATGCACGCCACGGTGTCGGGCTGCGGCGACCAGCTCGCGGTCGACGACGCCGACGCGATCGCGCAGGCGCGGCTGTATCTCAGCTATCTGCCGGTCAACTGCTTCGACGACCCGCCGGTCTACGAGACCGTCGAACCCGAGACGCCGTTCGACGACTCGGTGATTCCCGAGAAAGAAAGCGCGGGCTACGACGTGCGCGCCGTGATCAACGGGCTCGTCGACGCCGGTTCGTTCTTCGAAGTGAAGCCGTTGTTCGCACCCGAAGTGGTCATCGGCTTCGCGCGCATCGACGGGCAGACCATCGGAATCGTCGGCAACAACCCGGCGGTCAAGGGCGGGGTCTTGTTCGTCGACTCGGCCGACAAGGCGGCGCGCTTCATCTGGAACTGCGACGCCTTCAACATTCCGTTGGTGTTCCTCGCCGACATCCCGGGCTTCATGGTCGGCACGGCAGTCGAGCGTCAGGGCATCATCCGCCACGGCGCCAAGATGATCACCGCGGTGTCGGAGGCAACAGTGCCGAAGATCTGCGTGATCCTGCGCAAGGCCTACGGCGCGGGCCTCTACGCCATGGCCGGTGCGGCGTTCGATCCCGAAGCGGTGCTGGCGTTGCCGACCGCCAACATCGCGGTCATGGGGCCGGAGGCGGCGGTCAACGCCGTGTACGCCAACAAGATCGCCGAAATCGAAGACCCGGCCGAGCGCGAGGCGTTCGTGGCGGCGCGGCGTGCGGAGTACGTCGAGGACGTCGACCTGTTGCGACTCGCCAGCGAGATGGTGATGGACGCCGTGATCGAACCGGCGCAACTGCGCGCCGAGTTGATCGCGCGCTTCGCCAACGCGCGCGGACGCGATCGTCACTTCTCCGACCGCCGCCACGGCATCCCGCCCGTATGACGTTTCCGCGTCACGTCGCGATCCGCGAAGTCGGGCCGCGTGACGGGCTCCAAGCCGAGGAGCCGGTGTCGATCGCCGCGCGAGTTGCGCTGATCGACGCGCTGAGCGCGTCGGGGCTGCGCACCATCGAAGCGGTGTCGTTCGTGTCGGAGAAGGCTGTGCCGGCGATGGCGGGCGCGGCGGAAGTGCTCGCCAAGATCACGCGCGCCGAGGGCGTCGACTACGTGGCGCTCGTGCCGAATCTTCGTGGCGCGCAGAACGCGTTCGAGACGGATGTGGACGGGCTCACCGTCACCATCTCGGCGTCAGAGGCGTACAGCCAGAAGAACACGAAGCGCTCCATCGAGGAATCGTTGGCGGCGGTGACAGAGATCTGCGAGTTCGTGGACGAACGCATGCCGGTCGACGTCGTCATCAGCTGTTGCTTCGGCTCGCCCTACGAGGGCGACATCGCGCCCGAGGCCGTCGGCGATCTCGTCCGCAATGCCTGGGACACGGGCGCGACGGCGGTCACGCTGGCCGACACGACCGGGATGGCGACGCCGCGCCGCATCGACGACGTGCTCGACGAGGTCGGCAACGACGTCGGTCTGCATCTCCACGAAACGCGCGGCACGGCGTTGCTGAACGCGTACGCCGCGCTCGAACGCGGCGTGGCGCGCTTCGACACGTCGGTCGGTGGACTCGGCGGCTCGCCGTTCGCCGCCGGCGCGGCCGGGAACCTCGCGACCGAAGACTTCGTGCACCTGCTCGACGATCTCGGCCTCGAGACGGGCGTGTCGCTCGAGGCGCTGCTCGAAGTCGACGTCTTGTTGGCCGACACGATCGGGCACCCCGTCGCCAGCAACATCGCGCGTGCAGGACCCCGCAATGCCGTGGTGTGACGAGTGCGCCCGCTTCTTCAACCCGCCGTCGTTGGGCAAAGGGGGCGAATGCCCGACGTGTGGACGCGTGATTGGCGAAGCGCCGGCCGCGCCGTGGCACTTCAAGGTCCTGATCGGCGCGTCCGTTGTGTACCTCGGGTTCCGCGCCGTGCAGGGGATTGAGTGGCTTGTGCACCGATTTGCGTAGGGCGTAAGGACTAAAGACCCTATGAATTGATCGTTGTCACGCCGATGAGCGGATGTGACCGTTTATCGGTGGAAAAGCGGGCGGGCGTCGGTTGTTGTTTACGTGCTGTTGTCTTTCGGCGCGTGCATCCTCGCCCTCGGCGCGGTGATGGCGACGACGACGGCTTCGAGCTTTGCGCGGGATCGCAAGCAAGCGAGCGTCGGCTTGGAGTCCGCGGCGCGGCGCGTCGGTGACTGGGAAGTCGAGGGCATCGCCGGCGGCAAGACCGTGTTGGAGGGCCTTGCCCGGCAAGACAGCATCGCTTCACTCGACCCGAAGCGGTGCAAATCTGCCTTCGAAGGTCTCGAGAGTGTCGCCGATCAGGGCAGCATCTACTTGCTGGCGCCCGACAAGACCGTCGTGTGTTCGCTGGTCGAGCGCCGCCGCCCGGTCGTCGACGTGCCGACGGGCGCGTGGTTCGACGCTGTGCAGCAGAGCGGGCAGTCGCAGTACGGCGGCGTCGTCGTCGAGCGGGCGACGGGGGTGCCGCAGGCGATCATCGCCAGCCCGGTTACTAGTGCGCGCGGCACCGCGGTAATCGTGGCCGCGCTCGACACGGCTTCGGTGCCGATCGAGATTCCTCCGAACGCGTTACCAAAAACGATTTCCGTCGAACTCGACAAGGCGCGCCAGAACGTTCTGGTGACGTCGACGGGCGCGCCGCAAAAGGTGGGCGCGTTGCCGAAGAACTCGTGGATGCGCCATCCGCTCGCCAAGAGCCACGTGCAGCGTGACGCCGACGGCGTGGTGCGCATCTACGAAGAGGTTCCGGTGAAGGGCCTCGACCGCGTCGTCTATGCGGGTGTCGCCCGCAGCGTTGCGTTGCAGGCGGCGACGACGGAGCGGACGCGCAACGTCGCGCTGGCCGCCGGCATTCTCCTGCTCGTCGGGTACCTCGGGTTCACCGTGCAACGCCAGATCGCCCGGCCGATCGCGCGCCTTCAGGCGGCGATTCACCGAGCGGGCGAAGACGGCACCGTGCAGGCCCCGACCGGCGGGCCTTCGGAGATCGCCGCTCTCGCCGACGAGTTCAACACCACGATGGCGAAACGTCACGACTTGGAGGTCGATCTCGCCGCCTCCGTCGCGAGGGCGGAAGAAGCGTCGCACATGAAGTCGCTGTTCCTCGCCAACGTGAGCCACGAGATCCGCACGCCGATGAACGGTGTCCTCGGCATGATCGGACTGTTGCGCGACGAGTCGCTGACCGCGGACCAGCGTGACTACCTCGACACGATGAACGACTCCGCCAGCGGTCTGATGGCGGTCATCAACGACCTGCTCGACTTCTCCCGCATCGAGGCGGGGATGATCGAGATCGAGACGACGACGTTCGACCTGCGCCACTCCGTGCGCTCCGCGGTGTCGTCGTGGGTTCCGGCGGCGAAGGCGAAGGGCGTCGAGTTGACCGTGTCCGTCAGCGACGACGCGCCCGCGTTCGTCACCGGCGACGAAGCGCGGCTGCGCCAAGTCGTGTCGAACCTCGTCGACAACGCGGTGAAGTTCACGGCTGACGGCGCCGTGACCGTAAGCGTGCATCCCACAACGGCCGGGATCCGGTTCGAGGTCATCGACTCCGGCATCGGCATCGGCACGAAGACCAATGACGAGCTGTTCGAGGCGTTCGTGCAAGGCGACCCGAGCACGACGCGCCGCTTCGGCGGAACCGGCCTCGGGCTCGCGATCTGCAAGCAACTCGTGGCGCTGCTGCACGGGCACATTGACGTCGCACAGCGCGCCGACGGTGCCGGCAGCGTGTTCTTCTTCGAACTACCGCTGGCTACCGCTGACGATCCCGTGGCGAAGGCCGAACCTGCGCCGCCCGCAGCAATCTGCTTGTCGGGCGTCGTGCTGGTCGCCGAAGACAACGTCGTCAACCAAAAAGTGGCGCGAGCGATGATCGAGCAACTCGGCTTCGAAGTCGACATCGCGGCGAACGGCCGCGAAGCCGTCGACATGGTCGCCCGCAACTCCTACGTCGCGGTGCTGATGGATCTCCAGATGCCCGTGATGGACGGCTTCGAGGCGACGGCGACGATCCGCGATGAAATCGGAAGCACGGTGCCGGTGTACGCGCTGAGCGCGTCGGTACTGCCCGAAGACGTCGCAAAGTGTGAAGCGGCCGGCATGAACGGGCACCTCGGCAAGCCGATCGATCGTGCTGCGTTGCGCGACGCACTCGAGCGCGCAGTTACCGCATCAGCGCTGTAGCCTGAGCCGTTCAATCCCCGACGGGTCGTGGCCTAGTTTGGTAAGGCGCTTGACTGGGGGTCAAGAGATCGGGAGTTCAAATCTCCCCGACCCGACCAGACCAGAATGACGATTAGCTCGCGGCGGCGATGCGCTTGTCGAGATCGTCGGCGAGACCGAGCAGCGCCTCGCGGCAGTCGCCGGTGTAGACGGGGCCGTGCATGATGGCCAGCGCGCTGATGTCCAGTTCTGCGAGCTGGCGCACGCGCGTCGCGCTGTTGGGCGCCAACGAGAACGAGTGGAACATGTCCTCCGCCGCCGACGCCGGGCCCACGCGGTCGGTGTCGGTCGTCGCTTCGTAGTTACCGGTGCACGAGAGCAGGTCGCCGCAGAAGAGCGTCTTGCTCGTGGCGTCGTAGAGCACGCCGGCTTCCCACCCGTGAGGAATGTGCGGGGTGTCGTACCACCGAAGCGTGCGCGCGCCGGCGGTGAAGTCGGCCCCGTCGGCCAGCGGCGTCGGCTGGCGATCGCAAAGATCGCCGAGCTGCACCATGCACGCCGTCGTACTGGCGATCACGGTCGCGTTGGGTGCGACGGCGAGCCACTCGTTCATCGAGCCGCACTCGTCGGCCTCGACGTGGCCGAACGAAATCCAGCGCAGAGTCTCGGGCGGCAGCACCTTGGCGACGTGTTCGCGCACGATGGGGAACACGCCGCGCATGCCGGTGTGGAACAGCACCGGCTCGTCGCCGGCGATCAGGTACTGATTGAACCCGAAGTCCATCTCGGGCATGTAGGTGGCGATCTGGTAGATGCCGTCGGCGACTTCGTCGATACGTGTGTCCATTAGAAAGGAACCTCCTGTGTGAGTAGTCCTTCGCCGGTCGCGCGACCGGAGAGAATGCGGCAGAACTCCACCGCGTCGAGTTCGATGATTTCGCCGCCGTCGCCCGCGGTGAACGTGCCGCCCGCCGGACCCGTCAGGTGCAGCGTGAAGGGCTGGCCATGACGCTGCGCCCACTCGGCGACGACGTCGGCGATGATGCGGCCGTCGTGATCCGCAGTGAGCACCATTTCGCGGCCGGTCGCCTGGCAGATGTCGACTCGGTGCATCCACGGGTCGCGCGTGAGGATGATGTCGAAGAGGTAGCCGAGCTTCCACGTCTCGACGGTGCCGTCGGGCATCGGCTGCTTCATGGGGGCGCGTCGCATCAGCGCTCGGTGACTCCGCCAGCGCGCTTGTTTGGGGCCGGCCGCCTCGAGCCGCGCGATCAGCTCGTCGGTGGTGAGCCCGGCGCGCTCGCGCACCTGGCGGGCCGTCATGGCGTCGACGACCATCCCGTCACCCGCCTCCTTGGTCGCGGCGCGCATCGCTTTCATGACGCGGGGGAGTGACGTGAAGGTTTCGGTCGCACCGACGACGTGGCCGGCCATCGCCCGCACGTCCCACAGCGGGCAGTCGGTTTGCTTGGACCAGTCGTCGGGCGCGAGCGAGCGCAGCAACTCAGCGACTCGTCGGTTCTCGCCGGCGGCGAGGGTTTCCGCTTCGGGTTGAGCGATGCGGGAAATGGTGCTGACGGGAACTGCGGTCATCATCGCTTGCGCTTTCCTTTCGGGGCCTGTTGCTTGGCTTGGATGTGGTTGAAGAACATGTCCATCGCGTCGTCGACCAGGCGAATCCAGCGATCGCCGCCGGGGTCGTTCGAAATCTGCTGGTCGGTGAGCCCTGTGCCGATCGCCGTGTACATGTCGGCCGCGCCGGGCGCGTTGATCCCGGCAGCCTCGAACCAGCGCAGCATCTCTTGCATCCCCGCCATCGAGATAGCGAACGACTCGGGTGACGGCTCGAAGCCGGGGATCGTCCGTTGGAACATGAGCTGGTAGCGAACCGGGTCGGCGGTGCAGAACGCGACGAAGAAGTGGCACAGCTTTTTGAGGCCGGCGAGCGGGCCGATCGCCAGCAACTCGTCTATTGCCGGTTGACCGCTGGCGAACTCGCGACAGCCTTGGGCGAACATCGCGTCGTAGATGTCGTTCTTCGACGCGAAGTACGAATACAGCGACGGCGCCTGCATGCCGACCTTCTTCGCAAGGTCGCGCAACGACAGGCCGGCCAAACCATGGGCTCGGCACAACTCCCAGGCGGCGTCGACGATCTCGGCTTTCGTCGCTTCCCGGCGCTCAGTGCGTCTATCGCGGTTCGGAGAAGCTAACACTGTTCGGATTAGACAACACCGTTCGGGATTTGTCAACAGCTAAGAAGAACGGATGAAGATCGATCCCGACGGCGCAGGACTAGACGCGAAGCAACTCAGGTACATCGGCGAGCATCTGCAGTCGCGCTACATCGAGCCCGGCAAGATCACCGGCTGTCAGGTGACCGTCGCCCGCCACGGCGTCGTGGGCTACTTCGAGAACTTCGGCTTGATGGACCGCGAGGCGAACACGCCGACAGGCGACGACACGATCTACCGCCTGTTCTCGATGACGAAGCCGATCACGGGCGTGGCGTTGATGAAGCTGTACGAGCGCGGCTACTTCCAACTCGGCGACCCCGTGCACCGCTGGATCCCGGAGTGGAAGAACCTGAAGGTGAAGTCGGCCGACGGCCTCGTCGACCAGGCGCGCCCGATGTCGGTCAAGGACTGCCTGATGCACACCACGGGGCTGGGGTGGGGCATCGACGGCGACCTGACGATGGAGAAGTTCCTACCGGCGATGGTGGCCTTGCGCGGCGGCGACAAGGGCACGCTCGAAGGCCTCACGGAACAGCTGGCGAAGTTCCCGCTCGAGTTCCAGCCGGGCACGAAGTGGCTCTACGGCCTGTCGACCGACATCTGCGGCCGCCTTGTCGAGGCGATGTCGGGTCAGCGCTTCGACGAGTTCTTGAACCAGGAGATCTTCGAGCCGCTCCGCATGACCGACACGGCGTTTTACGTCCCCGACGACAAGCGCGACCGGCTGGCGGCCAACTACATCCGCACGCCGAAGAAGGAACTCCGTCCGCTCGAGGGGCAGTTCGGGTCGGTGGCGTCGTCGCCGCCGAGCTTCCTGTCCGGCGGTGGTGGTCTCCTCGGCACGAGCGCCGACTACTTGCGGTTCGCGCAGATGCTGTGCAACGGCGGTGAACTCGACGGCGTGCGCATCCTCGGCCGCAAGACGGTGGAACTCATGACGCAGAACCACATTCCTGGCGGCGGCGACCTCACGAACTTCCACGTCGAGAACAGCTACGGCGAGACCGGCTTCGAGGGCGTTGGCTTCGGCCTCACGATGGCCGTCAGCCTCGGACAGGTCGAGACGCAGAGCATCGGCTCCGCCGGCGACTTCTACTGGGGCGGCGCGGCGTCGACGATCTTCTGGGTCGATCCCGCCGAGGAACTCGTCGTGATCTTCATGACGCAACTCATGCCGTCAGGCACCTTCAACTTCCGCGGCCAGCTGAAGTCGATCGTGTATCCCGCGTTGCTCTAAGCGATTATCTCGACGGGGGTGCCGAGCGGCGCCAGCGTGGCGACTTGGCTGATGTCGCCGTTGCGCATGCGGACGCAGCCGTTGCTCGCCGCGGTGCCCATCACCGACGTGTCGGACCAGCCGTGCATGGCCACTTGGCCGCGGCCGCCTTCGAACGACTTCAGCGCGTCGGAGAAGCCGGCGATGCTGAGGAGGAACGAGCCGTAGGGGCGTCCGGGGTTCGGCATCCAGATGTCGACGTAGAACCGACCGAGCGGCGTCGGCGTGCGCGGCTTTCCGACGGCGACGTTGGTTTGGTACAGCACCTGCTGGTTCTGATCGAGCACGCGCAGGCTGCGCTGGCTCACGCTCACGACGACGCGGTGGTCCACCGGCGACAACTGCACTTCGCTCGCCTGAATCCAACCGAGTGACCCGTTGGGTCGTTCGGGCAACCGCACCTGGAACCAGTCGGAGCCGGCGTGGTCGACGGCGAGCATCGCGAGAGTCACGCCTTCGATGGTCGGGTTGTTCAACGTCTGCGACGGCGTCGCTGCGCCCGGCGCGGAGAACACGTGCACCGTCGGTCCGGTCGCCAAGGCCGCGAGCGCGATCCGCGTCGGCGGCGGGACGCCGGGGAGCACCGGTTCGGTGACGGTGACGACTTTGGGAGAGCGCGTCGTCGGTGTCGGCACGAAGGCTTCGCGGCGCGCCTGACCTTTACAGCCCGCTCCAAGCAGACCAATGAGCAGGACGAGCGCGAGGACGCTGACCCCAGGGCGCCTACGAGTCACGTCGACAAGTGTACGGGGCGTGCAGGCGGATTCTGGTGCGCGCTACGGGCAGGGCAGCACGCTGGGTGCACTCTGCGTGGTTTGCGTGGTTTGCAGACCGGCGCGACCGCCGAGGTCGCGCAGCACGTCGCTCACACAGGGCAGAGCCGGCAGCAGCGTGGTGGACGTGGTCGTCGACGTGACCTCGCCCGTGGTGGAGTCGGTTACGGCGTTGCTCACTGCCGTCGTCGCCACTCCCGCAGCGGTGGTCGTCGCGGGGAGGGTGGGCGCGACGAGCGCAGGCACGGCGGCGGTCGACTCACTGCGGCGCGCCGCAGCGTTGCGTCCGGTGACGGCGGCTTGCGGGACGAACTGGGTCGCGCCTGCGAGCGCGACGACTCCCGCGGCCACGCTGGCCGCGATGACGGGCACGCGGCGACGCCACGTCTTGAGGGTGACGACGGGCGCGGCCGACGGGACTGCGGGCACAACGGCGGTGGGCGCGCCCTCGACGCTCGTCATGTGCCGCTGTAGCACCGCGAACGACGCCTCCGTCATGCCGACCGGTCCGTGGTGCGAGGCGAAGTCTTGGATCACCCAACCGGACCACGTGCGGCGAATCACGTCGAGGCGTTCGAGCCACTCATAGCCTTCGAGGCAGGCGTCGATCCCGAGGCGCTCCTCGGCTTCCATCAACGCGGTGTCGAGCAGTACTTCGCCCCGCTCGTCGGCGAGGTCGATCAGCGCCGACAGCAGACCCAGCGTTTCGATGCGTCGTTGAGGGGCGACACCCAGCGCGCGCAGACCAGCGGACGCCGTGGTGATCGGATCCTCGTCGATGCTCATTTTGCTCTCGGCCCAGCTTTCTTTTCTGTCCAACAGCTAAGAACGTCACTTCTCGCGGGCTTCTTGAGCCCTAACGTCTGGTTCGTGGCAGAACAGGACAGCTCGGCGATCCTCACCGTGCCCAATCTGATCTCACTTGTCCGATTGCTGTGCGTTCCGCTGTTCGTGTATCTGCTGTTCGGGCGCCACAACCGCGCCGGGGCTGCGTACCTGCTCGCAGTGTTAGGGGCGACGGACTGGGTCGACGGGTACATCGCACGGCACTTCGGTCAGGTGTCCGAATTGGGCAAAGTCCTCGACCCGACCGCTGACCGGGCGGTCCTGATCGTCGGGATCGGCTGCATCGCCATCGACCACGCCGCGCCGTACTGGGTGATCGGCCTCGCGGTCTTCCGCGAGGTGGCGATCGCGATCGCGGCGGTAGCCGTCGCTGCCGCCGGCGCTCGCCGGATGGACGTGCGGTGGTTCGGCAAGGCGGGCACGTTCGGCTTGCTGGTCGCCTTCCCGTTGTTCCTCGGCGCCAAGGCGCACGTGAGCTGGGAGGACCAGGCGCGCTTCTTTGCGTGGGTCGCGGCGATCCCCGGGCTGGTTTTCGGGTACATCGCTGCGGTCCTGTACGTGCCCGACGCTCGCAAGGCGATCGCGGAGGGGCGCGCCGCGCGAGAAGCTGCTGCTGTGGAGGTGCACCAATGAAGGCGGTGATCATGGCGGGCGGCGAAGGCACGCGCCTTCGACCGCTCACGCTGTCGACGCCCAAGCCGATGCTGCCGATCGCCAACGTGCCGATGATGGAACACATCGTCCGGCTGCTGCGCGAGCACGGCTTCGACGAGATCGTCGTCACGGTGGCGTTCCTGGCGCAGAACATCCGGACGTACTTCGGCGACGGTTCCGAGTTCGGGGTTCGCATTCGCTACGCCGTCGAGGATTCCCCGATGGGCACGGCCGGTTCGGTGCGCAATGCGCGCGCCGAGCTCGACGAGCGCTTCCTCGTGATCTCCGGCGACGTCCTCACCGACATCGACCTCGGCGCCGTTGTCGCCGAGCACGATCGTCGCGGCGCGATGGCGACGATCGCGCTGAAGAAGATGGAAAACCCCGTCGACTTCGGCATCGTGATCACCGACGGCGAGGGCCGCATCGAACGCTTCCTCGAGAAGCCGACGTGGGGCGAAGTCTTCTCCGACACGATCAACACCGGCATCTACGTTCTCGAGCCCGAAGTCTTCGACTACATCGGCGAGGGGCAAGTCGACTTCTCCTCTGACGTGTTCCCGAAACTGCTCGAGGAGGGCAAGCCGCTGTTCGGTGCCGTCGTCGACGGTTACTGGGAAGACGTCGGCACGCTCGAGTCCTACGTCAGCGCCCACGGCGACGCGCTCGACGCCAAGGTCGCCGTGCAGCTGCCCGGCTTCGAGATGTCGCCGCGCGTGTGGGTCGGTGCCGGCGCCGACGTGCATCCCGACGCTCGCATCGACGGGCCGTGCATCATCGGCCACGACTGTCGCGTCGACGCCGGTGCGCATCTCGCGCCCTACACCGTGCTCGGTGACAACGTGCGCGTCGGCGCCGACAGCTACATCGAGCGCTCCGTCGTGCACGACAACAGCCACTTGGGTCGCGCCGTGCGATTGCGCGGCGCCATCGTCGGTCGCCGCGGCGACCTGCGCTACGGGTCGCGCTGCGAGGAAGACGTCGTGCTGGGCGACGAGTGCTTCGTCGGCGAGCACGCCGTCATCAACCAGGGCGTCAAGGTGTATCCGTTCAAGACCGTCGAGCCGGGCGCGGTCGTCAACGCGTCGCTCGTGTGGGAATCACGCGGCGCACGCAGCCTGTTCGGTCGCGACGGCGTGAGTGGTCTCGCCAACGTCGACCTGTCGCCCGAACTGGCGTTGCGCGTTGCCATGGCGTTCGCCACGGGCATCAAGAAGGGCCAGTGGGTGACGACGTCGCGCGATTCGAGTCGCGCCGGCCGCGTGCTCAAACGCGCCGTGATGGTCGGGCTCAACGCCGCCGGGTTGAACGTCGACGACCTCGAGCTCGCGACCGCGCCGCTGGCGCGGTTCCACGCGCGCAACCATCGTCACGCGGGGTCGATCACGGTGCGGCTGTCGGCTGACGATCCGGAGAAGGTCAGCATGCGCTTCTTCGACAGCGACGGCATCGACCTGGCCGAAGGCGATCAGCGCAAGATCGAGCGGCTGTACCACCGCGAGGACTTCCGACGGGTGGTCGCCCACGAGATCGGTGACATCGGGTTCGCGCCGCGCGCCATCGAGCACTACACCGCGGCGCTGCTCGAGACGATCGACGTGCAGGTCGTCGCCGAACGACGCCTCAAGCTCGTGCTCGACTTGGCGTACGGCGCCACCAGCCTCGTGCTGCCGAGCGTGCTGGCCAAGGCCAACGCCGACGTCCTCGTCGTCAACCCGTACACCGCCACGTCGGCCGCCGCGACCTTCGACGCCGCTGCCCACGCCGCCAACGTCGCCAACCTCGTGCGTTCGTCCGGCGCGGATCTCGGCGCCGTGCTGTCGCCCGACGGCGAGCGCATCCTGCTCGTGGACGATCAGGGCCACGTGTTCACGGGCGAACAGACGCAGCTGGCATTCATCACGATGAGCGTCGAGGGCGGGGAGGGGCCGATCGCGCTGCCGGTCGACACGCCGAGCGAGGCCGCGGCGATTGCGACCAAGGCGGGCGTCGACATCGTGTGGACGAAGCGATCCAACGCCAGCCTGCTCGAGGCCGCGCATTCCAACCGCGCCACGCTGGCGGCGGACCGCCGCGGCGGCGTCGCCTTCCCGCGCTTCTTGCCGGCGTTCGACGGCGTGGCCGCGCTGTTGCACGTGATGCACCACCTGGCGCGCGTCGGCGAGTCGCTGTCGGGGTTGCGCATGGCGATCTCGATGCCGGCGATCGCCGAAGAGACGGTGGTCACGCCGTGGGAGCGCAAGGGCGCGGTGATGCGCGAGATGGTCGAGCGCAACGGTGACCGTCCCCTCGATCTCATCGACGGTGTGAAGGTGCTGCTCGACAACGGATGGGTGCTCGTGGTGCCCGACCCGGAGGAGCCGGCGACGCTCGTGATGGCCGAAGCGCCGACCGAGTCAGAAGCCGTTGCGCGCGCGCAGGAGTATGCGCGCCGCATTCGGCAACTCCTTCGCTAACTTGTTGGCGCGTGCCTCGCAAAACTTCCCCGGCACTGGTTCTGGTTCTCGCGCTCCTCGGCTTCGGCATCGTGACCGCCGCACAGTCGGCTACCGAGACGCGCAAGGCTGAGCAGCCGCGCAAAGAACGGCTCATCGCGCTCATTCAGCAGCGGCGCTCTCAGATCGGTGACCTCGACAAGGCCGTTGGCGAGTTGCGCGGCCAACTGGGCGACGAGCAGCGGCGCGTCAGCCGCGCCAACCGGTCCGTCGCCGACAACACGCGCCAGCAGCAGACGCTCGCCGCGCAAGCGGGCACGTCTGCCGTGAAGGGCGCGGGCGTTCGCGTCAAGGTGTCGGACGCCGACACGATTCCCGACGACGCCACCGAGGCCGAGGCGTACCGCATCTCGGATCTCGACCTGCAGCTGTTGGTCAACGCGCTGTGGGGCGCCGGGGCCGAGGCCATCGCCGTCAACGGCAACCGCGTGGTGGCGACGACGTCGATCCGTCAAGCCGGCGAGACGATCGTCGTGAACTTCCGGCCGCTGTCGCCGCCGTATCGCCTCGACGCCATCGGCGCCGACAGCACGCGCTTCGCCAACAGCGACATCGCCCGGCGCATGCGCCACTGGCACACGCTGTTCGGTCTCGGGTTCTCGACGCAGCGCGTCGACAAACTGATCGCGCCTGCCTTCGCCGGGCGCGTCGGCATCGACGTCGCGTCCCCGAAAGACGAGGGCCCGTAGGTGTTCGCCCTTCTCGGATTGCTCTTCGGCGCACTCGTCGCCATCGCCGTGCACCCCACCGTGAGCCAAGAGCTGGGCCGCTACGTCGCCATGGCCGTGGTGGCGGCGCTCGACGCGTCGCTCGGCGGCGTGCGCGCCTACCTCGAGCACACCTTTAACGACCGCATCTTCGTGGTGGCGTTCGCCGCCAACGCCATCGTCGCCATCGCGCTCGTCTGGATCGGCGACCAGCTCGGCGTCGACCTCGTCACCGCCATCGTCGTGGTGTTCGGCGTGCGCATCTTCCAGAACGTGGCAGCGCTGCGCCGGCGCGTCTTCGGAGGGTGACCGCCACCACCGCGTCCGTCGGCGACGACTCCGTCGCCGGGCCGGCCCGCTGGAACGCGAGCCGGATCGGTTCGATGCTGCTCGTCGTCGGTGTGACGGCGCTCGTGGGCTTCCTGGCCGTCGGGCAGCTCCGGGGCTCGGAGGCGTTCAAGCAGCGCCTCGAAGCCGAGAACGAGGGTGACCTCACGCGCATCCTCGCGGGGCTCACGACGGAAGCCGACGCCCTGCGCGACGAGATCTCGGCGCTGAAGCTGCAGCTGCTCCAGTTGCAGAACAGCAACGCCGCCGACAGCGCCACCAGCGCAGCCGCCGAAGCGCAATTGCGGGCCTTGCTCGTGCTCGCCGGCACGGTGCCCGTTTCGGGCCCGGGGCTGACGATGAAGATCGACGACCCCGACGGCGCCATTCAGTACGACACCTTCATCGACGTCGCTGCCGAGTTGCGCGACGCCGGCGCCGAGGCTTTGGCGATCAACAACCGCCGCATCGGAGCCGGATCGGCGTTCGGAGAGTCCGACGGGCGCGTCACGCTCGACGGCATCGCCATCGACTCGCCGTACACGATCACCGCGATCGGCTCGGCGTCGACGCTCGAAGGCGGCCTCAAGATCCCGGGCGGGGCGCTCGACGTCCTCAACTCGCTGCGCGGCGTGGCCGTCGACCTCCAACACGCCGCCAAGCTCGACGTCCCCGCCCTCTCGAACCCGCCCAGATTCAGAGTCGGCAAACCCGCGCCGTAGCGCGAATACAGTCACCGGCCGTGAACGTTCCTGAGGATCTGCTCTACACCGCCGACCACGAATGGGTGCGCATCGAGGATGGCCGCGCCCGCGTGGGCATCACCGACTTCGCGCAGGACGCGCTGGGCGACGTCGTGTACGTCGGGCTGCCGGCCGTCGGCGCCGAGGTCACCGTCGGCGGCGTTTGTGGTGAGGTCGAATCGACGAAATCGGTGTCGGAGATCTACGCACCGATCGCCGGCGTCGTCGCCGAAGTGAACAGCACCGTCGCCGACAACCCCGAGACGGTCAACGCCGATCCCTACGGCGACGGGTGGATGTTCGTCATCGAAACGAGCGGCGCAGATACGTCGCATTTGCTGTCCGCGGCGGCGTACGCCGAGACGACCTCCACTTGAGGTTGAGGGTTCGCGTTACGCTGCCCGCGTGGTCTGCCCGCACTGTGGACACCGCAATCCTGAGGGTGGCGCGTTTTGCGCGTCATGCGGCGGCAAGCTGACTGAAGCGCGCACCGACGAGACCACGGCGACGATCATCGCCCCGGTCACGCCAGCCGCTACCGAAACCGAAGACGAGGACATCGCCCTAGCGGCGAGCGACCTCGAAGCCGGCTCGGCGGTTCTCGTCGTTCGACGGGGGCCGAACGTGGGGGAGCGGTACCTGCTCGACCGCGAAGTCACGCGCGCCGGCCGCCATCCCGACAGCGACATCTTCCTCGACGACATCACGGTTTCTCGCCGTCACGCCGAAGTCCACCGCCTCGACGGCCGGTACACGCTGCGCGACACCGGCTCGCTCAACGGCACGTATCTCAACCGTGAACGCATCGACGACGCGCCGCTGGTGTCGGGCGACGAGGTCCAGATCGGCAAGTACCGCTTGGTGTTCCTGTCCGCGCATGAGTGACCGCAGCTACTTGTCGATCGGCGAGGTGCTGTCGTTGCTGACGGCGGAGTTCCCCGACGTCACCATCTCGAAGATCCGCTTCCTCGAAAGCCAGGGCTTGATCGATCCCGAGCGCACGCCTTCGGGGTACCGCAAGTTCTACGAAACCGACGTCGAGCGCTTGAAGTGGATCCTGCGCCAGCAGCGCGAGAACTTCTTGCCGTTGAAGGTCATCCGCGGCCGTCTCGGCGACGAGGTCGAGGGCGCCAGCGACGAGGAAGCCGCGGAAGCCGACGCCAAGCAGGCCCACCCGGCGAACGTCGTGTCGGCGCCGGCTCCGGAACCGGCGGCACAGGCGGCGCCTGTCCCGGAACAGATCGTGCCGCGGACGCCGTTGCGCACTGTCGAGGAGCCGACCCCGATCACGAAAGTCCGTCGCTCACCCGTCTCCGCGTCGCCAACGGCCGAAACACCGCCACGGCCGGCGCGGACCGCGGCCCCGCCCGACTCCGACGGCGACGACGCCCACGAGATCGCCATGACCGTCGAGGAGCTCGTCGAAGCGACCGGACTCACCGAAGCCCGCGTGCACGAGCTCGCCAAATACGGCCTGATCGCGCCGCGCACCCTCGGAGGCACGGATTACTTCGACGCCGACTCGCTCGCCGTGGCGCGCGCCGCCGCGGGTTTTCTCCAGTTCGGGATCGAGGCGCGGCACCTGAAGGCGTTCAAGAGCGCAGCCGAGCGCGAGGCCGGTTTGTTCGAACAAATCGTCCTGCCGCTGCTGAAGCAGCGCAACCCGGCAGCGCGTCGCCAGGCCGCGGAATCGCTCGAGCAACTCGGCCAGCTCGGTGAAGCGTTGCGCGGCGCGCTGGTGCGCCAAGCCGTACGCGACATCACCGGGTAGCTGTCTCGCTACTCTCGCGGTATGTCGAAGGTGCGAGTCTCCGGCGTGCGGATCGAGATGCCGGGTAACTCGCCGGTCATGTTCCTGACCGAGACCGAAGGCTCCGGGCGCACGTTGCCGATCTACATCGGCGACAACGAGGCGCAGGCAATCGTCAACGCCATCGAAGGACGCGAGCCCGGCCGACCGCTGACGCATGATCTTTTCCGCGACACCCTCGTCGCCCTCGGCGTCGCCGTGACCGGAGTGGCGATCGTGGCGTTGCGCGACCAGACGTACTTCGCCGAACTCCAGTTGATGTGGAACGGCGCGCCTGTCGTCGTGTCCGCCCGCCCGTCCGATGCCGTCGCCCTGGCGGTGCGCACGGGCGCCGAGATCGAGATCGACGGCGACTTGCTGGACCGTCTCGAGGCCGAGGGAACAACTGTCGAATGGGCCGAGGAGGTCGACGAGGAAGACGACGAGTCACCGGAGGAGCTCGTCGACGAGTTCCGCGAGTTCCTCGAAGGCCTCAACCCCGAAGATTTCTCGTAAGGCTCGAACTTCGTCATTGACCCGGGCGCGGGCTGTGAATAACGTGCGAAGTACATCGACGTAGTTTCGCCGGTGGGTGTTCGTTTAGAGAGGTTCCGATGGCTACTTCCCCCGCGCCCGAACAAATCGGTTTCCGAGGACCGCAGGTCTGCAAGCTGGTGGGCATCACGTACCGCCAGCTCGACTACTGGGCCCGCACCGATCTGTTGCGCCCCTCGTTGGCCGACGCCGCGGGCAGCGGCACGCAGCGCTTGTACTCGTACCACGACGTGCTGAGCCTGAAGGTCATCAAGAAGTTCCTCGACTCGGGGCTGGCGCTGCCGGCCGCCCGCCGCGCCGTCGAAGCGCTGCGCGAGGCCGGCGACGACCTGGCCTCGGCCAACATCGTGCTTTCCGACGCGTCTTCGGTCCTCGCCAGCAACAACGACGAGCTGATCGACCTCGTCAAGGGCGGCCAGGGGGTACTCAACATCTTCCCGATGGCGGGCGTGGTCGACGAACTCGACGCCGCCATCGTCGACCTCGGCGAGGCCGTCGCACCCGTCAAGCTCGCCGCCAACCACTAAGTCCGTAGCGCGGGCGCGCGCCGCGTAGAGTCGGCGCGTGGGTGGAGAGCTTCGGCACGCGGCGTTGGAAGACGCGCACCGCGCGCTCGGGGCCAAGCTCGTCGAGTTCGGCGGCTGGCTCATGCCCGTCGCCTATCCCTCCGGGACGCTGCAGGAGCACCGCGCGTGTCGCACGGCTTCGGTCGTGTTCGACGTGAGTCACCTCGGCACGGTCCGCGTCGAGGGCGACGGCGCGTTCGATCACTTGCAGCGCGCCCTCACGAACGACCTGCGCAAGGTCGAGCCCGGTCGTGCGCAGTACACCCACCTGCTCGACGAAGCCGGCTCGGTGCTCGACGACATCATCGTGTGGTGGATCGACGACACCACGTTCGACGTCATGCCGAACGCGTCAAACACGGACCGGGTTGTCGGCGCCATCGGCGGGACCGACACGACCACGACGCGCTGCATCCTCGCGGTGCAGGGCCCCGAGGCGCGCCAGCGCGTCGCGAAGGTCAGCGAGGCCGCGGCAAACGTGAAGCGGTTCCGGGTCGAGCGCGTCGACGTCGCGGGGGCGCCGTGCACCGTCGCCGGGACGGGTTACACCGGTGAAGACGGCGTCGAGATCGCGGTGCCGGTCGACGCCGCACGCGAGGTGTGGGACGCGCTGCTGGCGGCGGGTGTGGAGCCCGCGGGCCTGGGGGCGCGGGACACCCTGCGCCTCGAAGCGGGACTGCCGTTGCACGGACACGAGCTGGGCGCCGGGATCACGCCGCTGCAGGCGGGCCTGGGCTGGGTCGTCGGTTGGGACAAGGAAGACTTCACCGGGAAAGCCGCGCTGGTCGCCGAGCGAGAGGCGGGGCCGTCACGGCTGCTGCGCGGGATGGTCGTCGAGGGCCGTCAGCCGGCGCGCGACGGCGCGGTCGTGGCGCGCGAGGGCGTCGACGTCGGCGTCGTCACGAGCGGCAACTTCTCGCCGATGCTCGAAACCGCGATCGCGTTGGGCTTCCTCGATCCGTCAGTGGCGATCGGCGATGCCGTTACCTTCGACGTCCGGGGGCGCACGCTCAACGGCACCGTCGTGAAGACCCCTTTCGTGGAGAAGAAGCTTTAGATGGCGCACTACGTCCCGCATACCGACCGCGAGATCGCGGCCATGCTCGAGTTCACGGGGCTGTCGTCGCTCGACGAGCTGTTCGACTGCGTTCCCGAAGCGCTGCGGCTCGCCGGTGGGCTCGACATCCCCGCGGGGCTGAGCGAGTTCGACACCGCGGCGGAGATGGAGCGTCTCGCCGGCCTGAACGCCGGCGCGGACTTGATCTGTTTCGCCGGCGGCGGCGCCTACGACCACGACGTGCCGTCGGCGGTGCGGCGCCTCGCCGGGCGCACCGAGTTCGTCACCGCGTACACGCCGTACCAGCCTGAGGTGGCGCAGGGCGTGCTGCAGGCGCTGTTCGAGTACCAGACGATGGTGGCCCGTCTCAGCGGCCTCGAGATCGCCAACGCGTCGCTGTACGACGGCGCAACCGCGCTGGTCGAGGCGGTGAACCTCGCAGTTGCCGCGAGCGGGCGCGAGCAGGTCGAGATGAGCGATGGCGTGCACCGGCTGTGGCAGGACGTCGTCCAGACCTTCGCCGCCGGCACCGGGCACGACATCGTGCGCGTGCCGCTGCGTGACGGCGTCACCGACTGGTCGAACGTACGAGAGGCCGGCGCCGTGGTGGTGCAGTACCCGAACCGGCTCGGCGTGCTCGACGACGTCGCCGCGGCGGCGAAGGTCGCCCGCGACACCGGCGCGATGTTGATCGTGGCGTTCGATCCCGTCGCCGCCGCCGTGTTGAAGAGCCCGGGGGAGTGGGGCGCAGACATCGCGGTCGGTGAAGGGCAACCGTTCGGTACCCCGATGTCGTTCGGCGGGCCGTACCTCGGTCTGTTCGCCTCGCGGCTCGAACACGTGCGGCGCATTCCCGGCCGCCTCGTCGGTGAAACCGCCGATGGCGAAGGGCGGCGCGCCTTCACGACGACGCTGCGCACGCGTGAGCAAGACATCCGGCGCGAGAAGGCGTCGTCGAACGTGTGCACCAACCAAACACTGATCGCGGTCACGGCCATGATCCAGATGGGGTGGTTGGGCAAGGAAGGGTTGGTCGACGTGGCGACGCAGTGTGCGCGCGGCACGCGTTACGCGCGCGAGGCGCTGCTGGGGATCGAAGGTGTGACGGCGCTGGTCGACGCACCCGTGCTGCGCGAGTTCGCGGTGGCGACTCCGGTGCCACCTGACGTCGTCATCGAGCGCATGGCGGACGAGGGGTTCCTCGCCGGCACGGCCACCGACGACGGGCAGGGCAACGACGGACTCGTGATCGCCGTCACCGAGAAGCGCACGAAGGCCGAGATCGATTCGTTCGTCGCCGCCTTCGAGAAGGTGGTCCGATGAGCATCGGTGCGGGACGCGCATCTTCTGCGCCGGTCGTCGGGCGCGAGATCGAACCGACGATCTTCGAGCTGTCGGTCGACGGTCGGCGCGCCGGTCCGCTGCGGACGACGAACACGCCCGAGTGGTCCGTCGACGAGCTCGTCCCGTCGGAACATCGGCGCGTCGAGACCGCGCGGTTGCCGGAGGTGTCCGAACGCGACCTCGTCGCCCACACGACGCGGCTCACGCACCGTCAGTACTCCGTCGACCTCGGCGCCTACCCGCTTGGCTCGTGCACCATGAAGTACAACCCCAAGCTGTGCGATGAGGCCGCGGGCCTGCGCGGGTTCGGCAACGTGCACCCGGCGACGCCGGCGGCGTACGCCCAGGGCTGGTTGGAACTGCTGGGCACGCTCGGCGAGTCGCTGTGCGCCATCACGGGCATGGCTGCGGTCACGCTGGCGCCGCCCGCGGGCGCGTCGGGTGAGTTGACCGGTTTGCTGTTGATGCGGGCGTATCACGAGGGCGTCGGGCGTCAGCGCACCAAGGTGATCATCCCCGACTCGGCGCACGGGACGAACCCGGCGTCGGTCACGCTCGGCGGCTACGAGACCGTGACGGTGCCGTCCGACGCCCGCGGCCTCGTCGACCTCGACGCGCTGCGGGAAAAGCTCGACGACGACGTCGCCGGCATCATGCTGACGAACCCGAACACGCTCGGCCTGTTCGAGTCCGACATCACCGAGATCGCGGCCGCCGTCCACGAGGTCGGCGCGTTGCTGTACTACGACGGCGCCAATCTCAACGCGATCCTCGGCGTCACGCGTCCCGGCGACATGGGCTTCGACATCGTGCACATGAACCTGCACAAGACGTTCGCCGTGCCCCATGGGGGCGGCGGTCCGGGCGCGGGGCCGGTCGCCGTGGGTCCGCGCGTCGCCGAGTTCTTGCCGGGACCGTTGCCGGTGCGCGGCGAGAACGGGACGTGGGAGTGGTTTTCGCCCGAGCGCTCCATCGGGCGCGTGCACGGCTGGTACGGCAACGCGCTCGCGCTCGTGCGCGCCTACAGCTACATCGTCGCCAATGGGTCCGACGGGCTGAGGCGCGTCGCCGAGGGCGCCGTGCTCAACGCCAACTGGTTGCGGCATCGTCTACGCGGCACGTTCGACATTCCCTACGACCGGCCGAACATGCACGAGTTCGTCGCCGCCGCGACGAACCTGAAAGCGAACGGCGTGAAGGCGTTCGACATCGCCAAGGGCTTGCTCGACGAGGGCTTCCACGCGCCGACGATGTACTTCCCGCTGATCGTGCCCGAGGCGCTGATGATCGAGCCGACCGAGACCGAGTCCCTCGAGACGTTGGAGGAACTCGCGCAGGCCTTCGAACGCGTCGCCGCCAAGTCCGCCGACCACCTCACCCACGCGCCGTACAACACGCCCGTCGGCCGCGTCGACGAAGCCCGCGCCGCCCGTCAACTCATCGCCACCGAGGACATGCGCCCCAAGCAATGATTCTTGTGATGTTCTGACAAGAAGACCCTGACAGAACATCACAAGAGTTCGGGGTTAGGTCGCGGCTTCGGCCTTGGCGGCCTTTTCGGCGTGGTGGTCTTGGAACGCTTTCATGACGGCGTTGGTGGCGGCGCCGATGAACTCGGGGCGGTTGTTGGCGGCCCAGTCGCGCGAGCCGACGGCTCGCTCCATCTGGCCTTGGAAGTGCGGCATGACTTCGCGCGCGAACAGCTCGTAGCTCGCCAGCGTCGCTTCGCGGTTGGCCCACTCGTGCGCCATGAACAGGAACGTGCCGAACCCGCCAGACTGGTCGATGAGGCGTTGGATCTGCGCGATGGCTTGCTCCGGCGTGCCGATCACCGACATCCCGGAGTTGTTCATCGACTCGACCATCGACTCCGTGTCGTTCGCTTCAGGCGCCAGCGGAAGGGCAGCCACGCGCCGGAAGTAGTCCATCCACTCCGCGAGGCCGAACTCGACGTCCTTGCGCGCCTGCTCTTCGGTTTCGGCAATGTGCATCGGGCCGACGAGGCGCCAGCCGCGTCGGTCGACGACCGTCCCGAACTCGGCGGCGCGTTCTTCCATCACGGTCCAGTGCGAACCCAAGATGTCGAAGCCACCTTGCGTCGTCGCCCCGATCGACAGCAGGTTGAGTCCCATCTTGCCGGCGAGACGCGGACCAGACGGCGACACTTGCGCCGCCACCGCGATCTCGAAATGCGGGTGCGTGTACGGCCGCAGTTGGAGACGGGCGTCGCGCAACGTGAACCAGTCGGTTTCGATGGTGACCGGTTCGTCACTGGTGAGCAGGGCCACGATGGCGTGCAGCGACTCTTCCATCATCTCGCGCTGACGGCTCGTGTCGATGCCCATCATGAACGCGTCCGACGGCAGCGCGCCCGGACCGACGCCGAACATGACGCGACCGCGCGTGAGGTGATCGAGCAGCACCATCCGATCCGCCAGGATCAGCGGGTGGTGGTACGGCAGCGACGACACGCCGGTGCCGAGCTTGATGTTGCGCGTGCGCTCGGCCGCCACCGCCATGAACAGTTCGGGGCTGGCGATGATCTCGTAGCCCGCCGAGTGGTGCTCGCCGATCCACGCTTCGTCGTAGCCGAGCGCGTCGAGGCGCTGGATGAGTTCGAGGTCGCGTTCGAGCGCCAGCGTCGGGTTCTGCCCGACGGGATGGAACGGAGCCAGGAAGATGCCGAACTTCAGCGGGTAGTCGAGGGCCATGACGCCGGAGCCTACGAAACTGTCCACCGGTCGAGCCCGATGGGCGCGCCCGTCGCGTGCGGCACGACCTGCGCCGTGTGGTTGGCGTCGCCGAGTCCGGCGAGGGAGACGACCCGCGTCGCCAGCGCCGTTGCCGACGTGTCGACGGTCGTGAGCAGCGTTCCGTCGACGTACACGTCAGCGCTGCCGTTACCGGGTCCGGCGACGAACGTCACGCTGATGCCCGTGCCCCGGAACGCCAGCGACGCCGACGATCCCGCGGCCGCCGACGTGGCGTACTTGCCGCCCGAGGCGATCGACGCCGCCAACGTCCCCCACTTGTAGACCCACGCCGGCGACGCCTGAACGGCCCCGGAGCCGACCTGAACCGCGTCAACGGTCACCCCAGTGCCGCCGGCGGCCGCGTTCTTCTTGCCGCTCACCGTGATCACGAGCGTGTGCTTCTTCGAACTCAGTCCGCTAATCGTGCGGGCGACGTTCGTCGCCCGCGTCGACGCGTAGTTGTCGACCGACGCCTTCAGCACCTTGTCGACGTACACGTCGGCGATGCCCTGTTGCGGACCGGCAACCGTGTACCACGTGATCGACGTTCCCGTGAACGTGAGCGTGGCCGTCGCTCCCTTCGTGGTTTCGTCGTTGTACGTACCGTCGGTCGCGGCGCCATCGGCGAAGGCGTGCCACTTGTACGTCGTCGGCGCCGTCTCCTCGGCCGCCAGCGGTGCGCGCAAGCGAGAGAACGTCGTCGCCACGCTCCCGGTGTCGGTCGCGATCGCGGACTTGGCGGTCGACGGGTTGACGTGCGCGGTGTAGTAGTTGCCGATCATCAGCGCCGGGCGCAGCTCGGCGCGGCGAACGTCACCGGTGCTGCAGTTGGCGACGGCGTTCGACGCGTCGAAGCACTTGAGGCTGCCGGGAGCGAGGTTCTTCACGGTGCCGGCGAGCCGGACGACGAGGTTTGTCGTCGTCACGTTGTGCACGCTCGACGCGAAGCGCGCGATCACCGGCTGTCCGGCGGCTGCCGGATAGCTGAAGCTCACGGGACCAGTGGGTGTCGCCGCAGCCGAGGCCGCGGACTCGGGTCCGGTCTGCGCCGCGTTCGTCGCGTGCACCGTGAACGTGTACGCCGTCCCGTTGGTGAGGCCGTCGACGAGCGCGCTGCGCGCCGACGCCGGCACCGTTGCCTTCCAGCCGGCCGGGCTCGCGGTCACCGTGTACGAGGTGATGGCGCTGCCGCCGTCGGACGCGGGCGGCGAGAAGTTGACGGTCGCCGCAGCGTTCTGCGCGGTGACAGTCCCGATAATCGGCGCTCCCAACGTGGTGCCGGGCGTCACGGAGTTCGACGCCGCGGACTCCGCGCCGTTGCCGAGCGCGTTCGTCGCGTGGACGGTGAACGTGTACGCGGTGCCGTTGGTGAGGCCGCTGACGACGATGGGACTCGACGTTCCCGAGGCCGTCGCGCCGCCGGGCGTCGCGGTGACGGTGTAGCCCGTGATGGCACTACCGCCGTCCGACGCCGGTGCGGCAAAGGCCACTGTCGCCGATCCATTGCCCGCCGTCGCGGTGCCGATCGTGGGCGCGCCCGGAACGGTCGGCGGCGACACCGGGATGTCCCACATGCCGCGGCCGTGGGTCGCGATCCGCACCGTCGCCCCGGCGGTGTCGGGGACGGCCAACGCGATGTCGAAGACGGCGACGATCGGCAGACCGGTGCCGTACTGCGTCCACGACACGCCGGCGTCGTCAGAGCGGTACACGCCGATGTCGGTTCCCGCGAACACGATGTTCGAGTTTGCGGGGTCGACGACGAGCGCGTTCGTCGGCACGTCGGGGATGCCGCTGCCCGACGACGTCCACTGCGGCGCGCCCGACAGCAGGTTCGTGGTCTTCCACACGTGCGCTTGTGACGCCGCGGTCCCGCCGGCGTAGCCGTCAAGCGTTACGTAGGCGACGTTGGCGTTGTTCGGATCGATCACCGTGCGCGCGACGTACGCGCTGGGCCACGGTCCCGACACGTCGACGAGGGACGTGCTCCCGGAGGTGGTGAGGAAGACCTGGCCTCCGGTGAGGCCGACCAGGCGCACCGCGTCGTTCGTCGGCGCGATACCGATGGCGCTGATGTGACTCCCGAAGTCCTGGCTCACGACGGCAGAGTTGTCACCCCGGTTGGCGGTACGCCACAACCGAGTCGTACCGAGATACAGCGTGTTGGGCCGGCCCGGTCCTGCGACGAGCGGCGGATAGAACAGCGACGAATCCGACGTGGCGGCGCCGAAGATGCCGCTCCACGATTGGCCACCGTCGGTCGACCGGTCGATGTTGGCGTCGAAGAACCCGTGGTACATCACGACGTTGGGAAGCGTCGACCCCTGGTCGATCACGGCGTTGCCCCCGTCACCGCCGACGACCTGGCTCCACGTGTGGTCGGTCTGCAGTCGGTTCGTGCCGTTGTCCTGTGTCCCGCCGATGGTGAACGTCGGATCCGACGCGAGGACGGCGACGCTCTCGAACTGCGTAGCGCTGAGCCCGCTGGTGTTGGCGTTGGTCCACGCGGTGCCCCTGTTCGCCGACACCCACACGCCGCCGTCGTTGCCGTTGTAGACGACGTTGGTGTCGGACGGCGCGATCGTGATCGCGTGCACGTCGCTGTGGAGTCCGGCGTCGATCGTCGCCCACGTGGCGCCGCCGTCGAGGGACCGCGTCGAGTTTGGCGACCCGTAGTTGCTCGTCCCACCGAGGTAGATGACGTTGGCGTTCGTCGGGTCCACGGCGACGGCGAGGTCGTACCAGCACTGCGGGTAGCAGACGTCCGGGATCGTCATGTCGGTCCACGTCGCGCCGGCGTTGGTCGACTTCTTGGCCCACGACGTGCCGGTGCCGCCGCCGAGCACGACCACGGTGACGACCGTGCCGACTTTGACGGCGCTGAGCGCCAGGCGGGAGCTCGAGCTCAACGTCTGGGTGAACGCGGGAACCGACGTCAGCACGTTGAGCGATCGATAGACACCAAGCGGCGTGGCGACCAATGCGTTGGCGTGGTTGCCGGGCTCGAACGCCAGGTCGGAAATAGCCGTGCCACCGAACGTCGACGGCGATCCCGTGTCGTTCGAGGTCACGACGAGATGATCGAACGTGATCGAGCTCGCCGTCCCCGCGGCGTTTCTGGATCGGTACAAGCCGAGCGGCGGCGCGCTCGCCGGATAGCTCCCGGAGCGTCCGCTGAAGCCGTACGCCGTGCCCACGAGGATGGTGTTGGCGTCTCCGGGGTCTACACGGATCGCGGAAATCGACACTGACGTGAACGGGTTCACGGTGCCGGTGCCGTACGGGGTCGCGGGGTTGATCGGTCCGTTCAAGACGGCCGTCGTGTCGGCCGAGTCGATGCGATACAGCCCGACGCCGGCGAAGCTGTCACCCGATCCGCTGGCCTCGCCGGTGCCGACGTAGAGCGTCGTCGGCTGGCTTGGCGCCAGCGCCAGCGCGCCGATCGCCAGCGACGACGCCGTGTCGAACAACGGGGTCCAGTGCGCGCCGCGATCGAGCGTTCGCCACACGCCGCCCTGGGCCAGACCGACGTAGGCGATGCTCGGATTGGTCGGATGCACGGCGATAGCGGTGACGCGACCGCTCACGGCCGCCGTCGGGCCGTCGAGCTGACCGTTCGGGATCGGCGCGGGGCCGACGGGCTTCCACTGCGGCACGGCCGTGGGTGCGGCGGCGGTTCGGCGTTGTGACTGCTGCTGAATGGCGCGCAGTCGACCGTTGTACCGCAGGTCGAAGGGGTAGCCACGCTGGTAGGCGATCTGCTGGTCCCGCAACGCGGGATCGCCTTCCTGCTCGTCGGGTTCGGGCGCCGGCGCGACGGACGGCGCCGACGTTGCCCTGGCTGCGGGCGGCTTCACGATCCCGAGCGACGCGCCGATCGTCAGTACCGCCGCGCCGACGACCGCTAGCGCGCGAACGCGCGCCGCTAGGTCGTGCCCCATTCGGGAACCCCCTCAACTCACACCGCATGCGCGGTCGCCCGCGAATCAGGGTAGCGACCGGAGGGCCTGCCTGCGCGACGGCGTCGCTAGTCGGTGCGAAGTACGACGACCGTGTGGGCGATCTGGTCGTGCCACGTTTGTCGCCGCGGCGTCCAGATTGGCCGGAGCATGTTCACGAACGCCGGTATGGCGAGGAGAAAGCCGCTGACGAAGTTGATCCCGACAAGGGCGACCGCGCGCGTGAACGCGACCGCCGCGGTGACGGGCGACCCGTCGTCACGTACGAGCACGATGCGCGCCGCCATCTTGCCCAGCGTCGCCCCGCGCCACGCGTGCATCGCCGTGAAGTAGGCGATCTGCACGACGATGCTGAAGATCATCAACGTGCGGATCTGCCCGTTCGTCGCCTTCGACAAGTCGCCCGACTTGCTGACGAGGTCTCCCAACGTCGACGCCACGAACGGAAGGCTGATGGCGGCGATCACGAGGAGGTCGATGGCGGCCGACGCGATGCGTCGCGGCCACGGCGCGTACGCCATCGCCATTTTGGGCGCGGCCTCCTCGTAGTACTGCACCGAGCGAGTCCACCACACGAATGCGAGAATCGCCGTGATGGCAGCCATCGGACGATCACGCACGCTGACCGAGGCCTACCGCCATTTCGGCGAGGTCGACGTCGTCGACAGTTCGCCGCTGTACGGGCGCGTCGCCGTCGCCCTGAGCGAGTCGGAAGACGCGCTGCGCGCCATCGAGCAAGCGCCCGCACTGAAGCGTCACCCGACGGTGATCTTGGCGGCGTTGCACGACCTCGCGATTCAAGGACGCGCCCCGGCGCTCGCCGACGCCTACGCGCAACGCGACCTCGACGCCGCGCCCGCAGCGGCGATCGACGCGCTCGTCACGCTCAACGACGAGGTCGTGGCGATTGCGACCCGGCGACAAACACAGACCAACGAGACCGGCCGGTGCGCCGTGCTGTATCCCGCTATCGCCGAGGCGGCGGCGCGCCTCGGCGCGACGAACGTCGGACTCGTCGACGTCGGCTGTTCGGCGGGACTCAATCTCAACCTCGACCGCGCCGGCTTTCGCTACAGCAACGGCCAGTCCCTCGGCGACACCGCGTCGCCGCTGCAGCTCACGTGCGAACTGGTGGGGGAGCGGGCGATCCCCGATCGTGCGATGCCTCCGGTGGTGGCGCGCGTCGGGGTCGACCTCAATCCCGTCGACGCGTCCGATCCCGACGACGCCCGGTGGCTGCACGCGTGCCTGTGGCCCGATCAACCCGAGCGCGTGGAGCGTCTGAACGCCGCCATCGAGCTGGCGGCGAGCGCGCCGCCGACGCTGCTCCAAGGTGACGCCGTCGACGTGCTGCCGAGCGCGTTTGCGCTCGTGCCCGACGACGCACTGCCCGTGGTCACCACGACGTGGGCGTTGTCGTACTTCCCGCTCGAGAGCCGGCTGCGTTTCCTGCGCCGCCTCGACGAAGCCGCCAAGACGCGCCCCGTCGCGTGGGTGTCGGGCGAAGGCGTCGGGATCGCGCCCGCCGTGCCCACGCTCGGCGATGCGCGCACGTCGCCGCACAGCATCGTGGGCGTCGCGCTGTTCGAACGCGGGTCGTTGCGTGCTGACGCAATCGGACGTTGTCACCCGCACGGCCGTTGGCTGGAGTGGCTCGCGGAGTAACGAAAAATTGCCTCTTGCGCGGCGCGCGCGGGGCTAGAAGACTCGTACACGTGTTCGGTTTGCTCCCGCTCGCGGTGAACGACGTCAAGCAGGTCGTGGCGACGTTGGAGCCGGCCACGATGTCCGGGCCGACGGCGGCGGCGATGGTGCGCGAGTTCGCCGAGCTGGAACGGATCGCGGCTGCGGGCAGGTTGTTGTTGGCGCACCGCGTCGAAGAAACGCATGCTTGGGAAGGCAGCGGCCATCGCAGCGCGGCGGAATGGATGGCTGCGCAAACCGGTGGTTCGCTCGGTGAGGCGAAGGACGCGTTCGACACGTCACGGAACCTGTTCGACCAACCTTCGTTGGACGAGGCGATCCGCGAAGGCGCGCTGTCGACGCAGAAGGCCGCCGCGGTGTCCGACGCCGCGAAGAGCAAGCCTGAGGCCGACGGTGAGCTCGTCGGCAAGGCGAAGCATTCGCCCCTCGGCCAGGTGCGCGACGAGTGCAGCAAAGCCAAGACCCGCGGTGAAGATGCTGAGGCGCGCGCCAAGCGCTGTCACGCCGGGCGCAAGGCGTTCGTGTCGCGTGAGCGCGAGGGCATGCTCACGTTGACCGCCGTCGGGCCGGTCGCGGCGATGGCGAAAGTTCGTGCGGCGCTCGAGAAGCGGACGGATCAAGTCTTTCGCGCCCACAATCGCGCGAAGGATCCGCAAGAACCGCGCGATCGGTACGCCTTCGACGCGTTGGTCGAACTGATCTCCGGCGACGGCGAGCGCGCCAAGAACAAGACGCGCGTGAACGCGCAGGTCCGCGTCGACATCACCGCCCTGTGGCGCGGTTGGGCCGAAGACGGCGAGATCTGCGACGCCCCCGGCGTCGGCGAACTGACGGTGTTCGAGATCGAGCGCCTGTTGGCAGAAAAGGACGCGCTGATCGACGTCGTGATCATGCGGGGCAACGACGTCATCCGCACGGCGCGCGCCGACCGCTACGTCCCCGCCGACCACAAACGCGCGCTGCAACTGCGCGACCCGTGCTGCGTGATCACGTCGTGCACCTGGAAAGGTCGCCTCGAGGGTGACCACGCCGACGGCTACGCCAAAACCAGACGCACGTCAGTTGACGAGCTGCAACACATGTGTCCGCCGCACCACTGGTGGAAAACGCACCGCGGCTACATCGTCAACGAACACCCCGACGGGACCAAAACCCTCGACCCACCCGAACGGCGCGGCCGAAGTGGCTAGCGCGTTCCGTTAGTCGAAGAGGTCAGGCTGCTCGGCCGAGATGCGGTCGAAGATCGGCTGGAAGCTCAGCCAACCGGCGAGGTGTCCGCCGACCTGCGTCTGGGTGATGGCGGCCATCTCGGCGTCGATCGAAATCGTCGGGCCCGCGGCTTCGGCGAGCAGCTGCGCCTGGCAGCTGCGTTCCATGGTGAGGAACCACCACACGGCTTCGTCGACGGAGTGGCCGACGGTCAGCAGCCCGTGGTTGCGCAAGATCACGGCCTTCGCCTCGCCCAGTGCGACGGCGATGCGCTTGCCTTCGTCGGTCGAGAGCACGACGCCGGTGTAGTCGTCGAACAGCTCGTGGTCGCCGTAGAAGGCGCACGCGTCCTGCGTCAGCGGGTCGAGCTTCTTGCCGAGCGCCGAGAACGCCTTGCCGTACAGCGAGTGGCTGTGCGCCGCCGCGATCACGTCGGGGCGCGCCGCATGGACCTGCGAGTGAATGGCGAACGCGGCCCGATTGACTTCCCACTTACCTTCGACGACCTCGCCCTCGTGGTTGCACAGGATGAGGTCGGACACGCGGATCTGGCCGAAGTGCATGCCGAATGGGTTCACCCAGAAGTGATCCGACAGTTCAGGGTCGCGCGCCGTGATGTGCCCGGCGACTCCCTCGTCGAAGCCGCACTTCGAGAACATGCGGAACGCCGCCGCGAGGCGCTGCTTGCGGTGCAGCCGCTCCTCCTCGACGGAGTTGAACGACGGGAGGCTGTGCAGCATCTGGACCGGATTTGCCATGGCCAAATTCTACGCCGCGGGCGCCTCAACCATCAGCGAGCGGGTGGAGGCGCATGGCGGCGGCGATCTCTTCGTCGGCGACCTCGGTGTAGATCTGCGTGGTCGCCAGTGATGCATGGCCGAGCGCCACCTGGAGCTGGCGCAAGCTGAACGCGCCCTCACGCAGCCCCAGCGTGGCGAACGTGTGACGCAGCGCGTGCACGCGCACACCCGGCCGGCGGGCGCCGATCATGCGCAGCACGCGGTCGACGACGTACACCACCGACTCCCGCGACGCTTCGACGGTCGGTCGGCCGCGCACGGTGCGTGGACGCGACGAGATGATGACGGTATGGGCATCGAGGCCGAGTTCCTCGAGACGCGCGTCGCGGGTCGGGAAGTACACGCGTAGCGCTTCGGCCACGACCGGAGGCACGCCGAGGCGGCGCTCCTTGTCGCCCTTGCCGCGCACGACCATCGCCGTCGGCGGGTCACCTTCGAGATCGACCATGCGGAGCGTGGCGATCTCGGCGAGACGCAGCCCGCACGCCAACGCCAACGCCAGGATCAGCGCGTCGCGCTCCGGCCACTGGCTCTTGGTCGTCGCGCTCGACAACGCGCCGCCGGCGATCGACTGCTCGAGCGCGCGCGGCACGCGCTTGCGTCGCTTCGGTGGCGACAGCAGCGCCGCAGGGTCCGCCGGGATGCGCTGCGTCTTGTAGGCCCACGCGAAGAACGACCGGATGGCAGACGTTCGCCGCGCGACGGTCGCGGGGGAGCGTTCCTCCGGCGCGCGCTCGGGGTGCGTCGAGAACCGCGGGTCGGGGCGCGTGCGGAACTCGGCGAGCGCGGCGTCGAGCATGTCGGAGGTGATGTCGCTCAACTCGATGGCGTCGTACGCCTTCATCACCGCGGCCTCGCGGGCCGCCGGGTCTTCCGGCAAGCGGGAGCGCGAGGGCAGCAGGCCGAGGTCCGCGGCCACGTCGATCATCGTGTCGTCGAGATCGGTCCGGTACGCCGCCAGCGTCGCCGACGAGCGACCCTCGTTGGCGAGTCGCTGCAGGAACCGCTCCAGCATCACGGCGTAAGTGGCCCCGGGCACGGGTTTCAACCTACAAAGATGCGCCATGGGCATCGTGTTGGGGCTCGCGGCGGCGATCCTCTACGGCAGCGGCGACTACGCCGGCGGACGCGCGTCTGACGGCGTCGACGTCCGACGCGTCCTCCTGGTCTCGCAGGGCACAGCCGCCATCGGCTCGGTGTTCGCGCTGCTGTTCGTGCACGGGGTCGCCGCCGGCGCCGATCTCGCACGCGGCGTCGCAGCCGGACTGCTGACGGCGCTCGGTTTGGGCCTGCTCTATCGCGCGCTGGCGATCGGGCGCGCCAGCGTCGTCGCTCCACTGTGCGCGGCGACCGGTGCCGTCGTACCGGTCACGTGGGGATTGGCGACGGGGGAGCGGCCGGGCGCGATCGCGCTGGCCGGTGTCGCGTGCGCCATCGCAGCCGGCGTGCTGCTGGCGCGCACCGACGACGGGAGCGGCGACGGGCCGTCCGGTATCGGTCTCGCCTTCGGAGCCGGGGCCGCGCTCGGCGCCTCGTTCGTGTGCTTCGCCGCCACCGGCGACGCGTCCGGGCTCTGGCCCGTCGCCGCGTCGCGCGTCGCGGCGACGGTCGCCGTTGCGCTTGTCGTGTCGGTCCGACGACCCGAACGGATCGCGCTGCCGCGCCGGGCCGCGACCATCGCCGTCGTCGCCGGAGTGTGTGACGTCGTCGCCACGGTCGCGTTGGTCGCCGGCCTGCGCGCCGAGCTGGCGGTATTGGTGGCGGCGCTGGCCGCGCTGGCGCCGGGCTTCACGGTGGCGTGCGCGTGGGTGTTCGCGCGCGAGCGCGTCGGTCGCGATCAACTCGTCGGCGTCGGGCTGGCGCTGGCGGGGCTCGCCATGATCGCGGCGCGCTAAGCGAGACTCACGCCCGTGCCCGTACCGCTTCCCATTCCCGAAGACCGGCCGCTGCGCGTCGGCGTGGTCGGGCTCGGCCAGATCGCCGAGCTGATGCTGCCGCCGTACCTGGCGCACCCCGACGTCGACGTTGTCGCCGCGTGCGACGCCGAGCCGGCACGGGTGGCGCGGTGGAAGCCGCTGCTGCCGAACGCGTTCCTCACGGAGGATCTCGACGCACTGTTGGCACGCCCGGACCTCGACGTCGTCGACGTGCTCGTGCCGACGCCGCTGCACGGGGCGATCGGCGCCCGCGTACTCGGCGCCGGTCACCACCTGCAGATCCAGAAGCCGATCACGCGGTCGCTGGAGGACTGCGACGCGCTGCTGGCGATGGCGCACAAGGCGGGTGCGATGGTGCGCGTCCTGGAGGACTACGTCTTCTTCCCGCCGCTGGTGAAGCTGCGCGACATCGTGCGGTCGGGCGAGCTGGGGGAGCCCGTCGGGTTGCACATGAAGGTCGTCAACACCGGGCGTGGGGGATGGGACGTACTCCCCTCCGCCTACGAATGGCAGCTCGCACAGACCAAGGACGGCCGCGGCATGCTCGTGTTCGACCACGCCTGGCACCAGCTCGCCGTCGCCATGTGGCTCTTCGGGCACATACGTTCGATCATCGGCTGGGTGGGCCAGACCGAGGTGGCGCCCGGGTTCTTCCTCGACGCGCCGGCGACGCTCGTGTGGGAGCACGACAGCGGGCTGCGCGGCGTGCTCGACATCACGCTGGCGATCGACACGTACTGGCAAAGCGATTTCTACAGCTGCGACGAGCGGGTCGAGGTGACGTGCGCCAAGGGGTCGGTGCGGTGCAACCGGATCTCGGCCGCCGGGCGCCAGGAGCCGTCCCTCGACGTCTACCTGGACGGCGAAGTGCGGACGTTCCACACGCTCGACGACCGAGGCGACGCCGGCTTCCGGGCGTCGGTCGACCACGCCGTCGACGTGTTCCGGGGGCGCACGGACGACGTCGTCATGGACGGACAGACGGCACGCAGCGTGCTGGTGGCGCTGCTGGCAGCGCTGGATTCCAGCAACGACGGGGTTCACCTGGTCAGTATCCCTACAAAAGAGTGATTATGTAGGGATACCACGGTTGCAGGAACGCCCTGCTGCCCCGGCGAACTAGTGATCGGTGGGGCGAGGGCTGGTCGTTGCAGTACTGGTCCTTGCCGCCACCGCCATGGGGGCGCTCGTGAGGCCGGCGCCCACAGCGGCAGCTTCGAACCGCGAAGACCAGATGCGCGACCAGATCGGGCAGTTCCTGAACATGGAGCGGACCGGCCGCGGTCTCAGGGCGCTGCCGATCGACGTCCACCTGCAGTCCCAGGCGCAGGCGTGGTCCGAGCACAACCGCGACGCCGGCTGCGAGACCAGCTGCCACTCCACCCACGACGAGGGCGAGATCCTGGCGTGGGGCGGCACCAACGCCCGCAGCGGCAAGCTCGTGCAGGCCTGGATGCAGTCAGCCAATCACCGCAACATCCTGCTGTACCCCGACGCCACGGCCATGGGAATCGGCCTGGCGTGCGCCGGCAACGGCGAGGCCTACGCCACGGTGCAGTTCTACGACGTGTACCGCACCGTCCCGCCGACCGACGAGCAGCCGATCGCGACGTCCGACGCCTGGGGCGCCCCGTGTGAGGGCATGGAGGGACCCGTACCGCCGACGAGCACCTCGACGCCGACCACGCTGCGGGGCGCGACGACGACGTCCACGGCGGCGCCGCGACCTCGCGCTACGACGACCACGGCGCCGCCGCGTCGGCGTCCGACCCCGCCGACGACGACCGCGACTGTCGCCGCGCCGACGCTGCCCGCCCCCACCACCACAACGTCGAGCGTCCCGACGACCTCGTCGTCGACGAGCACGACGTCGCCTCGGATCGCGTTGCGCGCCGACGGATCCGAGATCCCAGCGGACGGTTCGGTCACGAGCGAAGAGGCCGAGGCCTTCGCACAATCGGCAGCAACGCCCGCCAACGCGGAGCGCGCGTGGGTGGCCATCGTCGTCTGCGTCCTGCTGCTGTCGGGAATGCGCATCGGTGCGCAACTGCACGAACTGCGGGCGGCGCGCCGCCTCGAAGACAGCTGATTCCGCCCAGCGCTGTAATTTGGACCCGCTATGTCCCGCCGCATCGATATTGAACTGACCAGCGCGCGCCCCGACGGGTCCTGGACGTGGCGCGCCGCGGGTGCGCGGGAGCCCAAGGGCGTGCTCACGGACTCGCTGCTGCCGTCGGGCTCCAAGCCCGGCGACGTGCTGCGCGCCGAGGTCGAACAGGAGATCGACGGGATCCAGGTGATCGCGGTGCTGCCGCCGAAGTCGTCGTCTCCCCTGCCTGACCGGATCGAGATCCGCGGCCAAGGACCCGTGCAGGGCGGTGTCTCGAGTGAGTTGCGCCGTCCGCTGCGCGACGGCGACACACGGGAACGCAAGCCGCGGCGCGACGGCGACAAGCGGCCTGGCGGTGGCGCCGGCCGGCGGCCCAGCGGACCCCGTCCCACGGGCGGCGAGCGCAGCGACCGCCATCCCCCGCGCGAGCGTTCGGAACGCCCGCCCCGCCGCGAGGCGCCGGAACCCAAACCGAAGCCGAAGCGCCTCACTCCGGCGCGCACCCACCGCGACGCCTGGTTGGCGGGGCTCAACGACGCCGAGCGCCGCATCGCCGAGCAACTCATGACGGGCGGCATCAACGCCGTGCGCCAGTCGCTCGAAGCGCAGAGCCGCGCCCTCGAGGCCGAGGGCAAGCCCGCGGTCGATCCGGCGCCGATCCTCACCCTGGCCGACGACTTACGCGCGCAGGTGACCGCCGTCGAGTGGCGCGACTTCGCCGAGGCGGCGATCGCCAGCGCCAACGAGATCGCGCTGCGCGACCTGCGCGGCGTCGTGGCCAAGGCCGACGGTGCCACGCGCGACGACGAGACGCGGCTGCTCGCCGCGCAGCTGCGCGAAGCGCTCGACGCGCGCGTCGCCGCCATGAAGGAACACTGGGTCAGCGAACTGACCGCGGCCGTGCGGGAAGGGCGTCTCGTGCGCGCGCTGAAGATCTCGGGGCAGCCGCCCGAGCCGGGCAGCCGCTTCCCCGAAGAGATCGCCACCGAGTTGGCTGCCGCGGCGAGTACCGCGCTGAACGCCGACACCATGCCCGACCGCTGGGGCGTACTCGCAGAAGCCGTCGCGATGTCTTCGGTGCGCCGCAACGTCGTACCGGCGTCGGCGCCGAAGGAAGTCACCGACGCGCTGAAGGCAACGGTCACGAAGATCGCGACGCGCGTGCCCGCGATCGCGACGTGCCTCGGCATCGACGTTCCCGCGCCGGCCAAGCCCGAAGGTCGTGGACCGCGCCCGCCGCGCAAAGCCGTCGGTCAGAAGAAGCTGGCGCAGAAGCCGAGCGCGCCGATCGCGCGGCCGGCGAACGCGCCCGGTCCCCGCGTCATGATCGGTGGCCGCGCCATCCCCCCTCCCCCGCGACCGACCGCGTCACATGAGGGCGAGGATGTCGCCGGGCCGGTCGGCGACGACGTCGCCGTCGAGCCGCTCAGCGCGGACGTTCCAGCCGGCAACGACGTACCGGACGCCGGCGTCGACAGCAGCGCGCCGGTCGTGGGCGGTGTCGCCGACGAACAAGACGTCGCCGTTGCCGAGCCCGAGGGCGGCGAGAACTAACTCGAGCGACTTCGGTCCGCCGAAGTCCTGCGCGAACAGCGCGACTTCCGGCGTCCATCCCAACGCCCGTAGCTCGGCGCGGGCCATCGTCCGGTCCTTGTGCGACGCGATCGCGTAACGATCGATCTGCGCCAGCATCTCGGCAACACCGTCGAACGGCTGCACCTCTGACGGGTCATAGGCTGCGAAGTAATCGTCGATCGCGATGCCGAGGCGTTCGCACTCGTCGGTGATGAGGTGACCGAACGTCACCGTCTCGGCGGGTACGCCGCAACGCACGAACGCGTTGACCAGCGCCCGATCCGAGTCGAGCAGCGTGCCGTCGAGGTCGAAGATGACGGCTTTGGTCCGCGGCGTCACTCGTCGTGATGAATCAGGAACGACGCGCGCAGACTGCGCCCGCGGTACTCACCGCTCTTGCGGTCCTCGTCCCAGCGCGCACCGCACGTGAAGCATTCGCAGCTGTCGAGGTCGGCGGACGCGACGAACATGCGACCGATCTCGTAACCCGAGCAGAAGGGACACGCGAGGTGCGGCCCCCCAGCCGCGCGGGAATGTTGCTCCCGATGCACGAATGGCAAGGCTACATACGGACCCGTCCGCAGCCGTGGCAACTAGCTTGCCGAGATGGTCAATTTCGAGAAGCAGGGTCCGATCGGCATCATCACGATCGACCGGCCCGAGGCAAAGAACGCGGTCAACGGCGACGTGGCGAACGGCATCGAAGCTGCCATCGACGAACTCGAAGGCGACGACGAATTGTGGGTCGGGATCCTCGCCAGTTCCGGCGACGTGTTCTGCGCCGGCGCGGATCTCAAGGCGATCAACTCCGGCCAGGCCGGCGCGTTGCAGACGGCGCGCGGCGGCTTCGCAGGCTTCGTGCAGCGCGAGCGGACCAAGCCGGTGATCGCGGCGGTCGACGGGCCCGCACTCGCCGGCGGTTGCGAGATCGTGTTGGCGAGCGACCTCGTCGTCGCGTCGGAGATCTCTCGCTTCGGTATCCCCGAAGTGAAGCGGTCGCTCGTTGCCGCCGCCGGAGGCCTGTTCCGTCTCCCCCGCGCCATTCCGCGCAACATCGCGATGGAAGCAGCGCTGACCGGTGACCCGATCTCGGCGGAGCGCGCCCACCACTTCGGTCTCGTCAACGAGCTCGTCCCCGCCGGCCAAGCGCTGCCCGCGGCGATCGCCCTCGCCGAGCGCATCTGCGCCAACGCGCCTCTCGCCGTGCGCGCCACGCGCGAAGTTGTGCTCAAGGCGTACTCGGAGTCCGACGACGAACTGTGGAAGATGAGCGGAACCGCCATGGGCAAGCTCGCACAGACGGAGGACTTCTGGGAGGGTCCGAAGGCGTTCATCGAGAAGCGCGCTCCCGTGTGGAAGGGCAAGTAGGCCCCCGCAACGATGGCTGAGCGCATCGTCGTGTCACTGTGCGACTGAGCGCGCGACGCACGCTGCTCGCCGCAGCGCTCGCACTCACGCTCGCGGCGTGCGGGTCGCACGACGAACCGAAAGTCGTCGTGGGTGCGCGCGCCGAGAACTTCCGCGTGCTCTACCGCGTCGTGCGCGGCACGGCCGCCAGCGCGCGCGACGTTTCGTGGGAAGTCCTGTCGGTGAAGCGCCCGTTCCTCGCCAGCGACCTCACGTTCGGTTCGCGCCCGAACCTCCACTCGCTCGGTGAGCCGGTCAGCGGCACGCTCACCGACATCGACCACCTGTACGCCGTCGACGGCGCCCACGTGCGCACGATCGCCGGTCGCCAACCCGGCCTACCGACCGGTGACCAAGCCTTGCTCGACGTGACAACCCTGGCCACCCGCCACAACCTCGCCCGCGTCATGGGTACGGCGCGCGTGATCGGCCGCGCGTGCACGATCGTGCGCTTCCTCGAGCCGCCCGTCGGCGGCCTCGATCCCCTACGCGACGACAAGGGCCACGACGACCTGTGCATCGCGCGGGACGGCATCGTCTTGCGCGAGACGTGGACGCTCAAGGGTCGCGTCGTGCAATCACGCGTGGCCGTGGAGATCACGAAGGCTCCCGACGACGCGTTCGACACAACCAACGCCGAGCCGCTGCCGGGTGGAGTGGCGGCCCCGCGCGTCGAGCCACTGCGCGACGTCCCCGGCCCGCCGGCCCCCGCCGGCTACACGCTTGCCACCGCCGTGGACTTCTTCTTTCCCCGCGCCGACGACGCCACGCAGTTGGCCTACGCGTCGAAGGTGTGGGCGTACGCCAAAGGCGCCGACGAGATCACCGTCGAGCAAGGCGCAGGGCAAGTGCGGCCGTGGAGCGCGGCGCAGGAAACGCCGCTGCGGCTCGGCAGCCGCCAAGCGGCGTACGTCGTGCGCTCCGACGGGATCGAGATCCACTGGACCACCGCGCAAACTTGGGTGCGCGTGCGTGGCGCGACGTCGCTCGCCGCGCTTGTCCCCTACGCGTTGTTGGTGAGCAACTCCGACTCGTCGCCGGCGGCGCTCGTTCCCAAGTAAGCCTCGACCACCCGCGGGTGGTGCAGCACTTCGTTGGGCGTACCGAAGGCGATCACCTGTCCTTCTTCGAGGGCGTAGAGGTGATCGGCGAGCCCGGTGATGAGCGGCATGTCGTGTTCGATCACGAGCAGGCTGCAGCCGATGTGCCGCTGCACCTCGCGCAGCAACGGCCCGAGCGCTTCGGTCTCCTTTTGCGCGATGCCCGACGACGGTTCGTCGAGGATGAGGACGGACGGGCGGTGCGCCAGGATGCCGGCGATCTCGACCATGCGCCGCGAACCCGTCGACAACTCGCCGATGAACTTGTCGCGGAACGCCGTGAGGCCGAGCACCTCGACGAGTTCGGCGACGCGCTTCGCCGTCTCCTGTTCGGACTCCTCGACAATGGGCAGGTTGAACACCGCCGGCAGGGCGGCGCGGATTTCGAGATGACGTTCGTACGCGACGGCGAGGCACTCCGAGACCGTCAGCGACGTCCACAAGCGCGCGTCTTGGAACGACCGTCCGAGGCCGAACGCGGCGCGCTGCGTGGCGTTGCGATCCGTGACGTCGGTGCCGTGCAGGATGACTCGCCCACCGTTGCTCGGCGTGAACCCAGAGATGAGGTCGAAGATCGTTGTCTTGCCGGCGCCGTTGGGTCCGATGAGACCGACGACCTGGCCTTCGTGGATCTGCAGGTCGACGTCGCGCACAGCGTCGATGCCGCCGTAACGCTTCGTGAGTCCGATCGTCTCCAGCGCCATCGGTCGCTCGAGCAATTCCGCGCGCCGCGCGTGGTCGGCGGCGGCCGCTTTCTGCGCGGCCGCTTTCATCGCCCGCGCACTCGTCTTGGCTTTGCCGTTGGTCGCCGTTCCTTCTTCGCGTTCTTCGGCTGCTGCTGCCGCGCCCTTGAGGAACACGGCGCGCAACACGTCGGGACGGCGCAGGAGTTCTTCGGTCGGGCCGCTGAAGCGGACCTCGCCCTTCTCCATGAACACGGCGCGTTTGGCGATGCGCAGCGCGGTGTTGACCGACTGCTCGACGAGGATCACCGTCGTGCCCTGCGCGTGGATCGCTTCGACGATCTTGAGCAGCTGGTTGACGATCGTCGGTGCGAGGCCGAGCGACAACTCGTCGATGCAGAGGAGCTTCGGGCGGCCGATGAACGCCTGGCCGAGCGACAGCATCTGCTGCTCACCGCCCGACAGGCTGCCGGCCGCCGTGTCCCAGCGCCGCTTGAGCACCGGGAAGTACTCGAGCACGCGCTCGGTCGCTTCCTTCACGTACTCCGGTTCCTTGCGGAAGAGCCATCCGGCGACGCGCAGGTTCTCGGCGACGCTGAGCGTCGGGAACACGCCGCGGCCACCGGGCATCTGCACGATCCCGAGCCGCGCCGTCGCGTTGGCGTCGGCGTGGGTGATGTCGCGCCCGTCGAGGTACATCGAACCGCCGATGGGATCGATCAGCCCGCTGATCGCCCGCAGCAGCGTCGACTTGCCGGCGCCGTTCGTGCCGAGCAGAGCGATGATCTCTCCGTCGTGGACTTCGAGGTCGACGCCGAACAGCACCTGCACCTGGTCGTAGGCGACGTCGAGGCCTGACACCGCCAGCATCGCGTCCGACTTGCTCGTCGCCTCCTGGCGCGTCGACTGCTCGACGTCGCGGTCGACGAACCCGCGCACGGTCAGTTCCGTCAGCCCGCCGGTCACCACGAGCGCCGCCAGCCACACGAAGGCGACGCGCTCGCCGCTCGAGTCGGCGATGCCGCCGATGATGCCCGAGAACGTGAGCGCGCCGAGCGCGTAGAACAGCAGCGACCACGAGAACGCCTGACTCCGCAGCGCCGGAGGTGTCACGAACGCGACCATCGTCAGATACGGCGGCAAGAAACCGGTGGCGCCGATGCCGGCGACGACCGCGAACAGCGTCGCCAGGAGCACGTGCGGCGCGATGGCCATGAGGAACACGCCGACGCCGAACAGCACCACCATGCCGCCGTTGACGAGCGGCAGCGTCTTGAGGCCGTACTTTGCCGTCAGCTGGGTGACGGCCCGCGTCGACAGTAAGAGGCCGAGCGCACCGGCGCCTCCGAACACCGCGGTGATCAGGCCGCGATTGAACGACGACAAGTCGAAGACGTGCTTGAGATACAGGTTGAGGAAGGTCGCGAACGGCAGCGTCCCGCTGCCGAAGAAGAACGCCGCCACCCACGTGCGGCGCAGCGACCGGATGGCGCGAATCCGCCGGAACGCCTCGCCGAACGACGGCGGCTTCTCCATGGTTACGGCGCCGACCGTCGCGCCGCGCGACGGTTCCTTCAGCGTCGTCAACATTGCGGCGAGGACGAACGTCGGGATGGCGAGCACCACGAAGGTCGGCCGCCAGCCGAACGCCGCGCCGAGCGCGCCGGCGAGCGGTCCGCCGATTAGGCCGATGGTCTGCGCCTGGCGATGCCAGCTGTTGACGCGCGTGAGGCTCTCGGGCGGATACCAGTCCGACAGCAGGCTGGGGTGGACGGGCTCGTTGACGAGCAGCCCGACGCCGCCGACGAGACGCGCCACCACGAAGATCAGCAAGATGGGCGCGAGGCCCGTGAACACCGCGGTGACGCCCCAGATGAAGGCGGCGATCTGCGACAGCCGAACGCGGTTCACGCGGTCGGCCACGTAGCCGAGCGGGACCGAGAACAGGATCGGTACCGCCGTCGTCAGGCTCGAGATCGTGGCGAGCTTGGCGTCGTTGAGGTGGAACGTGTGCTGCAGCTCCGGCGACAGCACGCCGAACGCGATGGCGTCGAAGCGCTCGACGGCCGAGAGGCCGAGCAGCAGGAACAACGGGACGAGGCTGACGTTGCCCACGCTCTCGTTGAGCGCAGCGATGGCGGCAAAGGGACCGCGCTTCGTCGTGCCGCCCTCGGGCAGCGGTGCCGGGATGGCGACGCCTTCGAGGGCGGCGACGTCGAGGATGGTCTCCGTCGCCGTCAGGTCGAGGACGGAGTCGATCTTCTCGGGCGCGGTCGTCTTGGGTGACGCCTTCTTGGCAACGGGCTTCTTGGCCGCTGCCTTCTTGGGTTTGGTCGGTGTCGCCACTACCCCACCGTCTCCAGTTCTTCTTGCGGCGCGTGTTTGCCGTTGTCGTTTCCGTTGCTGTGTCCGTTTGTCGTACTCGTGAGTCCGCCGAGCGCGGCACCGAGCGCCACGGGAGCGTCCTCCGTTCCGACTCGTACGTCAGCCACGAGACTGGGCACGACGAGGCCGCGCCGGTTGGCGACGCGCCGCAGCAGCGTGTCGCGGATCCGGTACACGAGTTCCCCCAGCCCGCCCGGCAGCAGGAGCAACAGCAGCATCAAGCCGCCGCCGGACGCGATCAGTGCGTAACCGCCCGACAGGTAGAACTCCGTGCCGCGGACGTACACCGCGCCGAGCACGGCACCCGGCACGGACCCCAGTCCACCGATGACCACCATCGAGAACAGCCGCACGCTCACCTCGGGACCGAACGAGTCGGTCTTGAAGCCGAACTGGTGCAGCACGTAGAGCGAACCCGCGAGTCCCGCGAACGCGCCGGAGATGGCGAAGCCGGCGAGCTTGACGCGCGTGGTCTCGATGGCGACGGACTGCGCCGCCTGGAAGTTGTCGCGCGTCGCCAGCAGCGCGCGGCCGGTGCGCGTGCGGCGCAGACGTTGGGCGGTGTAGATGCACAACACGAGCGCGGCGAGGCACAGGAAGTACATCTGCCAGTCCTTGTCGAGTGGCAGCCGGTTCCACAACGCCGGCCGCGCCACCTGGTCGGGGACGAACCAACTGAAGTACCGGTCCTCCAAGAAGTACGTCGACGACGTCACCGCGAACGCCAGCGTGGTCACAGCGAGGAACGGACCGGTGATGCGCAACGCCGGCAGCCCGATCAGGAAGGCGACGAGCGCGCTCACTGCCATGGCGACCGGGATCGCCAGGAACAGGTCCCACCCATGACGGCCGACGAGCGTGCCCGTCGTACACGCCCCGAACCCGACGAGCGCCCACTGCCCGAGTGAGATGTTGCCCGCCCAGCCCGTCAGGACGACAAGAGAGATGGCGACGATGGCGTAGATGAAGATGATGGCGGCTAGCTGCTCCTGACTTGGCTGCGCCCACAACGGATAGAGCAGGACGAAGCCGCCGAGCAGGATGCGCCCGATCCAGAGGCCCGCTCTCACTTCAGGCAATCTTCGGAGCTCCGACGGGATCGGGCGCACCTCGCGCAGGGCCTTCCACGTCGCGATGCCGGTCTCGCTGGCGCGGGTGAAGCGCTCGCGCTGCAGCAGGAAGATGCCGAGGATGACGAACAGCAACATGGCGTCTACGTAGGTCGAGTTGTGGAACGTCCACGCGCCGAGCTCCTGCAAGATGCCGAGGCCGACCGCTGCGAGGAACGTCATCGGCAACGACGTCATGCCGCCGATCACCGCCGCCGCCAAGGTTCGCAGCAGCAGAGAGAAGCCACCGCCCGAGACGCTGGTGAAGCTGGCGAAGCCGAGCAGCGGGACGCGCAACACCACCGCGAGCGCCGACAGCACCCCGGCGATCGCCCACACGATCGTCGACAGGCGCGTGACCGGAACCCCGAGCAGGTTGGCGCGGTCGCCGTTTTCTGCCGCGGCGCGAATCGCCACGCCGTAGTCGGTGAACTTCAAGAACCACGTCAGCGCCAACAGCACGAGTGGCACCACCACCATGACGACGACGTAGTCGCCCGAGAAGCGCACCGGGTAGATCGAGAAGTGCGTCTCGAACGGCGTCGAGAAGTTTCCTGTCGACAGTCCCGACCACTTCAACGGGATGATCACGCTGATGCCGTTGAGCACTTGGGCGAGCCCGATGGTTGCGACGGCGACGATCAGCCGCGGAGCGTTACGGAAGCGTCGCATCACCAACATTTCGACGAGCGCGCCGAGGACGAGGGCGAGGATCAATCCCGCGACGATGGCGGCGAAGTAGTTCCAGTGCGACTTCAGCCGCAGTTCGATGGCGATGACCGCCGCGACAGACCCGAACTCGGCCTGCGCGAAATTGACGATCTTGTTGGCCTTGTAGACGAGCACGATGCCGATGGCGACGAGCGCGTTCAAGGCGCCGAACACGGTGCCCATCAAGACGATGCCGAGCGGCAACCCACGCGGCAGTGCGTGGTCGCCGACCGACCATATGAGGACGGTCAGCGCTGCGATCGCCGCCGACTTTGCCGGGGCCGGCAGGTTCTTCAGTCGGGCCACGTCGGCTACTTGGGAGCGATCGGCGGATTTTCCTGCGGCCACTCGCCCGTCTTGAAGCGCTTGCCGCCGTAGGTCTCGACGTAGGCGCCCTTCTTGCCGTCGTAACCGGTCGCCGTCGAGTCCCAGAAGATCTCACGTGAGTCTTCGATGGCGGTGTGGTCGTCCTTGAACCGCCACGTGCCGACGGCGGATGTGGCGCCGCCACCGTCGGGCATGTTGTGCGTGCCGATGGCGATGTTCTGCGGCGTGAGGTTGGGCCCGGCCGCCTGGATCTGGTTGAACAGCTGCAGCAGGAAGTAATAGACCAACCCCGCGCCCTGCGGCATCTCCTTCTTCCCGGTCGCCGCCTTGTACGCGATGGCAGCCTCGCCCTCCTGGCTGTACACCTTGGCGTCGGTGCCGAGCTGGCTCATGCCGAACAGGTGACCGTTGATCGCACGCGCATCCCACAGGCGTGCGTAGCCGTTGGTGTCGTCGGCGGCGACGCCGATGTTGATCCATTCCGGGTGGTAGTTCTGCTCGCCGGCTGAGCGCGTGAGGAACACCATCGAGATCGGGTCGCACGCCATGATGATCGACGAGACGTTCGCGGCTCGGAACTGCGTGATGCCGCGGGCGGCTTCGGTGGGGAACTGGCTGACGTCGAGCGTGTAGTCGTACCTCTCGGGTTTCGGCTGGTGGTACTTCGTCGTGAGGTCGGCTTCCGTCAAGTTGACGCAGTGCTGGTAGCCGTCGTTGTTGGGGACGTACGTGCCGAACTTGCGCTCGTTGTTTTGCAGTAGCGGGTCGCCCGCCCACTGCGCCTTCTTGTGCGCGAGGCGCTTGCCGATGTACTCGGCTACGTCATGGCTGATGCGCTCGCACTCCATCGTGCCCGCCCACACGTACGGGTCCCACTTTTGGTAGTAGGTCTCCGGGAAGTAGGCAGCACCGAGGGACACGTAGATCTTCTGGCGGGCGGCGCACTCCGAGAACGGCTGGCTCATGTAGCCAAAGCCCCACCCGACCGCGCCGAACGCCTTCTGTGACTGCGCGATGTTCGTCGCGTCGGCACACGCAGCCTCTTGACCCTTCGACTGGGCTTCGTCGGTGCCGTTGCCCTGGCCGTCCCACAGCGTGAACACGACCTTGCGCCCGTACAGCTCGAACATCTTGTTGAAGTACGGGATGAACTCCTGGCCGTAGCCGTTCGCTTCCGACGCGGTGGCGTTCCCGGCTTGCTTGTTGACCTGGTCGACGGCCTGCGCGTTCGGGCCGCTGGCGTCGGAGTTGCGCCGGATCGTGATCTTGATCGTCTTGGCGTCGACACCGCGCGAGGTGGCGCCGCCGTTGTTGCCCGTGAACTTCGCCTCGCACGGCGCCGCGTACTGCGAGAACGGCAGCTGACGCACGCCGGGCTTGCACTCCACGCCGCCGACTGTCGTTCCTTGTCCGGTCACGGGGGCGGCGATGGGCCCTGAGTTCGTGTCGCCGCCGACGAGGTCCTGCCCTCCGGCGGCGCCGGGAGCCGCGCTGTCGCCACCGGCGCCGAAGTCGACGGTTCCGTCGGTGGGTCCGGCCGCCTGGTCACCGCCGGCTCGCAGCCCGCTGCGCTGGCTCGTGCCGAGCACCTGCGAGTTGTCGTTGTTGTTGTGGTTGATGGTCGGGAACAGCCCGATCATCAACACCCAGATCGTGCCGAAGACATAGATCGGCAAGTAGCGACGCAGGTGAAACGACGCGCGAGTCGCAGCTCGGGCTGCTGCGTGCGGTGCCTCGGCAACGGCGGCGGCTTCTTCTTGACGGCTTACTGACATCGGCCCCCCAGCTGTGTCGTGTGCGCGTAATCGCGTTATGTGACCTCGGTCACGTCACCCTAATCATTCACCGCGCGCCTCGCCCGTCACACCGCGATCGCGTAACCGAGCTTCACGTGAGGAGGTCGATGATGCGGTTATCGGCGAGGAACTCGGCGAGCCCGGGTGACAGGTTGAGTTCGGCGACCTCGTGCAGGTTGACCCACGCGGCTTCCGCGGCGTCGTCGCCGGCGGCGAGGACGTCGGGGTCGAAGACGATGGCGTGGAAGTCGTGCACGACGTAGTGCCAGTCGTCGCCGAAGATCTCGATGTGGGCGATGTAGTCGCCGGCGACGACTTCGAGGCCCGTCTCCTCCTGCACCTCGCGCACGAGAGCTTCGGCCATCGTTTCGCCGAACTCGACCCGTCCCCCGGGCAGCGACCAGTTCCCCGCCGCGGGCCCGTGACCCCGCCGGATCAGCAGCAGCCGGTCGTCGTCGATGACGACGGCACCGACGCAGACTTCAGGCCGTCGGCTCATCGAGTCGGTGGCTCACCGTAAGCAGCCGGGCCTTGAAGTCGGCCGCCTCGAAGAAGTTCTTCGTGATGCGCTCCCCCGGCAGGGCGTAGGCGTCGATGGAGACACAGCCGGCGGCGCGCGCCCAGTCGATCAGGCCGTTGAGGATCTCCTCCCCCACCCCGACCGACCGTGCGTCGTCGTCGACCCACAGCATCGTGACCACCGCAAGCCGTGCACTGTTCGGCAGTACTTCCACGTGCGCGACCGCCGCGCCGACCGGGACGTCGTCCAGCACGCCCACGAGCACCGTCGTGTCCTGCGCGTCCAGCCACGCTGCGAGCTGCGCGGCGTCGGGTGGTGGCGACTCGCGCAGCAACATCAGTTCCGCGCCGCGTGAACCGTGCAACGCCGCCGCGGCCGCGTCGGCCATGGCGACGACGAACGGCAGATCGGCTTCGACCGCCGTCCGCACACCCGGTGTGGGAACGGCGGCGCCGGTGGTCACGCGCTGCGCAGTTGCGCGACCCGATTGAGGATCGTGCGCCGGCCTCGGCCGGCGGACTCATACGACGCCACCGCCTCGAGCTCCTCGGCGTTGAGGCCGGCGAGGCGCTCCACGACCTGCGACGCCGAAAGGCTGTCGTAGCCGGGGATCGCCAGGCTCTGCGCGTCGTGCACCGTCACCGGCGAACCGTTGCTCTCGACGACGGGTGCGGGCGGGGCGGGCGGCGGTGACGCCGGCGCCGGAGCCGGTGCCGGCTTGGCTGCGGGCGCGGGCGCCGGTCGGGTCTGCGCGGGCCGCTCGGCGACCTGCTTCAGCCGCTTCTCGAGTTCGGTGCGGCCCATGGTGACGGCGAACTGCCCCATCGCCTTGGCCATCGTCGCCTCTTGATGCCCGCGCTCGACGAGCTTCGGCAACTCCTCGCGCACCATCGCCGCGATGCCGAGCGGGGCGAACAGTGCCGCCTCGACAAGGCGCTCCAACGGGGACTTTTCGTCGTCAGCCATCCGCGATTCCTACCCGTCGGTGGTATGCACGATCAAAACGTCACACGGTGCGTGGTGGGACACCTTGTTCGGCACGTTGCCCTTGATGGCGCGAGTTGCCTGCGTAATGCCCCTGTTTCCGGTGACGATCAGGTCTCCGCCCGACGATTCGGCGGCCTCGATGAGCGCCATCGCCGGGTCCGACGCGCCGGTCACGATCTTCACGTCGGTGAGGCCCATCTTCTTGGCCAGGGCCTTGCCACGGTTGGCGCGGGCCTCGGCCTCGTTCACGTCTTTCGCCATCCACTGCAGCTCGTACGGCAGCGGGTCCGACTTGCGCGCTTCCTTGAGCTTGTCGTGCACGTACGCCGTGACGATGGTAAGCCGGGCCCCGAACGTCTTGGCGAGCTGCGCCGCATGCGCGACCGCCTTTTCGGCGGTCTCCGAACCATCCGTGCCGACGACGACGTTGCGATAGCCCACGCTCGGCTCCTCCTAGACGCAGTCCCGGCAGTATTGCCGCTTCGGGTCCGCCAACTGGCTTGGGTGCTTCACGAGGAAGCACGACTGGCACACGAACTCGTCGGGCCGCTTGGGCGCGACCTTGCCGCTGTCGGTCTCGTCGGTGCGATCGGCCGGTTCGTCCTCTTCTTCGTCTTCTTCGACGACGACCAGACGTTCCTTGAGGATCTCGTCGAGGGTTGCCTCGACGTCGTGATCGACCTCGAGCTCGTCCTCGTCCTCTTCTTCCTTCTTCTTTTTCGCAGCCGCGGCGATGCTTTCTTCGTCCTCTTCGTCGACGGCATCTTCGTCGTCGTCGGCGATTTCGTCGTCGTCCGCGAGCTCGGCGTCGTCGTCGAGGATGTCCTCTTCGGCGAGGCCTTCGAGGTCTTCTTCGTCGATTTCGCCTGGCTGGTCGTCTTCCTCGACGATGTCGTCGGCCATGTTCGCCTTTCCGCTATTGGGCTTGCGCGGCGGCGGAGAATAGCTGGTATTTACCCAGGCGTTGACGTTGGGGTGGTGTCACTGCCTGCGTTGATCGCGCTCAGGCTGTCGACCAGCCACCCGCCGCTGCTGTGAACGAGCGCGAGCTCGAAGAACGCTGTGCCGGGACGGTTATTCCCGCCGACGCCCGACACGCGAAAGTCGACCCGCACGATGGCGCTCGCCTCGTTGGCGGACACGTCACTGACGTAGACCTGGACCTCGCGAACCTCGGAGTGCTGCTTGGTCAGCTTGTACAGCTGGTCGAGGCCGCCGTCGAAGGCCTGGCGGTATTGCTTCTTGAACGACCCCGTCGCCAGCTTGACCACGCGGGCCTTCGCCTCGGGCAGGTGCTTGTAGTCGTAGGACAGCATGGCGGTGCCCATGGCGCCCGCGGTTCGGCGCACGGCGGCGGTACGACCTTCGCTGTCACGGTTCTTGGCGCTGAGGCTCGCCGCGAGGATCGTCAACGCCAGGCACAGCGCCGCCAGCGCGATGACGGCGATCTTGAGTCCCTTGTTCCTCGCCGGCGCTCCGGACGCGGGAACCGCCGGCTCGGTCGTGGTCTCGACTGGCTCGGTCGGTGATGCCTCGTCGGGCGCGTCCTGCAGGGTCACACCGTCATTCTTGTCGCTGACCGCACGACCAGGGCCGCGGCGACCAGCGCCAGGCCGAACCCGACACCCGCCGATTGCCCATCGATCGGCGGTTTCTTCGACGCGTTCTTGGGCGAGTAGTCGGCGCCGGACGGCGGCACGGTGCTCACGCAGTTCGGTGCGGGCACGACGGGCGGCAGCGGCCGCGGCGGGTCGTACTGCTTGGGCTTGTCGTTTTCGGGCGCCTGGATCGGCGAGACGCGTACCCACACGCCGTCGGGTTCGATGTCGCGGGTGTCCCAGATGGCGCCGAAGGCCGCGGGCGCCCACGTCAGCAGCGCCCGCAGGCCCGCGAGCTGCTGCGGCGTCGACGTGTGGTCGACGACGACCTCGAGCACTTTGAGGTCACAGTCGAGTTCCGCCTTGTGGTTGCCGACGAGGTCGGCGAGCTGGTTCAGCAACGGCGTCCCCTGATCGAGCAGCGTCGCCACATCGCCCTTCGACGCCGCCAGCGCGGCGTTGAGCTGCGCGAGGTTGTCGAGAATGGCGCCGAGCGAGGCCCGGTGCTCGGCCATCACGTGGGTGAGCTTGCCGCCGTTGGCCGAGATGCGGTCGAGCGCTTCGGTGCGGCTGGCGAGCGTCGACGTGAGCTTGTCGCCCGCCGTCGCCAGCTGGCGCAGCGAGTCCTCGCGCCCGTCGAGGCCGACGGAAAGGTTGTGCACGATCGTGCCCACGTCGTGCGGGTTCAGCGCGCCGAGCAGCGCGCTCGCCGACCGGAGGAATTCGGAAAACTCGAGCGGCACCGTCGTCAGCTCGCGCGGAATGCTGTCGCCGCTCTTGTAATAGCCGCCGACCGTTTGTTGCTTCGGCGCGTAGAAGTCGATGAACTGCTCGCCGATTGCCGACTTGCGCTGGATGTTGGCCGTGGATCCGCGCGGGATGTGCTTCCCGCGGTCGATGGCCATCGTGACCTTCACGCCGCCGGTGACGCGTTGCACTCTCGTCACCTGCCCGATGGGCACGCCGATGTACGCCACCTCGGCGTGGGGCAACACGCCGAACGCGTTCTCGAAGTTGCCCGTCAACTTGTAGGGCTTCTCGACCTGCTTGAAGCTGACCACGCTGCTCGCCAGCCACAGCATCATCACGACGAACCCGATGCCGAACACCACGATGTTGAGGTTGATCCGTCTCCTCATGGCGTTCCCACCCTTGGATCCTGCTGTGATGGGATGAGCCATCCGTAGACGTTCGTGAAGTCGTTCGGGATGACCGACGGCAGGCCGTACACGAACTTGTCGAGCCAGTCGATGACGCTCTTCAGCTCGGTCGTCTGGCCGGCGAGCACGCGCACGATGTCTTCGACTTGGTGGATCTGCGTCTCGATGTCTGCTTGGTACTTGTCGAGTTCGACGTTCTGCACGGCGGCGAGCCGGCTCAGGTTGCGCAGCAGGCTGACGGCTTTGTCGCGGTTCTCGGCCAGCGATCGTGTTGTGGCCGCGAGGTCACCGAGCAGGCCTTCGAGCGACGCGCCCTCCCCCGCGACCGCGCCGATCGACACGTCGAGGTTGTCGACGATGCCGGCGATGTTCTGTGTGCGCGCCGCCAACGCAGTGCTGTACGTGGCGAGCGAATCGATGATCGTGCGGATGTCGTCCTTGCGGCCCGAGAACGACGACGCGCCGGTGTCGATCAGCGTGGCGACGTCTCCCGCGGTCACCGCTCCGAGCACGTTGATCGCTTGCTCGGCGACGAACTCGAGTTCGGGCGCCTCCTGCACTTGGGAGATGACGTCGCCGTCCTTGAGGAACGGGCCCTGCGTGGGGTTGCCCAGCGGACGCAGCTCGACGAACTTCTCGCCCAGCAGAGACGTCGTGCGCAACACGGCGGCGACGTTGCGCGGGATGTTGCGGCCGGAGTTGATGTGCAGAGTGACTCGCGCCTTGAAGTCCTTCGTCAGATGGATCGATCCGATGCGACCGATGCGCACGTCGGCGGTCTGGACCGAACCGCGGGGTTGCAGGTCACCGGAGTCGTCGAAGACCACGCTCACGGTGGTCGTGTTGCGCGCGCAGCCCGTCAGCATCGTCGTGAGCAACGCCGCGCACAGCGCCATGGGAACGAGGAACCGCCGCATCAGCCGAACACCGAACTGATCGACCGGATGAGTCCACCGACGTTGCTCTTCTTCTTGGCGGTGCCGCTCGGCAAGGGCTGGATGTTCGGCAGATCCGGGGTGAACACCGGCGTGCCCGGAATCTGGCACTGCGTCGTGACCGGTTCGCACACGAGCGTGGTCGGCAGGCCGAGCGCGTTGAAGACCTGCGCGACGTTGGGCGTGACCAGCGCGCGCAGGTCGATGGCGTGAAGGTTCTTGTCGTAGGCGGCCGCGAGGCCTTGCTTGCCGTTGAGGTCCTTGCCGGCCACGAGAACAGGGCCCGCGGCGAGCAGCTTGTCGACCTGGTCGATGTGCACGCCGACGAGACGAAGCTCCCGGCTGAGCACGGTGATGTCCTTGTCGAGCCGGCCGCCGTGTTCCTTCAGCAGGTCGAGCCCGTTCGTCGACAGCGAGGCCAGGCTCGACAGCAGCGACTGCAGCGCGGTGCGTTCCTGCGCCAGCGCGTCGGTCGTGCGGGCAAACGTGTCGAGCACGCGGCCGAGGGTCTGATCGCGGCCGGCCAGCGTCGCCGTGAACCGGTCGAAGTTGTCGATGATCGCCGCGACCTGCTTGTCCTTCTCGCCGAGCGTCTCGGTGATCGTGCCCAGCCCGGCGATCGCCTTGTTGAGGTCTTCGCCGGTTCCGTCGAGGCCGAGCGCAAGGTTGTGCACCAGCTGGCTGGTCGCTTGCGGATCGATGGTGTCGAGCAGGTGCTTGAGCGCCGCCAACGTTTCGTCAGGCTCGACAGGCACGCTGGTGCGGTCGAGGTCGAGCACCGCGCCGTGTTCGAGTTTCGGCTCGCCCTGTTTCCACGCCGGATAGAACTGCACGTAGCGCTCGCCGATGAACGACAGCGGGATGATCGTGGCGCTGGCGTTCTTCGGCAACGGGATGTCGTCGTGGATCGACATCACGACGCGCACCTTCGTGCCGATGACTTTGACGGACCGCACGCGTCCGGCTCGCAGGCCGAGCACGCGCACCTGCGAATCGCCGTACAGCGAGATCGCACTCGGGAAATACGCAGTGACGGTGTAGCTGCCGCCTCCCCCGCCGCTGCAGGCGCCGAGGCCACTGACGGCGAGAAAAGCCGCGAGGACGAGCGCGACGCGCTTCACGGCGTGCTCCCCGGATTGGCGAGCGCGCCGAGGAGCGCCACGACGTCGGGACCGAGCGAACGCACGAGTACGTCACCCCATGGCCCATGCGAGGACGACAGCGCGAGGCCGTAGGACCCTTCGCCGATCCACGACAGCGCACGGTCGAGGTCTGATTGATGACGATCGAGGATGTCGACGGTCGGGTGCAGTGTGTCGAGGATCGAGTCGAGTTCCGCCTTGTGCGTGCTGACGACGCCGGCGAGTTGGCCGAGCGCGATCGACGCCTGGTGGATGCCTTCGGCGACTTGGTCGTGACGGTTGGCGAGCACCTTCAGCAGCCCGTCGCTCTGGTCGAGCAAGGTGACCAGCGTCTGGTCCTTGGTCGCCAGCGTGTTCGAGATGGTGTTGGCGCGGTCGATCAAATCGGAGAGTTGCGCGTCGCGCTGGCCGATGGCGTCGGCGACTTTGCCGATCCCGTGGATCAGGTCCTGGATCGACTGCTGCTTCCCGTCCGTGATCGTCGACAGCTGTTTGATGAGCGTGTTCAGCTCTTCGTTGTGCGTCTCTTCGATGCGATGCGTGCTCTGCTTCGCGATCTCGAAGATGTCGTAGGGAGTCGCCGTGCGGTCGTTCGGGATGACGGCGTTCTTCTTGAGGACGGGCTCCTTCACTTCTCCCGACAGGCGCACGTACTTCGCCCCGAGCAGCGTCGCCAACGCCACTTCGGCGCGCGTGGTGGGGCCGAGGCGCACGCCGTGGTTGATCGACATGCGAATCACGACCAGACCGTGCTGACGGTCGGCGCGCACCGACGTGACGAGGCCGACCTGCACGCCGGCGACGCGCACGGGCGCGCCCGTCGACACGCCGGCGGCGTCGGAGAACTCGGCCGAGATCGGGAAGTTGCCGCGGTGCGTGATCGGCTTGATGGCGATCGCCGACAGCAGGATCAGCGTCATCGCGAGGAGCGACGCCGCCGCCACCATGTACGGGTTCCGGTCCCGGAAACTCTTCATCGTCCCGCTGCCATGTTGAGAACGGAGCGGATGCCGTCGGCGCCCTTGGTGATCGTCGTGTTCGACCCCGCGATGCCGTTCATGTTGTTGCTCGGCTGGGCGAGACACGGCGTCGACGCCACCGCTGGGTAACCGACCTTGATGCACACGATGGACTGATCGAGCCACTCGCCGTATTGCGAGACGTTGGCGAGGCGCAGCGCGGCGTCGTCGAGGCCGGCGATGATGTGCTCGACGGTGGGCAGCTTCTCGCCGACCGTCTGCGTGATGGTCGTGAGGTTCGTGAGGATGCTGTCGATCTGCGCGCGGTTGTGACTCAGGATCTCGGCGAGGTGGCCGTTGTAATCGGCGAGTTCGACCGACGCCCTGTCCAACACGTCGACGTTGTCGTTGAAGGCCTTCGTGATGAGCACGAGGTTGTCGAGCACCTCGCGGATCTCGCGGTCGCGGTCACCGACGGCGGCGGCGACGGTGTCGATGTTGCTGACGAGCCGGCCGATGGCCTGATCGCGCTCGCCCAGGGTGGCGGCGATCTGCGCCAGCGCGTCGAGCGACTGGCCGATCTTGACCTCGTTGCCGTTGAGCGCGCCGACCACCGTGTCGAGGAACTCGTTGACCTTGCCGGGGTCGATCGCCGCGACGATCGGCCCAAGGCGGTTGAGCAGTTCTCCGAGGTCGACGACCGACGTGGTCTTGCGGATGGCGTCGCCCGACCGCAGCGTGGTCGACGCCGTGCCGGGATACAGGTAGAGGTAGCGCTGGCCGAGCAGGTTGCGCCAGCGGATCGACGCTTCGGTGTCGACGGGCAGCTTCAGCTCGTGCTTCACGCGCAACGTGACCTTGGCTTTGCCGTCGACGACCTTGATCCCGGTGACCTTGCCGACCTTGACGCCCGCCACCTTGACGTTGTCGTTGATCACCAGACCGGTGACGTCGGCGAAGGTGGCGCTGACCTTGTACGAGTCGTCGAGCAGCTGCACCGGCCCGACGCGCAGCGACTGCACGTTGCCGATGCTGAAGATCAGGGTGACGGCGATGACGAGGCACAGCGTCACGAACGCCGTGAGCTTTATAAGGGTGGAGCGCATGGTCAGCCCACCAGGCTCCGCAGCAGTTCCCGCAGGCCCTTGACGCCCTTGGTCGGCGGCTGCAGCGGCCCCGTCGGCACGATCGACGCGCCGCCCTTACCGCCGGGCTTCGCGATTGGCCGTTGCAACGAACCAAAGGCCTTCGGCAAGTCGCCGGAGCAGTCCATCAGCGCCGGCTGGCAGCTGTTGTCGCCGATGATGATCTTGACCTTGGCGACGGTGCCGTTGCCGTAGGGAACGCCGATACCCGACTCCGCCAGCGTCTCGAAGAATTGCCGCAGCCCGGTGACCGTCGCCGGCAGCTGGCCGATCTTGGCGTCGATCGCCGCCAGCGGCTTGCCGCCCTCGGTCGCCAGCTTGTGCAACAACGGCTTGTTGTTCTCGAGCAGGTCGGCGACGTCGCCGGTCATCCGCGACAGCGAGCTGAGTGCTTGGGTGAACTCCGCCGAGCGCGCGTTGAGGACGGGCAGCGCGACGTGCGCGTCGTGGATGCCTTGCGCGGTGGCGTCGGCCTTGGCGGCGAGCGTGTCGGACAGCGCCGCCAGGTCGTCGATGAACTGCTGGGTCTCTTTGACGTTGTCGGCTTGCGCGCTGGCGATCGTCGCCAGGTTGTGGAACGAATGGTTGACGTTGGCGCCCGTGCCCTCGCCGCCGCGCGCCAGCGTGCTGATGATCGTGCCCAACTCTTCGGGCTTGAACGACTTCAGGATGGGATAGACGTCGGACAGCACGCGCTCGAACTCGAAGCCGCCGAGCGTGTGCTTGATCGTGTCGCCGTCCTTCAGGAACGGGCCCGTCGCTTCGTCGGCGCCCGGTGCGATGTCGACGAACTTCTCGCCGAACAACGTCTTCGGGCGGATGATCGCTTCGGCGTCGACCGGGATCTTCTCGGCCTTGTCGATCGTGAGGCGAATGCGGGCGCGCCCGCCGACGAGCCTGATCGTCGACACCTTGCCGACGTTGACGCCGTGGATCTTGACGTCGCTGCCCGACAACAGGCCCTGGCCGGCGGCGCTGAACGTGCCCTGCACGTGGTACACGGGTTTGGTCGCGCCGGCGGCGAACTTGGCGCCGAGCAGGACCGCGGATGAGAACAGCAAGACGGCGATGAGACCGCTCAAAACGCGGAAGGTGCGTTCCGTCAACCCGCGATCCTCACGCTGTTGCCGCCGCCCCAGAAGATGATGGACAGCACGAGGTTCAGGATCACCACGGTGACGATCGACAGGCGAATGGCGCGGCCCACAGCCACGCCCACTCCCGCCGGCCCGCCCGACGCGTAGTAGCCGTAGTAACAGTGAATCAGCGACACGACGACGGCGAAGATGCACGCCTTCGCCAGGCTGTAGAAGACGTCGATGGGCGGCAGGTAGAGGCGGAAGTAGTGGTTGTAGACGCCCGGTGAGAGGCCGAAGAACTTCGTCGTGACGAGCTTCGTCGCCTGGAAGCTGGCGAACAGCGAGAACAGGTACAGCGGGATGATCGTGATGAGCGCCGCGACCACGCGTGTGCACACGAGGTACACGAAGCTCGGTACGGACATCACTTCGAGCGCGTCGATCTCGTCGGAGATGCGCATGGCGCCGAGTTCGGCCGTGAAGCCCGCGCCCACCTGCGCGGCGAACGCCACGCCGGCGATGATCGGCGTCACTTCGCGGGTGTTGGCGAACGAACCGACGAGTCCGGTGAAGGCCTGCGCCCCGATCTGTTCGAGGCCTTTGAAGCCCTGCAGGCCGACTTCGGTGCCGGTGAAGAACGACATCGACAGGATCACGAACACCATGCCGCCGCCGACGATGAGCGCGCCGGCGCCGATGGTGATGTCGGAGATCAACTGCGCCAGCTGCTTGCCGTAGCCGCGGCGGAACACCTGCATCGTGATCACGTCGCGCATGATCCGCAGGTAGAACTCCATCTGCCGGCCGATCTCCTCGAACACAGCGGAGAACCGGAGCCGCGCGGTGCGAACGGTCTGCATCTAGAACTTTTGCGGGACGACCGCGAAGTACAGCGTCGTCATGACGAAGTTGACGAAGAAGATCAGGATGAAGCTGACGACGACGGATTGGTTGACGGCGTCGCCAACGCCCTTCGGTCCGCCCTTGGCGTACAGACCCTTGTAACAAGCGACCACCGCGGCGACGAGTCCGAACAGGAACGCCTTCGCCAGCGCCGACCACAAGTCGGCGAGTTGCACGAGCACCGTGAAGCCCGAGAAGTACGCGCCGGCGGTGACCTTCTGCACGACGACGTTGAATACGAACCCACCGGCGAGGCCGGCGAGGCTGACCAGGGGAACGAGCAGCACCGAAACGGTCGCCGCCGCCCACAGGCGCGGCGTCACGAGTCGGTGGATCGGGTTGACGGCCATCACTTCCATCGCCGCGATCTCGTCACGGATCTTGCGCGAACCGAGGTCCGCCGTCATCGCCGAGCCACCGGCGCCGGCGATGAGCAACGCGACGGCGACGGGTGCGGCCTCGCGCACGATGGCGAGCACCATCGCCGCGCCGGTGTTCGACTCGGCACCGAGCTGACGGCTGAAGGATCCGACGTGGAGCGCGATGACCGCGCCGAACGGGATGGCGATGAGCACGACGGGGATGCTGGTGACCTTGGCGATGAACCAGCACTGCTCGAGGTATTCCTTGCCCCACTGACGCACGTCCCACGTCCGCCGCAGCGCTTCGAGCGCGATGGCGAACATGTTGCCGGTCTCGCGGACCAGCGTCGCCGGCTTGTCGGTGAAGTCGCTGAGCGTCGTCGCCATGCGGGGCCTAGACGCTCAGGATTTCGTACGTGGTATCGGAGTCGTCGCCGGCGTCGTCGTCGGTCGCCATCTCGTCCATCCCGATGGGGCCTTTGGCGCGCCCGGCGAGGAACTGACGGATGATCTTGTTGTCCGTGGTCTTCATGTCGTCCTTCGACGCGAACTTCACGAGTCCGGACCGGAACAGCACGCCGATGAATTCGGCGGTACGCATGACCGACGGGATGTTGTGCGTGATGATGAAGAAGGTCGCGCCCGTCTCCTTCTGCACGTCGACCACCAGCTCGTCGAGGTAGGCGACGCGCACGGGGTCGAGCCCCGAGTCGGGTTCGTCGAATAGGACGATCTCCGGGTCGAGCACGAGCGCACGCGCCAAGCCGGCGCGCTTCTTCATGCCGCCCGAGACTTCGCCCGGCACCTTCTTCATGTGGTCGAGCAGGCCGACGAGGTCCGACTTCTCCATCACGATCTCGCGGATCTCACGCTCGGACTTGCGCGTGTGCTCACGCAGCGGGAAGGCGATGTTGTCGTACAGGTCCATGGAGCCGAACAGGGCGCCGTCCTGGAACAGCACGCCGAACTTGCGCCGTACCCGGTACAGATCCTTCTCGGACATACCGACGGTCTGTTCGCCGTCGACCCAGATCTCGCCCGAATCGGGGCGCAACAGGCCGATGATGTTCTTCAGCAGCACCGACTTGCCGGTGCCCGACGGCCCCATGATCGCCGTGATGCGGCCCTTGGGCACGTCGAAGGAGATGTCCTTCAAGACGGTGTGGGAGCCAAACGACTTGGTGACCCCCCTCAGCGAAATGATCGCCTCGTCGGCCACTTCATTCCGCGTTGTCGGCACCAGGCGAACGATAGTCAGGCGTCTATGGATGCACGGCGCGTTTCGGCGCGCCGTTCGGATTCGAGGCGTTCGAGGTCGTACGCCTCGTGGTCCACGTATCGCATCATCTCGGCCACCGCGTGGTGCCCCGCTTGTGACGCGATGAGGTTGTGCATCTGCTGGCACACCTTGCGATACGACGGATGTCCCTGGCGCTCGGTGCGCAGTTCGAGCATCTGCATCGCCGCGCGGGCGTTGAGCGTCATGGCGTAGCGGACCTTGAACGCCAGGGAGACGGCGTAGCCGGCCTGATGCGGGAACTCGTCGCACAACGCGTCGTGGAGGTCGGCGGAGCGGTCCATCGACTCCTCGTAGGTCGCTTCGAGGCCGGCGTCGAGCACGTCGCCGGGCACGTCGTAGCCGAACTGCGGTGTCAGGTTCTGCCACTCGATCGTGAGCATGCGGTGGCGCTGCAGGTCGCGGAATGCGCCGTAATCGCTGAGTATGTCGAACCGGTACCAGACGTTCTCGAGGGCCCGCCCCGGGCGGTGACGCCGGTTGGTGCGGTCGCCGACGTACGCCTTCACAATGCGCACCTTGTCGTCCGCGCTCATCTGCTCGACGCGCGCGTCGATGACCGACTGCGGTTGGTGCGTGTACGGATACAGCATCGCGGCGACCATGCGGTCTTCGGCGTCGGGGTCCCAGCGCACCAGCGTGACTTCGTCGACGGGCGGAACCATCGTGTTGCCGAACAACTCTTCGGCGATGGCGTCCATCGCCTGACGGTTGTCTTCGAGGTACTTCGACCACCGCAGCCCGCGGTCCTCGAGGTCGACGCGCGTCAGGAACGACGGGATCACCTTGCGCAACTCGTGCAGCATCATCTGCGCGTAGTCACGCGCCTCGGGCAGCGGGTGCGCGTTCATGCGCAGCAGCAGTTGCTCGTACGCCTGTCCGGTTCCGTAGATGCCGACGTTGCTGAGCGACGCCGCCGGCAGCAAACCGCGCACGGCGTCGAACGCCTTCGCCTCGATCGCCTTCTTCCAGACGAAGTCGGAGTCGCCGGCCTGCTGCGGGTGCACCTTGCGGTAGTGCTGCTGCATCGCGGGGACGAGTTCGGCGTACGTGTCGAACATGCGGTCCATGTCGCCGATGTAGCGAGTGCCGTGCGCCGACTTCAGGATCTCCGGATCGCGGTAGTAGCGGTAGCGGCCGTTGCCGAGACGGGTGTCGTAGGCGATGTACCGCGTCGACTGCTCGAGGTACGCCATCAACCGGCCCCACTCGAGCACCTTCGTGAGCAGGTTCGACGATTGTTCGCACGCCAGGTGCACGCCGCCGAGCTGGGCGACGGAGTCGTCGCCGTATTCGAAGAAGACCTTGCGGTACAGCTCCTCGGCGCGGTTGAGCCCCATCGTGGCGTCGACGGTGAGGTCACCTGTCATGTCGAGCTCGCCGACGAACTCGTCGAGGAAGAGGCGCCGCAGGCTCTTCGCCGAACGGCTGTATCGGGCGAAAAGGGCGCCTTTGACCACCTCGGGGAGGTTCGTGAGGGCGAACACGGGCTGATCGAGGTTCGTGAAGTACCGCCGCAGGATCACCGCCTCATCGGGCGTGAAGGTCTCTACGGCGTACCTCGTCATGGGACTCCGCAGAGTACGACCACTGGACGGGTCGGGCGCGGATTGGACGCCACTCCCACCCGAACTGGTCGGGCGGGAGTGTCGTTTCCGGCCGTTTCGTCAGACCAGTTCGGGTTGGGGGGCTAGTGGCGGACGACGATTTTGCCGGACTGGTCGCCGGCTTGGAGGCGTTCGAGGGCGGCTGGGTAGGCGTCGAGGCCGTCGAAGACCTCGTCGATGGGGACGGGGACGCCGGCGGCCACGCGACGAAGCACGGCGTCGAACTCGGCGTAGGAGCCCATGGTGGAGCCGATGATCTCGTGCTGCTTGAAGAACAGGCGCGGCAGGGAGATCTCGACGGTGCTGCCCGCCGTGCCTCCGCAGGTGACGAGGCGCCCGCCGGGCTTGAGCGCGCGGATCGAGCTGTCCCACGTCGCCGCGCCGACGTTCTCGAACACCACGTCGGCCTGCACGGGCCAGCGTTCGTTCGAGTCGAACGCCTCGGCCGCGCCCATCTCGACGGCGCGCTGCCGTTTCGTTTCGTCCCGCGACGTCGCGTACACGGTCGCGCCGCTGGCGACGCCGAGCACGAGTCCGGCGGTGCTCACTCCCCCACCGACACCGACGACGAGCATCGTCTCGCCCGCGGTGAGCCGCGCCCGGCGCAGCATGCGCCACGCCGTCAGCCAACACAGGCCGAACGCCGCGGCTTCGGGCCAATCCAGCGTGGGCGGCTTGGCGACGACGTTGGCCGCGGGCACGACCACGTACTCCGCGTGCGTGCCCCAACGGTGCTCGCCGAGGATGCCAAACTGCTTGCACAGCGGACTCTCACCGGCAAGGCAGTAGTCGCATTTGCGGCACGACACCGCGGGATTTATCACGACCTCATCGCCCACGGCGACGTTCGTCACCTCATCACCGATGCCGTCGATGACGCCGGCGCCGTCGGCTCCCGGTACGTGCGGCGTGTGCGGCTTCGGCATGCCCTTCGTCACCCAGATGTCCATGTGGTTGAGCGCCGACGCGACGACCCGCACGCGCACCTCGTCGCGCGCCAACGCAGGCAGGTCGATGTCGCCGCGCCGATAGCTGCCCGGCGACTCGTCGAGGATCCACGCGTCCATTGCGCTCACGCTATGACGGTGATGGCGTCCGGCAGCACTCGGAGGGCGAAGTGTTTGGCGGTGCCGACGTCGTCGCCGTCGATCTTGACGGCCGCGCCTTTCGGGAACTCGAACGTCATCGCTTTGGTCCGGTGGCCTTCGATGCGCGGGTGCGGGAGGTGCGAACCCGTCGGGAGGCGGCGGCGCACTTGACGCCACTCGAAGCGGTTGAGGTTCGCCTCGTAAACGTCAAGGACGCCGTCGTTGGGGTGGGCCTTCGGTCCGAAGTTCCACTCACCCATCCACGGCGTGTTCATGGCGACGACGAAGTGCCGCCATCGCGCCGGCTGGATCAGCAGGTGGGCGACGAAGAAGTGAAGTCGTCCGTCGACCAGGACTTCACCGACGTCGAGCGGAAACGCCATGCCGCTGGTGCCGCCGAGCGTGCGGAACAGATCGCCGCCCGTGACGCGAAACGTCGGGAACGCGTGGTTGGCGCGCCGCGCCTCGTCGAGGGCGCGCGACATGGCGCGGTCGCTGTCGGCGACGACGTCCGGCGCCGTCTCACCAGCGGGCTCGCCCCAGGGTTGGCCCGGCTTAATCACCACGGGTGCTCACGACCGACGACGCGACCACGACGCCGCGGAACAGCGCATCCGCGGCCTGCGTCGCCGCCTTCGCCGTCGCCGGCACGGGAGCGACGAGCGCGATCTGACGCAGCAGGTCGACGAGTTGCTTGATGTTGCGCACGAAGTCGCCACCGGTGATCCCGTCGGCGAGGACCTCGGCGAGCGGGTCACCGTTCGCCCACGCGTACGCCGCGCCGACGAAGCCCTCGTCGATGTCGCGTGTGAGCGGAAGATGCGCCCGCTTCTCCAGCCCGGCGAGACGCGCCAAGTGCGCTTCGATTTCCGTGATGCGCGTGTGCAGCCCCGCCGGGATCGGCAGGCCGCCCACGTCGACGCCGCGCGCTTCGAACGTGAACACCGACGCCAGGCCGGCGAGCTCGTTCGCACTCAGGCCGTCGAACAATCCGGCACCGATGCAGTCGGCGATCAGCAAGTCGCACTCGTGGTACAGCCGCGCCAGGCGCTCGCCGGCTTCGGTCAGCGCCCAACCCTCGACGAAACCCAGTTCGCTCAACACCGTCAGCACGCGGTCCAGCTGACGGCCGAGCGACGCCTCATCGCTGCGGCGCTGTCGCCGTTCCGCCACGAGGCTGCGCTCGAGCCGCTCGGCGCGCGCCAGCGCGCGCAGGTGTTGCGGCGCGTCGGGACACGCGGCGACGGGATGCATCGTCGCCAGGCGCTCCGACGGAGTCCGCCCCCGCGCCCTGGCTCTCCCACCCATCCATTTGGGTGTGTACGTCTTGACGTCGTCGGGCTCGGTGACTTCGGCGCTGCGCACGAGTTCGGCGGCGGCGCGCAAGAACCGCGCCGCGCCGGGATCGAACGGCGCCGGGAGTTTGATGTGCCCCGCTCGCCGCGGCGGGATCGGAAAGTCCTTCACGCGCAACTGCATCCGGCGACCGTCGTCGGTGACGACGGGCAGCGTCAGGCCGCTCACGCCTTTCCCGCGCGGCGGACCGAGTACCGCGACCTTCCCCTTGGTGCGATGCGTCGGAACGAACACGATGTCACCGGGCCGCAGGCGGTTGATGGCGTCGACGATGAGCCGCGTGTCCGACGGCGCGTCGCGCCGCGCTTGCTCCGCCTCGGCGACGAGCAGTCGGTACTCCTTGACGTCGCCCTGCTCGCATTCGGCCTGCGCGTACGCACGCGCGATGTCGTGCACGAGGCGCTCGATCGCCGCTTCCTGCTGCACGATCACGCGGTCAGCGCGGTACTGCGCGAACGACAGGTTGAGCAGATGACGCGCTTCGTCGGGTGCGTAGCGACGGATCAGGTTCGCGGCCATGTTGTAGGTCGGGCGGAACGACGAACGCAGCGCGTACGTCCGGCGTGACGCCAACGCCGCCACTTGCTCGAAGGACACGAACGGCGACCACAACACGACGGCGTAGCCGACATCGTCGAGCCCGCGCCGCCCGGCGCGTCCCGTGAACTGCGTGTACTCCCCCGCCGTCAGCATCTCGTGACGATCACCGGTGAACTTCGTCAGCTTCTCGATCACCACGGAACGCGCCGGCATGTTGATACCGAGCGAGAGCGTCTCGGTGGCGAACACGAGCTTGACGAGTGCGGCGGCGAACAGCGCCTCGACCGCCTCCTTCATGGGCGGCACGAGCCCCGCGTGGTGAGAGGCGAATCCCATTTCGAGTCCGGCCAACCAGCTGTCGTAGCCGAGGGCGTCGAGATCGGCGTCCGCCAGGCGCGACAGGTGCGCGTCAACGGTCGCACGGATCTGCTTGCGCTCCTCCGGAGTCGTGAGCCGCAGTCCGGCGTTCACGCACTGCCGCACCGCCTCGTCGCACCCCTTGCGGCTGAAGATGAAGTACACCGCCGGCAACATGTCGTGGTCGTCGAGCACGCGCGCCACTTCGACGCGACGCGGCGTGTAGATCTTGCGCCGCCTCCGGCCGCGATCGCTCCGCCCGTCGCGATCGGTGGCGCTGTCGAGACGCGCCGCGAACTTGTTCGGCACATCGTCGACGAACGTCGGCACGAGGTGCATGCGCTCGGAGTCGCGCTCACCGGCGAGGTACAGGTGCTCGAGTTGCACGGGCCGCGTCTCGTCGATGATGGCCTCGGTCGTTCCGCGCACGGTGCCGATCCAGTCGGCGACGTCTTCGGCGTTGCTCACGGTGGCCGACAGGCACACGAGGTCGACCGACTGCGGCAAGTGGATGATGACTTCCTCCCACACCGCGCCGCGGTACGGGTTCTGCAGGTAGTGGACCTCGTCGAGGATCACCCACCGGAGGCGGTCGAGGCTCGACGAGCGCGCGTAGATCATGTTCCGCAGCACCTCGGTGGTCATCACGATCACGTCAGCGTCGGGTCGCACGACGGTGTCGCCCGTCAGCAGTCCGACGCGCGACGCGCCGTGGCGCGCCACCAGGTCGTTGAACTTCTGATTCGACAACGCCTTCAGCGGCGTCGTGTAGAACGCGCGCGCGCCTTCGGCCAGCGCGCACTCGATGGCGTATTCGGCGACGACGGTCTTGCCCGAGCCTGTGGGCGCGGCGACGAGAACCGAGTGGCCGTTGTCGATGGCGTCCATGGCGTCGGCCTGGAACGCGTCAAGCGAGAACCCGAAGCCGCCCTCGAACCGCTGGCGCACCTCTGGCTGCGTCATCGCTTCAGGAGACGACCTATGAGGATCGACAACTCGTAGAAGATGTACATCGGTATCGCCATGCCGAACAGCGAGTACGGATCCTGACTCGGCGTGATCACGGCCGCCGCGGCGACGATGATCACGATCGCCGGCCGGCGCCACGAACTCAGTTGCTTGGCGGAGAGCACGCGCACCAATTCGAGGAACACGAGAATGACCGGGAACTCGAAGGCGAGGCCGAACGCCAGCATCACCTTCAGGAAGAACGAGACGTAGTCCTTCGGGCTGAAGATCTCCTGGAGGTTCGTGCCGCCGATCGAGATGAGGAACTCGAGCGCTTTCGGGAACGTGAGGTACGCGATCAACACGCCGAAGAAGAACAGGAACGTCGACGCGAGAATGAACGGAATCGCGTAGCGCTTCTCTTGCTTGTGGAGACCCGGTGTGATGAAGCGCCACACCTGCCACAGCACGACGGGGCTCGAGATCATCAGCCCGCCGTAGCCCGCGATCTTGAGGCGCACCGCGATGCCCTCGAGCGGCGACGTCACGTACAGCTTGCAGTTGCCATGACGAATGGCGCAGTACGGGTGGACGAGAAAGTCGAGGATGCGGTTGTAGACGAAGAACGCAATCGTTGCGCCGACGGCGATGGCGATGCACGAGATGAACAATCGCTTGCGCAGCTCGGTCAGGTGCTCGACCAGCGTCATGGCGCCGAGTTCGCTGGTGTTCGCGTCGTGTGCGGCGGCGGTGGCCGCCTCGTCGGCCACGCCGAGTTACGCGGTCTCTTCGCCGGACGGCGGCGCCGGCGCCGGCGGAAGTGGCGGCGTGGGAGGTTGGACCGCGGGGATCTCGGGCGGGCCCGGGGGTTCGGTGAAGCTGACCTCGTTCTCGAGCTGCGACATGGCGTCGCGCACTTCGGCCTGGAGGCCGCCGGTCACCTTGCGAAACTCCGCCATCGCTTTGCCCATCTGGCGCGCGGCTTGTGGGAGCCGGTTGGGTCCGAGGACCAACAGGGCGATGATCAGGACGACGATGATCTCGGGTCCACCGATATTTCCCACGGTCGAAATCTACGCCGCAGCTAGTGCGGCCCGATGATCAGTGCGTCAGGAAGCGTCGTCGCGGGCGACGAGTTCCTCGACCTGCGCGAACCAGTCGTCGGTCGACACGAGGTCGTGGAAGGCGAGGATGTCGTCGTACGTGATGGGATCGCCGGCGTGGGATTCCGCCAGCTCGCTCGGCAAGCTCCACGAGGTCATCGGGATACCGCTGGCGATCAGCAGGTCGAGCAGTCGTTGGTCGGCCGGCTTGACGACGACGGTGCCGCACTCGGGGCAACCGAAGCTGTAGGAACCTTCGCCCGTGGTTTCGCAGCGGCGGGCTTGCAGTGCCGTGCCGGGCAGTTCAACGTCACCGCACGCGGGACAGCTGGCTCGCACGAGCGCTACGAGAGGCTCGGTATTGCGTCCATCCATCGGTGTCTCCTTGCGGTGTAGTTGTTGCTTGAATGTTGAGCTCATCCTGCGCCGAATGACCGATTTCTGGCTATGACTCATCTGCGGGGTTTTGGACTGATCCCAACTAACTAGTCAACGATGGGGCCAATGGATTCGTTACAGCGCCCACCGATCGCCTTCGCCCACCGCGGTGCGCGCGCACACGCCCCAGAAAACACGCTCGACGCGTTCAAACTTGCCCGAAAATTGGGCGCAACGGGGTTGGAGAGCGATATCTGGTTGACCGCGGACGGTGAGGTCGTGCTCGACCACGACGGAGTAGTCAGGGCCGGATTACGGCGTCGTTCGATCCGAGACCTGAATCGTTCGTCGCTGCCGTCACACATGCCGACCCTCGCCGAGCTGTACGAATCGGTGGGTACGGACCTGCCGTTATCGCTCGACGTCAAGGATCCCGACGCCGTCGTCCGCACCCTCCAGGTGGCCGATTCCTACGGCGCCACCGAGCGTCTCTGGCTCTGCCACCACGACTGGGAGCTGGTGGCGACGTGGCGCGAACAGAGCGACAGCGTGAAGCTGGTCGACTCGACGCGCCTGCGTCGCATCAGCGAAGGCCCCGAGCGACGCGCCGCGACGCTGCAGAAGGTCGGCATCGACGCCCTCAACATGCACTGGACCGACTGGAATGCCGGCCTCGTCACGCTGCTCCATCGCTTCGAGCGCTTCGCGTTCGCCTGGGACGCACAGCAGCCCCGCGCCCTCGCGCTCTCGTTCGCCTACGGCATGGACGGCGTGTACAGCGACCACGTCGACCGTCTCGTCGAGGCGCTCACCGATCAGCTGCGCTAGCTACAAACCGCCGAGACGACTGGGAGGCCAGACGCGCAAGTACGCGTGGCCGACGATCGTCGATTTCTTGATCGGGCCGAAGAAGCGGCTGTCGCGCGACTGGGTGCGGTTGTCGCCCATCACCCACACTTCGCCCCGAGGCACCGTGACGCTGCCTTCCATGACCGTCGGCGTGTGCGGGGCGAGGTAGGGCTCGCTGATCGCTTTGCCGTTCACGAGCAGCTTCCCGTCCTTCGCCGACACGGTCTGGCCTTCCGTCGCGATCACGCGTTTGATGAGGTCCTTGATCGCTGCGGCCTCTTCGCCCGGCGGTCGCTTGAACACGACGATGTCACCGACGTGCGCGGACTTGTTCCGCTTGTTGACCAGCACGCGGTCGCCGACGAGCAGCGTTTTCTCCATCGACACCGACGGGATGCTGAACGCCTGCACGACCGTGGCGCGCAGCACTGTCGCCGCCAGGAAGGCGGCGATGATGACGACCGCCCACTCGATGATTTGGCGGCGCGTGTGGTGCTCGCCGGTCGCGGGTTCAGTCGTAGACACGGCGCGGGACGCTACCCGCCCGCGAGTAGCGCGGCGTAAGCACCCGCCGCTGCCGCGAACTCGAACGCCCGCGGATCGTCGCCCGGTGTGCGACCCATCGTCGTCGGCGTGATGCCGCGTCGGTGCAAGAACGTGACGGCATCCGGTTCGTCGATTTCGGACACGAAGGCGTGCGGACCGAGGTCGGGCAGTCCTTCGGTGCCCGACGGCACGGCGACGAACACCGGCGTGTGCGTGGCCGTCGTGAGGGCCACGACGCTGTGCTCGCTCACGAACTGATGGCGCGGTCGCGGGTCAGCCTCCGAGACCCGGAGGGCGGCGATGGCGCGCCCGCCCAGGTCGTTCGTGGCGTCGACGATGGCGCCGACTTCGATGCCGGAGTACCCGAGCGTCGTGCTCGTGCCGACCGAGCCCGGTCCCATGCCGGCGACGATCACGTCGGCCTGCAGCCGATGACGGGCAACGGTGAGCGCCGAGCGCAGGTTGACGGCCTCGAGGTCTCCACCGAAGGCGTGGCCGGCAGTGACGGTGGCGTCGACGACGCCTTCGTAGACGAGGTCGGCGACGAGGTCTGACAGGGCCAGCGGAAGCGCGGCGCCGTCGGTCATGACGTACACGACCCGCAACGCGTCGTCGCACGCCTTGATCGCGGCCGCCGCGCACGCGAGCTGGCTGTGCAGCGCCAGAGCGATGACGGGGACGCCGTCGAGCGTGGCGGGCACGTCGTCGGATTCCTCGGCCACGCCCGTGTCGGCCTGCAGACTCGTGTAGCGCAGCTTCATGACGTGGCCGCCGGACTCGGTCTTGACGTCGTCGCGCGACAGGTTCCAGTGCACGAAGTGCCATCCACCCGTGCCGAGGCCGAGGTCGACGGCCGTGGTGTTGACGACGACGCGGTCGCCCACGTCGACGTCGCCGATCAGTTGGGTGAGCACGTACGCAGGTTCGCCGTCGACCTCGACGCGCTGGAGTCCTCGGCGGGCGCCCAGGATCTGCGAGACGGTGCCGGTGCGGTACGCAGGCAAAGGTCTAGAGCGAGGCGATCAGACGATCGACGCGGTCGTCCTTCGACTTGAACGGGTCCTTGCATAACACCGTGCGCTGCGCTTGGTCGTTCACCTTGAGATGCACCCAGTCGACCGTGTAGTCGCGCCGGCGCTCCTTGGCCTTGCGGATGAAGTCGCCGCGCAGCTTGGCCCGCGTGGTCTGCGGCGGGTTCTCGCGCGCGTTCTCGATGTCGGCGTCCTCGACCATGCGCTCGACGGCGTTGGCGTTCTGCAGCTTGTAGAACACGCCGCGGGTGCGGCTGACGTCGTGGTACTGCAAGTCGAGCAGCGCGATGCGCGGGTGGCCGAGGGGCATGTCGTACTTGGCGCGGTACTTCTCGACGAGGTTGTGCTTGATGACCCAGTCGCACTCGCGGTCGAGCGAGAACGGGTCCTTCTCCAACCCCTCGAGGCAGTGCTTCCACATCTTCATCGCCTGCGCCTCGTGCGGGTGTAGATCGTGCGTTTTGGCGTAACGCTCGGCGCGCGTCAGGTACTCGAACTGGATGTCGAGCGCTGAGGCCTCGCGCCCGTTGGCGAGCTTGACGCGCCGCGTGCACGTGATGTCGTGACTGATCTCACGGATGGCGCGGATCGGGTTTTCCAGCGTCATGTCGCGCAACACGACCTTGGGGTCTTCGAGCATGCGCAGCAGGATTGACGTCGTGCCGATCTTGAGGAACGTCGTGTACTCGCTCATGTTGGAGTCGCCGACGATGACGTGAAGGCGCCGGTACTTCTCGGCGTCGGCGTGCGGTTCGTCGCGCGTGTTGATGATCGGGCGGCTGCGCGTCGTGGCCGAGCTCACGCCTTCCCAGATGTGTTCGGCGCGCTGCGCGAGGCAGAACACGGCACCCCGCGACGTTTGCAGCACCTTGCCCGCACCGGCGTAGATCTGGCGAGTGACGAAGAACGGGATCAGCACCTCGGAGAAGTGCCCGAAGTCGTCGCGCCGGCTCGTGAGGTAGTTCTCGTGGCAGCCGTAGGAGTTGCCGGCGGAGTCGGTGTTGTTCTTGAAGAGGTACACGACGCCACGAATGCCTTCTTGGCGCAGGCGCTGCTCGGCTTCGATCACCAAGCCTTCGAGCGTGCGCTCCCCGGCCTTGTCGTGAATGACGAGGTCGCCGACGGTGTCGCACTCCGGCGTGGCGTATTCGGGGTGACTACCGACGTCGAGGTACAGCCGCGCGCCGTTCTCGAGGAACACGTTCGACGACCGACCCCACGACACCACGCGCCGGAACAGGTAGCGCGCCACCTCGTCAGGGCTGAGCCGGCGCTGGCCGCGCAACGTGCACGTGACGCCGTACTCGTTCTCGAGGCCGAAGATGCGCCGCTCCACAGTGCGACCGTAGACCTCTGCGGGGTACTACGCGAGCAATGGTGCGACTTCCGCGTCGTCGAGACGGCGGAAGGCGCGGCGAGGTAGGGCGCGGTCGAGCACCGCAATCTCGAGGTCGGCGGCGCTGAGCGTGCGGTCCGGGCCGGCGAGCGCGGTCACGAGGCTCTGGAGCGCGACGTTCAGCGCGGCGCCGTCCGAGTACGACTCCTTGAGTCGTTCGGTGATGGCGTCGGAGTCGCCACCGAGCACCGCGAAGCCGTGCTCGTCGGTAACCGTGCCGTCGTAGAGGATGTGGACCAGCTGATCGTCAGCGGGCGCCGTTCCGACTTCCGCGACGAGGATCTCTATCTCGAACGGCTTCATCTCGTGCGTGAACACGAGGCCGAGCTGCTGCGCGTACAGGTTGGCGAGCGACCGGCCGTCGACGTCCTCCCGGCTGTACGTGTAGCCCTTCACGTCGGCGTGCTGCACGCCCGCCTGGCGCAACTGGTCGTACTCGTTGTAGCGCCCTACGCCGGCGAAGGCGATGCGGTCGTAGATCTCGGAGATCTTGTGCAGGTTGGTCGACGGGTTCTCGGCGCACAGCAGGATGCCGCCTTCGAACACCGCGGCCACGGCGGCGCGGCCGCGGGCGATGCCCTTGCGCGCGTAATCCGCCTTGTCCTTCATGAACTGTTCCGGCGCGACGTAGAACGGCATGCTCACGACGTTCCACCGGCGCTTTCGCTGAGGCGCGCGACCAATGCTCGGAAGCGCTCGGCGACTTCCTCGGTGTCGACGTAGGTGAAGCCGGTCCCCGTGATGGTTGCCACGAGCGGATAGATGCCGCGCACGACGTCGGGCCCGCCGGTGGCGGAGTCCTCGTCGGCGGCTTCGTACAGGCCTTGCACGGCGAGCTCGATGGCTTCGTCACGCGTCATGCCGGGCTGCCAACCGAGCTTGATCGTCGTGCGGGCGTCGCGGCCGCCCGAGCCGGTGGCGTGGAAGTCGGACTCTTCGTAGCGCCCACCGGTCACGTCGTAAGTGAAGATGCGCCCGATCTGACGGCGAGTGTCGTAGCCGGCGAACAGCGGCACGACGGCGAGGCCCTGCATCGCCATGCTCATGTTGCCGCGGATCATCTGCGCGAGCTGGTTGGCCTTGCCTTCGAGCGACAGGTTGTTCCCGCTCAACTTCTCGTAGTGCTCGAGCTGTGTCTGGAACAAGCGCACCATCTCGACCGCGATCCCGGCGGCGCCGGCGATGGCGATGCCCGAGTACCGGTCGGCCGGGAAGACCTTGTCCATGTTGCGGTGCGCGATGTCGCTGCCGGCGGTGGCTCGGCGGTCGCCGGCCATGAGCACGCCTTCGGAGTAACGCAGCGCGACGATCGTCGTGCCGTGGGTGACCTTGTCGAACGCGCCCACCTCCGGCACTCGCGGCGCGAGTCCGAGACGATCGAGCAGGCGGGCGAAATCCGGCCCCGGCGAATCAGCCGGGGAAAACGAAGGGAGGGTCACTCACCGCCCTTTTGGACGTACGAACGGACGAAGTCTTCGGAGTTCTCCTCCAGCACCTCGTCGATTTCGTCGAGCAGGTCGTCGATGTCTGCCTTGAGCTTCTCGCCCCGCTCCGTGGTAGCCGGCGCCTCGTCCGCGACCTCTTCTTCGGTCTTGGACGGTGCCTGCTTTTTTTTGAGTTCTCTTTCAGCCATCAGAAGTCTCCTAGGCACCCAGTCTTGCCACAAGCTCGGCTGGTGTAGCGCATGATTCCAACAACGTATCCACGATCGCCGCTGTTCCCCGCAACGGTTCCATCATCGGAACCCTGCGGAGCGGCTCGGCGCCGAGGTCGAACACGATGGAATCCCAGTTCGCCGCGGCGACGGAACTCCCCCACTTCTGGAGGCACTTACCCCGGAAGTATGCACGCGTGTCGTGCGGAGGTTCGGTCACGGCATTGAGGACGTCGGCTTCGGGGACGAGCGTCTCCATCTTCATTCGGTAGAACAGCGACGTCGCCGGGCGCAGGTCGTGGTACTGGATGTCCATGGCGCGCAGGCGGGCGTTGTTCCACTGCATTTCGTTGCGTTCACGGTAGGCGTCGATCAGTTGGAGCTTCGCCACCCAGTCGAGCTGCTTCGAAAGCGTGAACGGATCGGTCTCGAGTCCGCTGAGCACCGTCTCCCATCGGTCGATGACCATCTGGCCGACAGTGTCACCGCCGATGGCGTCGAAGCCGTGCTCGTCGGCCCACTTCTTCGCCAGCCCGAGGTACTCCCACTGGATGTCGAGCGCGGTCATCGTGGAGCCGTCGTCGAGGGGCAGGGCGTTGCGCAGCGTGAGGTCCGACGACACGTGGCGCATCGCCGCGACCGGCGCCGCGAGGTCGATGTCGCGGCCGCCGCGCACGTCGTCTTCGATCAGCGCCAACACGATGGATGTGGCGCCGAGCTTCAGGAACGTCGCGACTTCGGCGAGGTTGGCGTCGCCACAGATGACGTGGAGGCGGCGGAACTTCTGCGAATCGGCGTGCGGTTCGTCGCGGGTGTTGACGATCGGGCGCTTCAGCGTCGTCTCGAGACCGACCTCCTCTTCGAAGAAGTCGGCGCGTTGGGTGATCTGGAACGCACTGGCGTCACCGCCCGGCGCCTCGCTTCCGACCTTGCCCGAGCCCGTGAACAGCTGGCGCGTCACGAAGAACGGGATGATGCGGCGCACGATCGTGGCGAACGGAACTGCGCGGTCCATGAGGTAGTTCTCGTGACAGCCGTAGCTGTTGCCCTTGCCGTCGGAGTTGTTCTTGTAGACGGCGATGTGGGCGTCGCCTTGCAACAAGTTCGATGCGTATTCCATCGACCGTTGCAGGATCACCTCGCCGGCGCGGTCGAACTTCAACGCGCTCAACGCGTCGCGGCACTCAGGCGACGAGTACTCCGGGTGCGCGTGGTCGACGTAGTAGCGCGCGCCGTTGGTGAGCACCGCGTTGACCAAATGCGTCTCGACTTCGGGCGGGCGCGCATCGGGCCGCGACGAACCGCGCGCGTCACGACCCGGCGACTCGTCTTCGAAGTCCCAGCCGACTTGGCGGTGCAGGTGCTGCACGTAGGCGTTGATCAAGATCGACGAAGCCGCGATGGGGTTCGGGTCGCCGCCGCGAAGGGCGATCCCGTACTCCGTCTCGATCCCACAGACCTTCGGTACTGCCACAACGTCACGGTAACCCCCGTTAGCTCCTTGTGGCACCACCTACGGTGCTTTGTGCATGCGCGCCCTGTTCGTCGTCGTGTCCGGAGCGCCCGGTTCGGGCAAATCGACACTTGCTCGCGCGCTTGCTCCGGCGCTCGATCTCCCGCTGTTCATGAAGGACACGATCAAGGAGGCACTCGGCGACGTCCTGGGCGCTCCCGACATGGATGCGTCGAAGGAACTGGGCGGCGCCACGATGCAAGTTCTGGTGGCGTTGGCGCGCGACAACATCGGCGCGGTTCTCGAGAGCACCTGGCACCGCGAGTTTGCGCTCGACCAACTGCACGGCATCGGCCCGATCGTCGAGGTGTATTGCGACGTCCCGCCAGAGGTCGCACAGGCGCGGTACGTGACGCGCACGCGTCACCCGGTGCACTTCGACAAGGAGCAAGGCGACAACCTTCAAGGCTGGATCGATCGCCACCCGCAGTTCGTCGGCGGTGACTGGCCGCTGATCACGGTCGACACGACGTGCGCCGTCGACATAGACGCGCTGGCGAAACAGATTCTCGACGCGTGAGGCGCATCCTCGATCGACCGGTGTTCGTGATCGCCATGCCGCGGTCGGGTTCGACGCTGCTGTTCGACGTGTTGCGCGCACACGAAGGCGTGCGCGCCTGGGAGAACGAGGCGTACCCGCCGTGGGTGGCCGTCGACCCGTCGGTCGCCACCGGCGCGCGCGGCGACGCCTTCGATCCCGACGCGCTCGACGACACGGCGTGGCGACGCGCCGAGTGGTCGTTGCACGAAGGCGTGATGCGCCGCGGGTTGATGGAGCGACGCGGCCGCGTGCGTTACCGGTTGATCGACAAGACGCCACCGAACGTGCTGCGCGCCGGCGCGCTCGACGCCATGTTTCCGGACGCGCTGTTCATTCACCTGACGCGCGACGCGCCGCAGAGCATCGCGTCGATGCTCGAAGGCCGCGAACGTGGCTTGTCCGTCCGCGCGTGGCCGCAGAAGCACGGCCACGAGTGGCACTTCCTCATGGCGCCGGGCTGGCTGGGCCACCTCGACGACTCGCCCGCCGAACAGTTCGCGTGGCAGTGGTGGGTGGGCAACCAAACCGCGGTCGACGACCTCGAGCGCATTCCCCGCAGCCGGTGGTGTCGCATCAAGTACGAAGACTTCGTGGCCAACGCGCCGCGCATGGTCGACGACCTCCTCGCGTTTTGCTATCTCAAGCCGAGCGCGGCGGTCACCGAAGCGGCGAAAAAGCTCGCGCCCAGCGCCGTCACCCTGTCGGCACCCAGCGACGACAAGTGGCGCGCCCGCGCCGCAGAGATCGAACCGGTGCTGAAACCACTGGCGCCGTTACGGCGGATCCTTGGCTACGACGCTTAACCGATGCGGAACGACGACTTGAAGGCGTCGTAGCCCGGAGCGACGCCGCCCGCCCAGATCGTCTGGAGGACGTAGACGCGCGTGCCGGCATCGACGAACACGCCCTTGTCGGTGAAGGCATTGCCGGACTGCGTTCCGGTCATCACGAACTCGATGGCCCGGAACCCCTGGAACGTGGTCGGCGTGGCTGTCTCGACATGAGCCTTGGTCGCGACCGCCGCGCCGTTGACACCCGCGTTCAGGTCATAGGGGACGCCGGCGGGCAACGCGAACGAGCCGACCATGAACGCGCCGCGGTCACTCTCGGTCCCGTAGTTGATGAAGTCGACCGCGACCGACCCGACCTTTTGCGTGTCTGCTTGTCGTCGCGGCGCACCAAACGGGAACGACGCTCGGAAGTTGGAGTCGGATGCGACGAACTCGTGCACGCCCTTGCCGGCGATGTAGTCGGACACGCGCGCCGCTGCCTTGTCACGCGAAGCGGTGCGCGCTGTGCCCAGCGTCGTGATCAACGCAACCGGCACGAGGATCGCCGCGACCACCACCGCCGCGATGACGCCGACCAAGCGCAAGGCGTAGGGCCGCCGCGGCGCCGCTGGCATGGCGGATGCGGGCGGCGCGACAACGCGGGAAACGGGTTCGGGCCGGTCGAGCACCGCGGTGGCGACGGACGTTGCAACAGACTCTGTTTCGGTTGCCGTGGCTGTCTTGTGCTGGCGCACCCAACGGCGCAGCGTGTCCTCGCTGACCTCGAGCGCGTTGGCGAAGTGTCGAATGGAGTCGGCGAGAGTCGCTCCGCCGTCCACGCGATCGAGGACCAGCTGCGCCGCTTGGGCGCGCTCGTCCGGGGTTGACTTCCAGGTGGCCATCGCGGCCTATCGGTCGGCGGGGGGTGCGATGTGAGCTATGCGCTACAGGTACTGGCCGGTGGCGACGCGCTCGATGGCGCGGCCGCCCTCGGCGGACTTGTCGCCGTCGTCCTTGGTGATGAGGGTGCGCACGTAGACGATCCGCTCGCCCTTCTTGCCCGAGATCTTCAACCAGTCGTCGGGGTTCGTGGTGTTCGGTAGGTCTTCGTGCTCCTTGTACTCCTGCTTGATCGACTGCAGGAGATCGTCGACGCGGATACCGCGGCCTTCGCCGGCGATCACTCGCTTGATGGCGAGCTTCTTGGCGCGCCGCACGATGTTCTCGATCATGGCTCCGGACGAGAAGTCCTTGAAGTACATGATCTCCTTGTCGCCGTTTTGGTAGGTGACTTCGAGGAACCGGTTGGCGTCGTCGGTCTGGTACATCGTCTCGACGGTCGTCTCGATCATCGCCTGCACGCACTTGTCGCGGTCGCCGCCGCCGAGGCTCTTCACTTCGTCCTCGTCGAGCGGCAGGTCCGACGTCAGGTAGCGCGAGTAGATGGCGGCCGCGGCGGTCTCGTCGGGGCGCTCGATCTTGATCTTCACGTCGAGACGGCCCGGGCGCAGGATCGCGGGATCGATCAAGTCCTCGCGGTTGGACGCACCGATCACGATCACGTTGCGCAGCGTCTCGACACCGTCGATCTCTGCCAGCAACTGCGGCACGATCGTCGACTCCATGTCGGAGCTGATGCCGGTACCGCGGGCACGGAACAGCGAGTCCATCTCGTCGAAGAAGACGATGACGGGCATGCCTTCTTCGCTCTTCTCGCGCGCGCGTTGGAACACGAGGCGGATCTTGCGCTCGGTCTCTCCCACGTACTTGTTGAGTAGCTCGGGGCCCTTGATGTTCAAGAAGTAGGCGGTGCCCTTGGTGCCGTCGCCGGCCTTCGCCGCCACCTTTTTGGCGAGCGAGTTGGCAACGGCTTTCGCAATCAGCGTCTTACCGCAACCTGGAGGGCCGTACAGCAGGATGCCCTTGGGCGCCGGCAGCTTGTGCTCGACGAACAGCTCCTTGTGCAGGAACGGCAACTCGACGGCGTCGGTGATCGCCTCGATCTGCGTGTCGAGGCCGCCCACGTCGTCGTAGGAGATGTCGGGCACTTCTTCGAGCACGAGGTCTTCGACTTCGGGACGCTCGAGCTTCTCGAGCAGCAGCCCGGTGCGGCTGTCGAGCAGAACCGTGTCGCCGGCGCGCAGCTTGGTGGCGAGCAGCTCGTCGGCGAGTTCCACGACGCGCTCCTCGTCGCCGCGCCCGACGATCATCGCCCGCCTGTCGTCGACCATGTCCTTGAGCGTGACGACTTCGCCGGCGACTTCGGGCCCGCGCGCCATCACGACGTTGAGCGACTCGTTGAGGACGACCTCCTGGCCCTTCTTGAGGTCGCTGACCTCGATCTCGGGGTGCAGCGATACGCGCATCTTGCGGCCGGCGGAGAACACGTCGACGGTGTCGTCGGTGTTGGCGCCGAGGTAGGTCCCGTACGCCGCGGGCGGCTGTGTCAGCTTGTCGACTTCTTCGCGCAGCGCCGAGATGTGCTCTCGCGCTTCTCGCAAGGTGTAGGTGAGCTTCTCGTTGTGGCTCACCGCCTGCGTCAGTTGCCCCTTGGTCTCGAGCAACTTCTCCTCGAGCGTGCGCACGCGCTTCGGCGCGTCCTGCAAACGACGACGAAGGGCAACGACCTCCTCTTCCAGCGCCACGATCTGCTCGCGTGCCGCGGGCAGATCCATGGGCTCAAGATCGTCGGCCATCTGTACCTCCTGATTCTTCGTCGACCCTACACGTGCCGTGTTACAGCCAAAACGAGTTTTTCCGCGAATTGCCGGGGAAATACCGTGGATGCGCTAGAGTTCGAATTCACTCCCGTTCGTGGTCCGTTGCTCCTGATAGGAGCCTAAATACAAGTGAGCGTTTGATGGGTTACAAGGTCTGGATCGATCAGGATCTGTGCACCGGCGACGGACTCTGCGAAGAGATCGCGCCTTCGGTCTTCACGCTGCTCGACGACGGCCTCGCGTACGTCAAAGAAGGCGACAAGATCTTCTCGGACCCGGGGGGTCCCGAGGGCCTCGCCAACGTGCCTGCGGGCATGGAAGATGCGACCGTCGAGTCGGCCGAAGAGTGCCCCGGCGAGTGCATCTTCATCGAAGTCGCCTAACCAGCTTCCGCATATGAGTCTTGAGCACGGAGCCCTTCGGGGCTCCGTTGTTCATTTAACGCCTGCCACAACCGACGACGCGTTCGAGTTGGCCGAAGCCGCGGCGAGCGCCGCGCCCGAGGCGTACCGCTGGACGTTCGTGCCCCGCACCGCCGACGGGTGGATCGACCAGGTGACGCGCTACGGCGAAGAGGGCCGGTTGATCTACACGGTGCGAGCGGGTGACGCCGTCGTCGGCATGACCGGGTTCTACGACCTCGAGTTCTGGACCGGCCGTGCCGCGCCCGACGTCTGCGAAGTCGGACACACCTGGTACGTGCCCGAAGTCCGGGGCACCGCCGTCAACCCCGAGTGCAAGCTGCTGCTGTTCACGCACGCGTTCGAGACGTGGGACGTCGCCCGCATCGGCATGCGCACCGACGCCCGCAACACGGCGAGCCGCGCCGCGATGCTCAAGCTCGGGATGACGTTCGAAGGCATCCGTCGCCGTCACATGCCCGGCGCCGACGGCAACCTCCGCGACTCCGCGTACTTCTCAGCCGTGCCCGAGGAGTGGCCCGCCATCAAGCGCGGCCTGGAAGAGCGGCTCTCACGCTTCTTGTGATGGTGTGACAAGAAGACCCTGACAAAACATCACAAGAACGAGGGTGGTGGGGTTAGCCGTTCGACAAGCAGTCGCCGGAGGACTGGGCGACGCGGGGGCCGCCGAGGGCGGCGGCGAGTTCTTTCGACGTCAGGGCGTAGGCAGTGTTGGGTTGGTCGGGGGCGATGGCGAAAGCCATGCCGGTGACCCTGCCGTCGAGGTTCGTGAAGGCGGCGCCTGAGTCGCCGGGGTGCAGCGTGGCGGCGAGAACGAACACGTCGCGGTCAGTGCGGTGCGAGTCGTACAGGTCGCGCCCGCGCGCCGTGACCTCTTGGCTCACGCGGGCCGGCGCGACGCGCAGCTGGTCCTGACCGCCGGGGTGACCGAACACGGCACCGCGGTCGTTGACGTGACCCGTCGCCAATGGCAGCGGCGCCTCGTTGAGGCCCTTCACCGTCAGCAGCGCGATGTCGCGATCGGAGTCGAAGTAGACGAGCGTCGCCGGGATGCGCTTACCGTCGGGGCGAAGGATGGCGGGTGACCGGACGCCCGCCACGACGTGGGCGTTGGTGGCGACGAGGTCCTGGCCCGCGGCCCAGCCGCTTCCTTCTTGAATCCGGTGACACGCTTCGCCTTCGACCTTCACCGTCGACTGCGACACCCGCTCCTGCACGCCGGCGGCGAAGCCCGTCGTCGACGGTGGCGGACCTGTCTCGGGCGCGGGGCCGAGCTTGTCGAACACCTCGGGGAAGTTGTGGTCGCCGATCAGGCGGCGCAGCGCCTGCATCTTGTCGGGCGGCGGCGGCGCGTACTTGTCGACGAGTTTGGAGATGGCGGACGAACGCGCTTGCTGCGCCGGCCACCCGGGCAGATCGACGAGCCACGGCAGTACGAACAGCCAGAAGCTCAGGAACACGCCGAAGGCGCCGAGGGCGGCGCCGACGCTGCGGTCGACGAGCCGGATCGGTCCGATCGGCAGGACGCGGTGGATCCGCAGGCCTGCCATGAGCCCGAGCGCCTGGCCGGCGAACGCGCCGCCGAGGAGGATGAGTACCGCCACGCCGGCGCGGTACGCCGCCTCCGTGCTCGAGATGGCGCGCAGCGCCGACGGCAGCAGCTGGCTCGCCAGGAACACGCCGACGCCGAGGCCGAACCACGAGAACATGCGCGCGAGGAACCCGAGACGCCACCCACCCAACGCGGCCGCCGCCAGCATCACCAGCACGATCAGGTCGAGTTGATTCACGTATCCGCACCCATCAGGCGCGCCGTGGTCAGGAAGCCGGTGTGGCCGACCATGCGGTGATCCGGGCGCACCGCCGCGCCCTTTACGTACCAGCCGCGCTGCAGCACCTCGTTGGTCTGGACCATGGCGAACGCGCTGTCGTCCAACGCCTCGCGTAACCGCGCTACTTGCACCGTCGATGGAACGTAGGCGAAGAAGATGCCGCCGACGCGGAGGGCGCCCTCGGCGTGCTTCACCACGTTCCACGGCTCCGGCAAGTCGAGAATGATGCGATCGAGGCCGCGCTCGTCGATGCCGTCGTACACGTCACGGAACTCGACGCGATAGCGCGCCAACGCCTCCTCGCCGAGGAACGATGCGACGTTGGCCATCGCTTTCGCGCCGAAGTCCTCGCGCAGTTCGTAGCCGACGATGTCGGCGCCGGCGCGCAGCATCGCCATCGACAGCGCCCCCGAGCCAACCCCAGCTTCGAGCACCCTGGCGCCGGGATAGATGTCGGCCTGCACGAGGATCGCGCCGATGTCCTTCGGATAGATGACCTGCGCGCCGCGCGGCATCTCGTAGATGAAGTCCGACAGCGTCGGCGTCACCGCGATGTAGGCCGCGCCAAGCGTCGAACGGGCGACGAACCCGTCGCGCTGGCCGACGATGTCGCCGTGCGCGATGTAGCCGGCGTGACTGTGGAACGACCCGCCCTCGACCAGTCGCACCAGATACCGGCGATGTTTGCGGTCGACCAGCAGCACCAGGCTGCCGTAGGCGAACTTATCGGGCGACGGGCTCGTCACAGATGATGGAGTATCGCTCGCCCGGGTGAAGCTCGAAGCGCACGGCCTGCGACTTGGCGGGGCGCCGGGCCAATTGCCAAAGCCCGGCGACGACGGCAACGACGAGCCACGGGCCGCGTCCTTCGACGACACCCTTGCGCACCCCGTTGCGCAACGCCCACCTCAGCGCCGTGGTGAGCATTAGAGACGGCGGATCTCCACGAACGCCGACTTCTTCTTGCCGCTCCGGCGCCCGAAGAAATAGACCAGTGCGACGAGGGCGATCCCGCCGATCACTGCGGCGATGATGCCGTTGGTCTTCTGAGCCTGCGCGACCTGTTCGGTGTCACCCTTGAGCTGGCGCAGCTTCGATTCGATGTCCTCGCGAGTGATGCGAGGTGCTTCGGCAGTGGTCACTGCGCGTCTCCTTTCTGCTTCCAGGGCGTGTGAGCGAGCGAACGCGCCGCCAACACTCCCACGATCACGACCCACGCGGTCGCCGCGACGTACGGCACCCAGGACCAGTAGCCACTGAGCGCAGAGCCGGTCTGGGTCTCGAGTGCGCGCAGGATCGCCATGACCCCAAAGCCCGTGCCGAGCGCGAAGAACACCATGCCGACGACACCCCAACGCATGAACGCACCGACGCCGCGCAGCGGCGCGACTGCTTCCTGCTTCGTGTAGCCGACGACAAGGCGCCAGACGTCGTTGAGCTCTTCGGTGATTTCGGCGGGCCGGACCCGGGCCATGCGACCTCCGTGTGGGTGGACGGAACTTACCGGACGGTTACCCGTCCTCACCGCGTTGGAGCTGCAATGCGAAGATTTCGGCCGCGTCGAGGGCAATGGTGGCGATGACGTCGGCTCGGCGTTCGGCGTCGTCCTCGGCGAGGATGCGCTGCCGATCGACGGCGCCCGCGGGCGTCATCGCGGCCAGCTGCCACTGGCGACTCGCGGGATCCCCGACGAGCACGTCGTCGAGCGACGGGATGTCGTAGCCGAGCTGCGCCGCCAGATCGAGGGCGCGGCGCACGGCCGATTCGGCGATCGCGTTCGCTTCACCGGACGGTGGTGGCCCCGGGTGGGGCGTCTCCACGAGCGCCAGCGGATAGGGATCGTCGGGCAGCCAGGTGACGACGCGGATGCGTTCCTCGCCGATGGCGACGATGCCCCACTCGCCGTTGTCGAACTGCGTCGCCTCGCTCACGCGCATGCGGGTGCCCACGAGCGTTCGCACTTCGCCGCCGCCGACCTCACTCCCCCGTTCGATGAGGACGATCCCGAAACGGCCGTCGCCGCGTTGCAGGTCGAGCGCCAGCTGGCGGTACCGCGGCTCGAAAATGCGCAACGGGACGACCGAGCCCGGTAGCGCGACGCCGCCGAGCGGGAACATCGGCAGGGGTACCGCCACGAGGTCGTCGCTCACGGCGCCAACTCCTCCGCCGGTGGCGCCTCCGGATACGTCGCCAGCGCCGAGACGAGGCGGTCCTGCAAGGCCTTGCCCCCGGCGTCGCTGAAGCTGCCGTTGGCGATGAACGCGAAGCGGAGCTTCACCTTGGCCTTCGGGTCGACGACTCCGACCAGCGCCGTCACGCCGTCCAGCGAGCCGGTCTTGGCGCGCAGGGTGCCGGCGAGCCGCGACGTCGTGAAGCGGTCGTCGAGAGTGCCGGTCTGTCCGGCGACGGCGAGCATTTGCTCGAGGTCGTACCCGCCCGGGTGCGTCGTGAGCGTCTCGACGAGCGCGTTGCACGTGGCGCGGTCGGAACGGTCAAGCCCTGACCCGTCGATGGCGTGGACGCCGGCGGGGTCGATGCCGAGCGCCTTCAGCGCGGCGGCGCGTGCCGCCACACCGGCGTCGCGCGTCGCCGGCCGCGCGCCAGCGCGCTTGGCGAGCTCTTTCAGAAGCAGCTCGGCGGTGTTGTTGTCGCTTTCGGTGAGCATCTCGGTAACGACGTCGGCGAAGGGCGCGGACTCGACGCTGATGTCGTTGGTCGCGTTCGCCGGGCGCGCACCACGAACGGTTTGCCCGTCCACCGACACACCCGCACTCACGAGTTCGTTCCGGAGCTCTGCGGCCGCCGCCAAGCCCGGGTCGGGCGCTGCCACCAGCGGCGCGTAGGAACTGAACCCGTCGTTGAGCGCCAATGCGCCGAGCGGCCCCACGTCGCCGGTTGCCGTGTAGCCCGAGCTCCATGAGGGAACGCGACGCTCGGTGTCGTACGCGTTGTCGACGACGACGATCGTGCCCGTCACCCGCGTGATCCCGGCGGCGCGCACTGCGGTTGCGAGCTTGGTGAAGTCGCTGAACGGTTTCGGCGGGTGTTTGCGGGTGTCGACGTAGCCCCTGGTGGCGAGCAGCGGGTCGCCGGTGCCTTCGAGCGCCAGCGTCGCAACCGCGCCTGACGCGTCTTTACGCGGGTACCAGACGTGCGTGGCGAACTTCGCCTTCCCACCGGCCTTGGCGAGGAACGCCGCGGCAGTGGTCAGCTTGAGCGCGGACGCCGGCATCAGGAGTTGATCCGGCTTGAACGACACGACGGTCGCCGCATTCGCTCGTACGACCGCGCACGACGTCGGCGCTAGCGACCGCATCAACGCATCGACGCGGCTCGCGAGGCGCGTCCCCGCCACGAGTTCGTGCAATGCGTCGGGAGCGCGCCGCGGCGAGAGGACAGCGGCGGCCGGTGTCGACGTCTCGGCCTCGGCCTGCTCGCCGCCACTGAGAAAAAGAAATCCAGCCGCGGCGCCGCTCACGACCGCGACCAGAGTCGCAACGCTGACGGTCAAGCGGCGTTGCCGCCGCGTCACGCGCGATCGCGGATGAGGTATGTCGAAGTCGCCCGCGCCACCAACTTGCCATCTTGGTCGTGCACGTCGGCTTCGACGAAGTTGACGCGCGAACCCGCGCTGACGGTCGTCGCCGTGCAGGTGATGACGCTGTCGAGCGCGACCGGTCGCAGGAAGCTCACCTTGATCTCGGCGTTGGCGCTGAACACTTTGCGGTCACGCGCCGCCGTGATGCTGGACGCGCCCATCGCGGAGTCGACGAACGCGCACAGGAACCCTCCCTGCATCATCCCGACCGGGTTGCAGAAGCGCTCTTCGACGACCATGCGCCACACGGTTACGCCCGGCTCGTCCTTCTTGAGGCACACCATGCCCAGCGTGAGATCACACGGTGGGGGCACCTGCACCCCGGGAGTTCGCGGCAACTACGGCTCCAGCGCGGCGCGGAAGAACGCCTTGACGTGGTCGAGGCGGGCTTGCACGGCTTCTTCCGCCATCGGGTCCTGCCCGGTGAGCGCCTCCAGGAAGGGCAGGTCGCTGAAGTACGTGAGGATGAGGCCGTAGCCGGTGATCATCAGCTGCAGCGGGTCGTGGCGGCGGAAGCGCCCTTCGTCCATCTCGCGCTCGAAGAAGTCGATCGCCCGCTCGAGCTGCGGCTTGAGCACCGACGCGAACTCGCTGGCGAACTCGCTCTTGTCCTCCAACGCCTCACGCCGGAACAACCGCGTGAACTCGGGGTTGGCCATGAAGAACTCGAAGCCGGCGCGCAGGATGCGGTCCATCTGCTCGAACCCCGGAGGCCCGTCGACGGCCGCCGCCATGCGCGTGAACCAGTCGCCCAACGACAACTCGAAGACCTCGCGATACAGCGCTTCCTTGCTGCCGAAGTGGTGCAGCAGGCTCGAGCGTCGGATCCCGACGGCTTCGGCGATGTCGTTGAGCGACGTGCCGTCAAAGCCGTGCTCCGCGAACAAGCGGCGCGCTTCGCCGAGAATCTGCTCGCGCGTGGTTGGCGCGGAAGCGGTCGCCGCCATGAGGCAAGGCTACCTTCACTTCTATGCAGATTTTGGCTGCACTCTTCATCGACACGATTGACTTTCGCCAAGTCGAGGGCCCCGCGACGCGCATCGACTTGGCGGGGATCCAGTTCTCGTTCGCCTCGCCCGACCCACTGCCGGTGCATCTGACCCCTCACCTGGTCGTGCTCGTGAGCTGCGCGCCCGACGAACCGGGTACGGCAGCGCTAGTGGCTTCTTTCACCGACGAGTCGGAAAACGAGGTCGCGCGCAGCGTGCAGCCTCTGCAGGTCGAGCCCGGCAAGTTCGGCTACCGGCTCGTGCGCGCCGAGCTGACGTGGGAGGCCTACGGGACCATCCGCGCGCACTGCCGTCTCGACGAGGGACCCGAAACCGTGGTGCCTTTGACGCTGCTGGCCACGCCCTAGATTCGTCGCATGGCCACCTCGGATCTCGAACAGCTTGGCGTCAACGTCATCCGGGGCTTGTCGATGGACGCCCCCCAGGCCGCCGGCAACGGCCATCCGGGCACCGCGATGGCGCTCGCTCCCCTCGCGCACGTCCTCTACACGCGGGTGATGAAGCACGACCCGACATCGCCTGACTGGCCCGACCGCGACCGCTTCATCCTGTCGTGCGGGCACGCGTCGATCCTCCAGTACTCGATGCTGTACCTGTGCGGATACGGGCTCACGCTCGAAGACCTCCGGCAATTCCGTCAGCTCGGCAGCAAGACCCCCGGCCACCCCGAGGTACACCACACCAAGGGCATCGAAGTGACAACGGGCCCGCTCGGGCAAGGTTTCGCCAACAGCGTCGGCATGGCCCTCGCGGAGTCGTGGCTGCGCAACACGTTCGGCAAGGAGCTGATCGATCACCACACGTTCGTGATCGCGTCCGACGGCGACCTCATGGAGGGCATCAGCCACGAGGCCGCATCGCTGGCGGGTCACCAGGGCCTCGGCCGGTTGATCTGCGTCTACGACGACAACCACATCACCATCGACGGCCCCACCGAGTTGGCCTACACCGACAACAACGCCGAGCGCTTCAAGGCCTACGGCTGGCACGTCGAGGAACTCGGCGAGATCGCCAACGACCTCGACGCCTTGGAAGCCGCGCTGCGGCGTGCGATGGCCGTCGAAGACAAGCCGAGCATGCTCATCCTGCGCAGCCACATCGGCTGGCCGTCGCCGAACAAGACCGACAGTCCGAGCGCACACGGCAATCCGCTCGGCGCCGACGAGGTCAAGGCGACGAAGGAGATCCTCGGACTCCCCGCCGACGAGACGTTCTACGCGCCCGTCCAAGTCGTCGAGCACTACCGGCTGACCCAGGGCCGCGGCGCTGCGGCCCGGCGCGAGTGGGAAGAGCGCGTGGCGCGCTACGAGGGCGACACCGACAACTTCATGGCAGCGCTCGAGGGACGCGCCCTCGCGGGATGGCACGCCAAGCTCCCCACGTTCGAAGCGGGCACGAAGATCGCGACGCGCAACGCGCTCAAGAAGTGCCTTGACCCGGTGTGCGACCTCATCCCCGGTCTCATCACCGGCGGCGCCGATCTCACCGACAACACCGGCGTCAACGTGGCGTCGTTCGATCCGATCTCGAAGCAAGATCGCAAGGGCCGCCTGATGCACTACGGCGTGCGCGAGCACGCGATGGTGGCGGCGGCGAACGGCATGGCGATGCACGGCGGCGTGGTGCCCGCCGTCGCCACCTTCTTCATCTTCTCCGACTACTGCCGGCCCGCGATCCGGCTCGCTGCCATGTCGGAGGCCAAGGTGCTGCTCGCGTTCACGCACGACTCCGTCGGGCTGGGCCCGGACGGACCGACGCACCAGCCGATCGAGCAACTGGCGTCGCTGCGGGCGATGCCACAGCTGCGCCTGATCCGCCCTGCAGACGCCAACGAGACGGCGCACGCGGTGCGCATCGCCATCGACAGCAACGGCCCGACCTTGCTCGTCCTCAGCCGCCAGGACCTCGTCGTGCTCGACGGCACGGCCGACCGGTACGCGGACTTCGCACGCGGCGCCTACGTGCTGCGCGACGTCGCCGACGCGGCGATCACGCTCGTGGGCACGGGCAGCGAGGTCGCCGTATGCCTCGAAGCTGCCGACGTGTTGGCGGGTGACGGGATCGGCGCGCGCGTCGTGAGCATGCCGTCGTGGGACCTGTTCGCCGCCGAATCCGACGACTACCGCGCCTCGGTGCTCGACGACGGGCGGCCGATCCTCGCCGTCGAAGCCGCGTCCAGCTTCGGCTGGGAGCGCTGGGCCGACGACTCCGTCAGCATCGACCGGTACGGCAAATCGGGGCCCGGTGACGAAGTGATGGCCAGCTTCGGGTACACCCCAAGCAACGTGGCGCAACGCGCCCGCGCCTTGATCGAGGACTGGGCATAGCCGATGAGTTCGAAACTGCAACAGCTGTTCACCGATTGCGCGCAGAGCCCGTGGCTCGACACGTTGTCGCGCGACAACATCCGCGGCGGTGAACTGCAGCGAATGATCGACCTCGGGATCCGCGGTGTGACGTCGAACCCGTCGATCTTCGAGAAGGCGATCAGCGGGTCGCTGCTCTACGACGACGACATCGCCGGGCTCAAGGGCCAATCGGTCGACGACGCCTACTGGAACCTCGTGATGTCCGACATCCAGGCGGCGGCCGACATGTTCGGCGACTTGCATCGGGCGTCGGGCGGCAGCGACGGGTTCGTCTCGGTCGAGATCGACCCGCGCCTCGCCGACGAGACGAACGCCCAGATCGACGCCGGTAAGTCGATGTTCACCCGCGTCAACCGGCCCAACGTGATGATCAAGGTGCCGGCCACCGCCGCCGGCGTGCCGGTGATCGAGGAACTGCTCGCGGCCGGCATCAACGTAAACGTCACGCTCATCTTCGGGCTCCCGCGTTACGACGAAGTGCTGGGCGCGTGGAAGCGCGGCGTCGAGCGAGCCACGGCGGCCGGTCTGGCGGCGCCGCACAGCGTCGGGTCCTTCTTCGTCAGCCGCGTCGACACCGAAGTCGACAAGCGTCTCGAGGCCATCGGCACCGAGGAAGCGCTCGGGCTGCGCGGCAAGGTCGCCGTCGCGCAGGCGCAGGTGGCGTACGACGTGTTTCGCAAGTTCGTCGCCGCCGGTGCGCCGCTGCCGGTGCAGCGCCCGCTGTGGGCGTCGACGTCGACGAAGAACCCCGACTATCCCGATTTGCTCTACGTCGACACGCTGATCGGCCCCGACACGGTCAACACCTTGCCCGAGGCGACGATCGAGGCGTTCGCCGACCACGGGACCGTAAAACGCACCGTCGACGCCGACACGGCGAGCGCCCAGGGAATCTTGGACGCCGCAGTCGGTGTTGGCATCGACATGGACGACGTGGCGCAAGTACTCGAACGTCAGGGCGTGAAGGCGTTCGCCGACGCCCACGAGAAGCTGCTGGCGGCGCTCACGCCGAAACTCAAGGCTTAGGCTCACGCCGTGCACAACTTGGAGCGGGTCGGCCTCGACGAGCTGATGGCGCGGGCGCGCATTCGGCGTTCCCTTGCCACCGGAAATCGGATCACGTATTCGCCGAAGGTGTTCATCCCGCTGACGCGCTTGTGTCGTGACCGCTGCGGTTACTGCACGTTCGCGACGGCGCCGGCGCGTCTCGAGTCGCCGTACCTGTCAATCGAACAAGTACTCGACATTGCGCGCCGCGGCGCGGCCGCGGGATGCCACGAGGCGTTGTTCACGCTCGGCGAAGCGCCCGAGGACCGTTACCCGGCGGCAGCTGAATGGTTGGCGACGAACGGGTTCGCGTCGACCGTCGACTACCTCGGCGCCGCGTGCGCGGCGGTGCGCGACGAGACCGGGTTGCTGCCGCATGCCAATCCGGGCGCGCTCTCCCTCGACGAGTTGCTGCGTCTGCGCGACGTGTC
>JBEEFV010000024.1:0-5716 GCA_041166405.1 Actinomycetota bacterium | reverse complement strand
CGCGAACACCGTGAGCCGCGGGTCGGGATTCACCGCGTGCGGATGCCCGACCGCCGACAGCAGCGGCGCGTCGTAGATCGAGTCCGAATACGCGTAGCTGTCGGCGAGGTCGACGCCGTGCTCCTCGGCCCACGTGCGCACCGCGGCGAGCTTGCCCTGCGACCACACGAAGCCGCCTTCGAGCGCGCCCGTCAGCACGCCGTCGGCGTGTGCGTACCGCGTGGCGACCACGTCGTCGAAGCCAAGACGCTCCGCCAGCGGCCGAATCAGTTCGTAGGGCGTCGTCGTGGCGAGCACCAACGGCCGTCCCGCGGCGCGGTGCTCGTCGATGATCGGGCGCGCGTAGGGAGCGACGAGCGCGTCGAGGCGCTCCGCGGCGGCCTTGCCGGCGTCGCGCACCGCATCGAGGGGCCACCCCTTGGCGGCGACGGCGGCGGCACGGGCGAGGCCGATCGACGGCAAGTTCTCGCCGACGAAGTCGAACACGCGGTACAGCGCCTGCTGCGCGGAGAGCGTGCGCTCATCCACGAGTCCCGCCTGGATCAGCGCCTCGGTGATGATCGGCCCGCTGGCGCCGCGCAACAAGGTGCGGTCGAGATCGAAAAACGCAGCACCGGCCATGCGCAGACGGTATCCCCCGCAGTGCCCCTCGGCCGATTGTGGGGAATGATGGGCGCGATGCCACGCGCGCGAAGCCACGAGGGGTGGCTTCTGGTCGGGGCGCTGGTCCTGGCGAGCGCGGGAGTCGCGATGTCGCTCACGTCCGGCCACCACGTCGCGCCGAAGTCGGTGCCACGGCGGCTCGCGGCGCCGACGTCGTCGACGGCCATCACGGCGCCGGCAACGACGACATCGACCACGGCACCGCCTCGGATCTGGTCCGCGGTCGACAACTGCGCCACCGCCGAACCCGATCGCCCGGCAATCCTGAGCTACGCAATCAACAGCGCGCAAGGCGTCGTGCCGCTCAAGCAGGCGGCGCGCATGGCAAGAGCGGCGGGGATCCCGACAGCGAACCTGATGCGACAAGGCGACGACTGGTACGGCTACGCCGAGGCCGCGGGCACCGTCGGAACCCTCATCGGTCCCGCGCGCAAACTGCTTGCCGCAAGAACCGACCAACTCTGGACGAGCGCGCAGCTCGTGTGCGCCGGCCACAAGCACAACACGGATCAGATCTGGCTGTTGCTGCGCGGCGCGGCCGCAGACCCAGGCGAGCTGGCGCGGCGACACGGTTTCACCGACGTCGTCAGTCAGATCACCGATCGCAGTGGGGCGCGCACGACGGCGTACTTGACGACGTTCGCGCCGCTCTCGGTCGAACACGTCATCGAGTACCTCAGCGACGACGACGTGCTCGCGGCGCTGCCGTCGTCGGACTGCCCCGTGGGTGTCGCCGCGGGGGCCGCCGACATCCCGAAGAACCTGCTGAACCCGAGCAGCACGACCACCGCGCCGACTACGGCTACGCCGACGACCATCCGCTACATCCCGTCGCCCCAGCAGGACTACTCGTCCTACGCGTGCGGGACCGAGGTGACCTGACCGAACCCCGGACGCGAAAGAAGGGCCGGTGGGGGGGTACCGGCCCTTCCTTTCGACTTACTGGTGCCCATTTTTCCAAGGCGGCAGCTATCTGTCCAGCAGTTTATGGGGATAGTTGCTATCGTTTCCAGCGATGGACCTGCGTCAGCTTTCCGCCCTGGTTGCGGTGGCCGACGAGGGCAGCTTCTCCGCCGCCGCCACCGCGTTGCACACCGTGCAGTCGAACGTGTCCACGCACATCGCACGTCTCGAACGCGAACTCGACGCCGTGCTCGTGGACCGCAGCGCCGGCAGGTTGACGGAGGAGGGCGAAGCCGTCGCCAACCGCGCGCGGCGCATCAAGGCGGAACTCGACGCGCTGGTCGCCGACGTGGCCGCGCTCCACGACGTCGTCTCGGGCACGGTGCACGTCGGCGTCATCGGCACCACGGCGCGCTGGCTCGTGCCCCGTCTGCTCAAGGCGATGGGTGAAAGTCATCCGCACGTGCAGTTGTTCATCGTCGAGGCCACCACCAACAGCCTCGAGCCGCAGCTCGGCACCGGCCAACTCGACCTGATGATCATCAACCTGCCGCTGGCCGCTCCCGATCTCCTCACGCGACCGCTGTTCGACGAAGACCTCGTCCTCGTCGTGCCGTCGGACCATCCGCTCGCATCGCGCAAGAACGTCACGTTGAAGGAGCTCGACGGCCTCGAACTCCTCATGGCCGCGCCAAACACGGCGTACCGCCAAGAGCTCGACGTCGCCACCGCGGGTGCCGGCATCACCCTGATCCCGAAAGCGCAGCTCGACGGCGTGCGCCTGATGGCGTCGCTCACGTTCGAGGGTCACGGCCCGGCGATCCTGCCGGCGACGGCGATCCCGCAGTGGTTGCCGCAGGGGATGTGGAAGCCGATCACGGTCGAAGGCCTCCCCCGCCGCCGTGTCGGCGTCGCCACCCGTCGCCGCGGTCTACCGGCGGCGCCGGCGCGCGCGTTGCTCGAGGTGTTGCGCGACGTGATCGAGGACGCGACGCGCACGCAACCCGGCGTGCACCCGCCCGCTTAACGCCAGCGGAGGCGGTACGCGCGCACAGGTTCGTCGATGCCCTTGAGCTCGATGGGAGGCATCGGCTCGCCGCCTTCGACACGCTCGGAGTCGTCGACCGCGACTTCACCTGCCTGGACCGCGCCCGACAACCGCGACGCCAGGTTCACGACGGCTCCGAAGTAATCACCTGTGCGAGTGAACACACGGCCCGTCGCTACGCCGGCGCGACAGGGCGGCATCTCGTGGTGATCGCGCACCATGGCGCACGCCGCGGCGATGCCGTCGGCGCGATGGTTGAACACGAGCATCGCTCCGTCGCCGAGCATCTTTACGACACGGCCTCCGTGCGTGACCGCTTCGCGTACTGCTGCGTTCTCGAACGCCGCCACGAAGTTCGAAAGCTCCACGGTCGGCGTGCGCCGCGCGAGTCCGGTGAAGTCGACGAGATCGACGAAGACCAACGTCCGGTCGCTCTCCACCGCCGTGCCGTCGTTGACGACAATCTCGGAGTAGATCGACGTCACGACGCCTCGCAAGAACACGGTCTCGATGGCGCGCATGAGGTCGGGCACGACGAGTGAGGGAAACGCGCTGTAGCCCTCTTGGATCCCGAGTTCCGCGCCCTCCTTTCCGCGCTGTGGTTGCTCGAAACCGCGCCGCAGCGCCGTGACGCTCGTCTCCGCCATCTGCGCGATAGCGGTCCCGAAGGCGCGCGCGATGTCGAGCTTGTTGTCCTCGCCGACGAGCGCGCCCGCACCGGTGATGAACTTGACGAGGTCGACGTCGCGGTCGGTCATGCGCGCTCCGGCAAGGCGCGGATCAGTCAGGCCGAGCGTGCGGAATATCTCGACCACGTCGTCAACGGTTACGCCCGCTTCGCGCGCGACGTCGTCGACGGTCTTGTCACCGGGCGGGAAGAACACGAACTCGCTGGCCAGCGCGCTCAGGTAGTGCTGACCGCCGCCCGCAGCGGCGCGGACTTCCTCGATGGTTGCACCACGGTCGAGCAGCATGCGGACGAAGGCGGGCCGGCTCGTGTGCAGCTTGCCGGCGTCGCACAGACCGAGAGCGACGAGGTCGTCGTCGCTGACTTCCGCCCCCTTCGTCAAAGATTTACCCCACGAGTGTTCTTGGTCTCGCCAGTATCTGCTCCGCCTCGGCCACCATGCTGTGAACGATGTCACCCGCCGGGGTGAGTTCCTTGATGCCGCCGACGCCTTGGCCTGCCGGATAGAACTCCTTCGCCGGATCGACGCCCGGTGTTTCCGGGTTGCCGCCCATGTGGAACGCCCCGTCGCGTACGGCGCGTCCGATCTGACCGGGGAACGGTTGCAGCTCGTCCTTGTGCTCTTCGAAGTACTCGGTGTAGCCGTTGCGCACGACGCGACACGTCTTGCCTGTGTACGCGCGCGACACCGTCGTACCGTCTTCGCCGAGCTTGATCAGCGTCTCCTTGTATCCCTGCACGCTCATGGCTTCGGGCGTTGCGATGAAACGCGTGCCGACCCACACCCCGTCAGCGCCGAGGCAAAGCGCGGCCGCGAGTCCGCGCCCGTCGAAGATGCCGCCAGCGGCCACCACCAGCGCGCGCCCGTCGACGGCGTCGACGATTTGCGGTACAAGCGGCATGGTCGCCACCTGTCCCGTGTGGCCGCCCGCTTCGGTGCCCTGCGCCACCACGATGTCGCAGCCGGCTTCGACGGCCAGCAATGCGTGGTGCACCTTGCCGCACATGTTCACGACGAGCACGCCGTTGCGATGACACAAGTCGACGACGTCGCGCGGCACTCCGAGGCCGGCGACGAAGACCCGCCCGCCTTCCTTGATGATCTGTTCCACCTGCGGCGTGAGGTCACCCGCGGCCGTGAGCAGGTCGACACCGAACGGCTTGTCGGTGAGTGCCTTGGTGGCGCGGATCTCGTCGACCATCGCGTTGCCCATCGCCGACGCGCCGAGGCAGCCGAAACCGCCGGCGTTCGAAACGGCGGCTACCAGCTCGCTGTAGGAGACGCCGCCCATGCCGGCGAGCATCACCGGGTGCTCGATGTCGAGCAGATCAGTCAGTCGAGTACGCATGGCCGCAAACTAGCGACTACAGCGTTCGACCCCATGCCCTCGCAACGGCCGCGGGATGCGTGACGATCGCAGTCTTCGACCGACCCGCCAGCGCCGTCCAGAAGTCGTTGAGGCAATACGTTTCGGGCGCCGACGTGAAGTGGTTCTTCGGGTCCGATGACGAGCAATCCCAGGTCGGTCCCGTCGACGCCGAGCGTTTTCCGGAAACGAAGCGATAGAACTGCGCGATGCCGTACTGCCCCGCCGCGGGCCGCAACGTCGCGGCGACGGCGGACGGAAGTGTGTAGCGGCGATCCTTCACGACGTTCGCCGTGTAACACGCGAGGGCGACGTTGTTGCAGCGCCCGCCCGACACGGACTGGGACCACATCGTGTGCGGTGCCAGCGACGTCGTCGCCCGGGTGTTCACCGAGGTGCCGTACCGGCGACCGTACGTGAAGCACGAGTCGACGAGATCCGACACGACTGACGTCGTTTGGTTGTTCGGAAAGTTGAACATGCCGAACGCGTCCTTGTGGCCGTGCGCCGCGAACGTCTTGAGCGTGTCGCACGTCTCGGCGCGGCGTTGCGCGGCGTCGGTGAGCGTCGCCAGGTTGGCGTAGCTCTTCGAGTGCGAGACGAATTTCCAACCGCGCTGGTCGCGCAATGTGCCTGCCTGCGTCCAGCCGGCAGCCGTCGTCTGACCGCGGCGCACACCGTCGGAGTCGAACCAGGGGATGCACCCGCCGGTCTCTGCGATGTTCGCCCAGTCGACGACGAGGCTCCCGACGACGGTCTTGATGCCCCGCGATGCCAATCCCGCGGCGACGTCGTTGATTTTCACCGTGCCGGGATAGGGCACGCAGTTGACGTCGGCCTCCTGGCTCGTCGCACGCGAGATCATGATCGAGATGTAGGCGGGCTCGGCGGCCATGGCGCGCTGTCCCGAGCCGAGCGTCTGGGAGACGATGCCCAACAGCGTCACAACAATGAGCCAACGAAAAGACAACTTCGGCATGCGTGTCTTATCGGCAGCGCGGGCCCGAGGTTTATCTCATATCTGCGCGTCGGTGGGCGGTACAAGAT
>JBEEFV010000023.1:0-18681 GCA_041166405.1 Actinomycetota bacterium | reverse complement strand
CTCCGGCCATGACGAACAGCACGCGCCCCTGGTGCGGGAACAGCTGATGCCCGTAGTCGACGAGCTTCTCCCACCCCATGTCGTTCGTGTACGCCAGCCGCATCAAGAACGGGACGACCCAGAATCCCGCGAGCAGGCCGCCGACACCGAACACCGGCAGCGCGCGCTTGACCGACGACACCTTCGGGCGCAACGCCAGCAGCACAAGCGCGCCGAACAAGGCGATGATCGACGGCACGATGTGCGACAGGCCGGTACAGGCCAGCATCAGCGCGCACAGCGCCTTGTGGCGGCCCGTCTCGAGCACACGCGCGAACAGCCCGAGGAACAGCAGACAGAACGTCAGGCTGATCGACATCGCGAACTCGCCCGCCAGCGTCGACGCGATGTTGCCGCCGTAGATGGTGAACGTGCGGTCGAACATGAACGGCACCGTCGCCAACGCGATCAGCGCCGGACCCGGGAACCGCAAACGCAGGCAGCGCGCGAAGAACCACGCGGCGATCGGCAGCGTGAGCAATCCCGAGACGGTGACGAGCTTGAACGCGATGTTGTACGGCATCACCAAGTCGGCGAGCACGACGAGCAGGCTGGGCAGCGGGAAATAGAACGTGAGCGCCGGGAAGCCGCCGTACCAGTCGGGCGCCCAACCCGTCAGGCGGCCGTGCGGCAGCAGGTGGTCTCGCAGGTACGCCGGCGTCCAGACGTGGGCGCCCATGTCGCCACCCGCCGTCGTCGTGTTGGTGAACAGCAGGTTCGGATGCAGGTGGGCGAAAGTGAACCCCACCGCGGCCACCACCACGGCGGCCGTGATGATCCGCTCGATACGGACGCGCTGGTCGGTGTCCTCCACGTCGCTCATTTTGGCCGCGTCACCCACCGGTTAACGCGCGGCCCACAGACCGATGACCGCGACGAGGTTGAACGCGCTGTGAGCGAGGATGTTGGGCCCGAGCCGTCCGAAGCGATTCGCCAAGTACGCGAGCACGATTCCGAACCCCGCGAGCCCGGCGAGCGTCACCAGGTTCAAGTGCGCCGCCCCGAACACGACGCCGCACACGACCACAGCCAGCGTGGGGCTCAGGTACCGCTTCAGCGACCGCAACAGCAACCCGCGGTAGAAGATCTCCTCGACGACCGGCGCGCCCACGACGAGCAGAATCGCAAAGACGAAGAAGCCGAAACCATGCGCGTTCTGCGTCAACTCCTTCGCCGGCTTGCTCGCCTCGGTCTGCAGATGGTGGATCCAGTGCGACGCGACCCAGTAGAAGAAGTCGAGCAAATACGTGCACACGATGCCTACCGGCAAGCCGATGAGGTCGAACGGCAGGCGGAATCGCAGTCCGACGGCTTCCGGAAACGGCAACCCGGTTCGCACACGCGACACGAACACCGAACCCGGTATGAGCCCCGCCCAGAGGCCTACGAGGCCGGCGCATTGGGCAGCGTAGGAGTCGGTACCGCCGATCGACTGGCCGATGACGAAGCCGATCGCCGCGGTGACGTAGGCAAAAAAGAACACCGCCACGACATCGAAGAGACGAATCTCCGAGCGCGGCTCGCGCTCGACAGTGACGGTCGAGGTTTCGATGGACCGAGGTTAGATGCGGTGTTGCTCAGACCGCGAGGCGGCGGATGTTCGACGCGCGGCGATCGTCGACAGCCCAGCCCACGGGTGCACGCACGTTGCTGGCGTGCGTCGGGCACAGGAACCAGCCACCTTCGACTCCGCGGTCAACGGGGTCGAGCCAGACCGTGCGGCTGGCATAGTCGTAGCTGAGCGTGGCGTCGGCGGCCGCGCCGCAACCAGGGCGGGCGCAACGGGGAGTACGCGACATGGGTCCAACGTATTGAGTACGCAGGTTAAATACGCGGATGGTCGCCGAATCGTAGAGGTAACAGTCAAGTGAGAAGATGAGGACGTGAGCATGCCGCCGCCGCAACCGCGTAAAGCCGCGCCTTCGGGCCGACCTGAACCGAATTGGCGAATCGCGGGAATCGTGCTCGCAGCGATCATCGTGCTCGCGCTGTTCACGACGGGGTTCGGTGGCGGAAACAAATCCGCGCACAAGCTGACCTACAACCAAGTGATCGCCGACGCCCAAGCCGGCCAGGTCGTCTCGGCCAAGGTCAACAACGACACCGGCAAGATCACCGGCACGCTCAAGGTGAACGGGAAGAACGAGAAATTCTCCGTCAGCGGGCCGCGACCGATCCCCGACGAAGTCGAAAAGACGCTGCGGGAAAAGGTGCCGTCGCTCGAGTTCTCCAACGAGACGACCAGCGTGTGGGTCTCGTTCCTGCCGACCCTGCTCCTGCTCGGCGGCTTCGTCGGGCTGATGGTGTGGTTCAACCGCCGCGCCTCGGGCCAGATGAACGGGATCATGAACGTCGGGCGCAGCCGCGCCAAGGTGTACACGACCGAGCGCCCCAAGACGACCTTCGACGACGTGGCCGGCTACACCGGCGTGAAGCAGGAGATCAACGAGGTCGTCGACTTCCTGAAGGCGCCCGGTCGCTTCAAGGACATCGGCGCGCGCATCCCCAAGGGCGTCCTGCTCGTCGGACCGCCGGGCACCGGCAAGACACTGCTGGCGCGCGCCGTCGCCGGTGAAGCGGGCGTGCCGTTCTTGTCGGTGACGGGTTCGGACTTCATGGAGATGTTCGTCGGCGTGGGCGCGTCGCGCGTACGCGACCTGTTCCAGACGGCGCGCAAGCAGGCCCCGGCCATCATTTTCGTCGACGAGATCGATTCGATCGGCCGCAAGCGCGGCGCCGGCCTCGGCGGTGGCCACGACGAGCGCGAGCAGACGCTCAACCAGATGCTTGCCGAGATGGACGGCTTCGAGACCACCGAGGGCATCGTGATGATGGCGGCCACGAACCGCCCCGACGTTCTCGATCCCGCGCTGCTGCGTCCGGGCCGCTTCGACCGCCAGATCATCGTGCCGCTCCCCGACCTCGAGGAGCGCATTCCCATTCTGCGCGTCCACATGAAGGACAAGAAGATCGCCAAGGACGTCGACCTCGATGTCATCGCGCGCGGCACGCCCGGCATGTCGGGCGCGGACCTCGCCAACCTCGTGAACGAGGCGGCGCTGCACGCGGTGCGGCGCGGCGCGAAGGAAATCACGAGGGACGACTTCGAGTCGGCGCGCGACCGCGTGCTCATGGGCGCGAAGCGCGAGTCGACCGTGCTGTCCGAGAACGAGAAGCAGCGCGTCGCGTTCCACGAGGGCGGCCACGCGCTGCTGGCGTACGTGCTGCCACACGCCGACCCGCTGCACAAGGTGTCGATCATCCCGTCGGGGATGGCGCTCGGCGTCACGCAGCAGTTGCCGCTCGAGGACAAGCACATGTACGGCGTCGAGTACATCGAGGACGCGCTGTGTGTGCGCATGGGCGGGCGCGTCGCCGAGAAGATCGTGTTCGGCGATCTGTCGACGGGTGCGAGTGATGACCTCGTGCGGAACACCGAACTCGCCCGCAAGATGGTGCGCGAGTGGGGCATGTCGGATCGCATCGGCCCGATGGCCTGGGGCAGCCAAGGGATGGTCTTCCTCGGCGAGGACCTCATGCACACACGCGACTATTCCGACGAGACCAGCCGCGTCGTCGACGAAGAAGTCGAGCGCATCTTGCGCGAGCAGGAGCAGCGCGCCACCGACATGCTCACGAAGTACCGCTCAGGCCTCGACGCCGTCGCCGCAGCGCTGCGCGAACACGAGAGCATCGACGGCGAAGAGGTCAAGCGCCTCGTCGACGTGGCCAACGGATCGCCGGTCAAATCGCTGAACGGGTCGACTACGAACGGTGCGACTCCGGCGGCGGCGCCGAAGCCGGGTCGCGCGCCGTCGCGACGGCCCCCCACAAGTCGATCGCGGTGACCTCGCCCACGAAGGAGTTCACGACCACCCCTTCGTCGTCGGCGACCACGACCAGCGGCACCGCTTCGATGTTGTAGCGAGCGTGCAGTTCCTTGTCGGACTGGTACGACACCTCTTGGTAGGCCACGTCCGACGCTTCGAGAACGCTCGTCTTCTCGCGCATCGACGCGCAGCCCGCGCACGTTTCCGATGAGAACAGCACCACGAGCCAGGGCGCGTCGGGGCGGGTGAAGTCGGCTCGGTCGAGTTGCGTCGGGACGGGATACGCGGTCGGCTGCGTGGGCGCGGCGGGCTTGCGGCGCTGGAGCAGCAACGCCACCAGTCCGGCGACGGCGAACACCACGACGACAGCGACCAACCGATTCATACACAGTTCGTTTTACCGGACTACAACATGCGCGTGACAACCAGCACGAAGGCCCGGGTGTCGAGATGGCCCATGTGGGTTCTCGGTCTCGTCATCATGATCGACCAGGTCGACCAGAACCTGTTGCGCGGCGTGCAAACGGACCTGCAACGCGACCTGCATCTGTCCGACTTCGAGATCGGTTTGCTGCTGTCGGCGTTCATTCTGGTGAACGGCCTCATCAGCGTGCCCGCCGGGTACCTCGCCGACCGATTCCGGCGCAACCGCACGATCGGGCACACGATCGTGGCGTGGTCGGGCCTCTCGGCGGCGACCGCGGTGATGCCGAACTTCGGATCGCTGTTCGCGGTACGCGGCGCGCTGGGCTTCGGTCAGGCGATCACCGAGCCGTGCTGCGCGTCGCTGCTCGCCGACTACTACCCGGCCGAAGAACGCGGCTTGGCGTTCTCGATCCAGCAGTCGCTGCTGTTCGTCGGCTTCGGTCTCGGCGTCGCCCTCGGCGGTGCGATCGCGTCGCGCTGGGGATGGCGCGCCGCCTTCCCGCTCGTAAGCCTGCCCGGCATGCTCATCGCCGTCGCGGCGTATCGGCTGCGTGAACCCAAGCGCGGCGCCGCCGACATGATGCACCTGGGCGTCGAAGCCGGCGACGACGAGGTCGAACACCCACCGATGTTCGAGCACGGCGTGCGGCGGTTCTTCGGCGACATGATCGACGGCCTCAAGGCGGACCTGCGCACCATCTGGTCGATCACGACGATGAAGTTCGCGCTCGTCGGCGTGTCAACCCTGCTGTTCACGGTCACCGCCATCGGCGCCGGTCTGCCGAAGTTCTACGAGGAGCAGTTGCACCAGACCTCCGCGAAGGCCACGGGTCTCGTCGGCCTGCTCGTCATCCTCGGTGGCATCCCGGGCGTCATCCTCGGCGGACGCCTCGCCGATCGCTACGCCACGCGCATCCGCGGCGCGCGCATGGCGATCCCCGCCTACTGCCTGCTGGCCGGCAACGCGCTGTTCGTGTTGTCGTGGCTACCGAAGCTGGCGATCGGTCTCGTGTTCCTGCTCGAGGTCGTCGGCTTCTTCGTCACCGTGATGTCGATCCCGTCGCTGCGCGCCGGGTTGTCCGACGCCGTGCCCGCGCACTTGCGCGGCGCCGGCTTTGGGGCGTTCAACCTCGTGTCGGTGCTCTTCGGTCAGGCAGCGGCGTCGGTGATCGTGTTCAGCCTCGCCGGCGCCTTCGACAACAACATCCGCACGGCGTTCTTCATTTGCAGCCCGCCCGTCTTCATCGGTGCGCTCGTGCTCCTACGCGCCCGCGATCACCTCGACGCCGACGCCGCCAAGATCTTCGAAGCCATCGTCAAGGCGATGCAGGCGCAGCAAGAAGAAGAGTCGCAAAACTGATTCTTGTGATGTTTTGTCGAGAAGACCCTGACGGAACATCACAAGAACGAGGGGTTAGCCGTGGTCAGTGCTGAGCACTGCGCCCATGACCGCCGAGGCGCCGGTGCCGCCGTTGCGGTAGGTGCTGCGTTCGACGACGACGGGGCCCGTCGCGTTGACGATGAGCGGGGTCTCAGCGGCGGCGCCGTGATCGGCGATGCGGAAGACCTGGCGCCCACCGCGCGGAATGCGCACGCCTGCGAGTCCTGACAAGAAACCGAGCGAAGAACCGCGCACTGTCGCCAGGTCGACCGTCACGGCGCGGGGCGCTTCGTTGATGACGGCGATCCACTCGTCGAGCGCGGGGCTGACGCCCCCGGCGGCGAAGCCCCAGTGCATCGCCGCGCTGGTGGCACCGACGTCGCTGATGTAGCCGCGGCGGGCGTTCGGGGATCCGACGTCGGTGGTGCGTGCCACCGCGACGGGGACGTTGTTCGACACGCGCACGACCAGCGCGTGACCGACGTTCTTCGGCACTCGTGACTCCGACGTGAGGTCGACCGTGATCCGACCCTGCGCGGGCACGCGCAACTGGAACGGCTGCGCGTTGCCGGCGTCGAGCACGAGGTCGAGCTGCACCGACGCTTCGGTACCGTTCGGGTTGAACAGGTGCAGCTGCTCGAAACGTTCGGGACTGGCGATGCCATCCGGGAACACGAACGACGTCGACGTGCGCGGCAACCCGAGCATGAGCCCGACTCCGCGACGTCCATCGCCGTTGTGGATCTGCAGCGCCTCGACGACGACGCGCCCGCGGCGGGCGTGAATGGCAGCGCTGACGTGCGCACGGCGCCGGACGTGGGTGCCGACGTCGATCGGGACGAGGCCGTTGGCGGGAACGACGATGCCCTGGAACGCCGCCGGCGCGTCGCGGCCCTGCTCGGTGGCGAAGCTCATGTCGACAATCGCGTCGTCGGGGAACGGATTGAACAACGCGTAGATCAGCTGCGCGCTGCGCGTGGTCGCACCTTCGGGCACGTACCAGCGCGTCGACGCCGACGACGCGCACGCGCCAACGGCATCGCCGACGGGCCCCGTGGTGACGTGTTCGACGATCGCACCGCCGCCGTCGAGCCGCACCATGGCGGCGACGTAGGAAGCGCGCAGGATTTGCGACAACGGCGTCGTGACGCGTTCGCGCGGCTGGATCGTGATGGGGTGCGTGCCGTGGTTGCCGTCGGCGCCCACGACGTCGATCGATCCGCGCAACCGGCGCGTCGTCGGGTTGAACACGACAACCGACGAGTCGGCGAAGCCACCCTGTGACGTGCCCGCAGCGCAGTACCACGTCGACGTCAGCGCGTCAGGCGGCGACGCGGCAGGCGCGTACGCCGTGGCGAGGCGCGCGCCCGCGGGCGTGCGCGGCGGACGGTCGGCGCGATCGAGCACCCCGACGATCACCAGCACCGCCGCGAGAATCGCGACCGCGGTGAAGCGACTGCGCGTCATATGACCTCACCCCGCGTCGAGCGCCGGAAGTTCCACGCAGCGCGCACAGCGACGATCCACACGGCGAGCTCGAGCAGCAACGACAACCACCGCAAGATTGGCGTGGAGTACCGGAGTGACCCCTCGCCGCCGTTGCGGGCCGAATACACAGTGCCGACGCCGTAGCCGCTGGCGGGAATTGCGGTCTTCCCGTCGACGCGCAGGTGCCAGCGCGACGACGGCGTCTCGGCGAAGAACACCGATGACCCGGCCGGCACTGGGCCGCGGTAGTTGTAGTCCGACTTCTTGTCCCGCAGCGCCGGCGCGGTCCCCCCGAGCTCGTTGTCGCCCATGGCCCGGAAGCCGTTCTCGGAGTCGGCGACCTGAGTCGCCTGGGTGGCGTCGAGCTTGGCCCGCAGTGGGACCCAGGCGGCGTTCTCGAAGATGGCGATGTCGTTCGTGGCGTCGAGCTGGCGGAAGTCGACCTGCTCGGCGAGCGCACCCGCGACGTCGCGCGACGGCAGCAGGATGTTGCGACCGTGCGCACCCGGGCCGACGCGGCGCGGGACGACGACGTAGCGCACCGCCATCGGCCCGAGGAGGTGCCCCAGCCGCGTCGTGCGACCGTTGAGCGCGACCTTCACGGCGTCGCCGAGGGCGTGCGACGGGCCGGGCCGAGTCGGCGCCCACTGATCAGTCAAATCCCCGACGCCGTTGCGCGACGTCCCGTAGGCAAGCCCGTCGGTGATCGGCCAGCTGGCGACCGGCAACGCTTCGGGGTCGCCCACCCACAGCACTCGGTAGTCGCCCTTCTTCGCCGAGGTGTCGAGGTAGCCGGCGAGCTGCGTGGCGAAGGTCGAAGGGTGCAGGTCGAAGCGCCCCGATGCGGCCGCGCCGACGATCGGAAGCGCTGCGAGCGCGAACGCAACGGACGCGACCGCCGCCGCAGCCTGCGGTACGCCGAAGCGAAACTCCTGCAAGTCGATACGGAAGGCGATGAACCCGAGGGCGACGAGCCAGGCGAGCGCGATCGCGGCGGGCGCGAGGAACAGGTCGGGGCTCGGAACCGGAATGCCGAGCCATCCGCGACCAGCGGCCACCACGAACAACGCGTCGACGACGACCACGGTCCAGCACCGCACGGCCCAACTGAACCGCCACCCGCGCCCGATGAGTAGCGGCAACGCCGCGGCGACCAGCAGCGCCCACCCGAGCGGCGCGCCGCCGAGACGCGCCGTTTCCAAACGGAGGGCGGCGCCGACGGACAGGCCATCGCTCGTCGCCAAGCCTGGCCCGAACAGCGCGTGGCCCAGACCCGGCGCGCTCAGCATCGTGAACGACCACGGTGCGAGCAGCAGCACCGCGATGCCGGCAGCCGTACCGCCGACCTCGAGGGCGCGGCGGGCGTCGCCGAACTCGCCGACGAGCAGCGAACCGACACCGATGCCGACCGCCAGCACAAGGGTCATCGCCAGCAATCCCGGCGCGAACGACGCCACGATCGCCAGGAAAATGCCGGTGCTCAACGCGGCGCGCCACTCGAACAGGAACGGCGCGCGGTGCCGCCCGTCAGCGGGCTCCGCGGCGCGCGTACCCATCCCCTCGGCGCCGCGGCGCATGCGGGCGAACAAGAACGGCACGACGCCGTAGGCCAGCAGGCCGTCCCAGCGTCCGCGTGCGAGTGCGGCGTAGGGCAACGGCACGACGGCGTAGGCGATGAGCCCGATGAGCCCGGCGCGAGGGACGTCGATGCTGCGCGCCAGTCGATAGGCGCCGAACAACCCGAGCGGGATCATCCCGACGACGAGGAGCTTCTCGGCTTGCCCGACGGCACCGAACAGCAATGTGGCTGCCGCGGCGAGGAACGCGAACGACGGCGGCGCTGGCGACTCGCCGCCGAGACCCGTCAGCCGCCAGCCGGAGAAAAACTGGCGCAGGAGGGTCCCGACACCGGGCGCCGACGAGAACTGACCGACGGCAGGGAGATGACCGAAAATCAGCCCGCGCAAGCCGACGAGCAACACGAACAGCAGCACACTCCACGCGGTAAGCGCGGCGCGCGACCCCGTGAGTTCGCGGACAAGATCCGCGCTCGACTCCGCGAAGGCGCGGGCGCGGTCTTCGCCGTGCAGCTGACCGCGGATGAACTGGTTCACGCGCGCGAACCCGCGGGCTTGCAGACGGCGCACTTCGCTGTCGGGGAACAGGCGCGCCGCGTTCACGCGCTTGCGCGCCGCGCGCACCGATCGCAGGTCGCGCAGAACGTCGGACCAACCGCCGAGGATCGCCGCGGCGACGCGGCGGCGGCCGGCGAGCAGTGCGTACACGAGCTCGGCGAGCTGCACGAGCACGAGTTGCGGCACGACGCGAAGGAGGTGCGCCGGCGAGTAGTTCGTGAGCACCATCCGCACGCGGTGACGAACTTCGGCGGCGCGGATGCCGTCGCGATGCCGGGCGCGGCCACGTCGATCGCCGAGGTGTTCGGCCGAGGTGAGTCCCGCCCGATAACCGCCACGGGTCGCGGCGCGGTGCGACGCCCGCGCCGCGGGCGCGACCATCACGCGGGCGCCGGCGATCTGCGCGCGCCAACAGAAGTCGATGTCCTCGCCGTGGGGCCACAGCTTCGGCTCGAAGCCCCCGAGCGACATCGCCAAGTCGGCGCGCACGAGCATGAAGCAGCCGTCGACGGCGAACACGTCGCGCACGGCGTCGTGCTGCTCCTGGTCGAGTTCGCCGGGATCGACGACGGGCGCGATCACACCGGTCTTGTCGATGGTCTCGCCGACCGAGATGATCCGCTCATGCTCGTCCCAGTCGACGATCTTCGGACCGATCACGCCGGCGTTGGATCGGTACGCCTCCTCGACGAGCAGGCGCACGGCGTCGGGCGCGGCGGCGACGTCGTCGTGGCAGAACAACAAGTACGCGGCGCCCGTAACCATGCCGAGCGCCTCGTTGGCCGCCGCGGCCCAGCCGGGGTCCGCGGCGAGACGACGCACGAAGGCGTCAGGGGCGACGGCGGCGACGCGGCCCGTCGGGTCTTCGCTGCTGGCGGCGTCGATGACCAAAATCGAGACGTCGCCGTAGTCCTGCGCCGCCAGCGCGGCCAGCGACGAGTCGAACCACGGTCCGGGATCGTGCGTGACGACGACGGCGACCACGGGCGGGATGACCGTGAGCTCGTCGGCGAAATCGTCGGCGTCCGGTTCCAGTACCGGCTCCGGGGCCGTGTCGGGGGGCATGCGGCCGTTCACGGTAGTTGCCACTCGGGTGGGCCATCTGCTTGCAACTGTTTAACAAAAGGTGTAGTCTGGCAAGCATGACGATCACCGACAACCTCCGCGACGCCGCCTATATCGCCATCGGGATGGGCGTCATTGGTGTCCAGCGCGCCCAGGTTCGGCGCGAGGAGCTACGCAAGCAGTTCGCTGACCAGCGCTCGGCCTTCGAGTCCGTGGGCGCCGACGCCGTCAAGCTGATCAACGAGGCCCTCAAGCAGGCCGACGCGCGCATCTCGCCTGTCGTCGAGCTCCTCGAGGCGCAGGTCGACACCGTCGTCGACCGCCTCCCCGCGCAGGCCAAGAGCATCCTCGAGCCGGCGCACCAGGCGAGCAAGGAAGCGCGCCAGCAGCTGCGCTCCCGCGTCGCGACGAACTAGGCCAAGAACGCGGCGAGCACGTCGCGCAACGTTTCGTCCAACGGAATCTCGGGCCGCCAGCCGGTAGCGGCGCGCAGACGCGAGTTGTCACCGACGAGCACCGGCACGTCGACCGGTCGCATGAGCGCAGCGTCCTCTTCGATCCGTAGGTCGACTTCGGCGAGCGCCAGCAGTCGATGCGCCAGCGTCTCGACTGACACGTCGACACCGGAGCACACGTTGTACGCCTCCCCCGGTGTCCCCTGTGTCACCAGCAACCGATACGCGCGGGCGACGTCGCGCACGTCGGTGTAGTCGCGGCGCGCGCTGAGGTTGCCGACCCTGATCGGGTCGGTATCGCCGTTCTTGATCGCGTCGGCGATGCGCCCCGCGATGTCGGCCACGACAAAACGGCCCGCCTGCCTCGGCCCGATGTGATTGAAGGACCGGGCGCGCACGACGGGCACCCCGAACCCTGCGTGGTACTGCACGCCGAGATACTCGGCGGCGACCTTGCTGACCGCGTACGGCGTCACCGGATTGAGCTTGTGCTCTTCGGTGAGCGGCAGGTCATCGGGCTGCACCGGGCCGTACACCTCGGCGGAGCCGATGAGCAGCACGCGTGGCGCGGGGGTGACGCGGCGCGCCGCTTCGAGCAGGTGGAGCGTGCCGACGGCGTTGACGTCGAACGTGCGCGCCGGGTCCTTCCAGCTCTCACCGACGTGCGCCAACGCCGCGAGGTGGATGACGGCGTCGGGCGCGGCCGCGACAACCGCGTCGGTGAGCTTCGCCTGATCGGCGAGGTCGACGTCGTCCTGGTGCGGCGCAACCACGTCGTCGCCGCTGGCGCGCAAGTGCTCGGTGAGATACGTGCCGACGAAACCGTGGCCTCCTGTGACGAACACCTTCACGGCCGGTGACCCTATTGGACGCGCTGCGATAGGCCCGCGCGCAACGCGGTGACGGGACCCGCGCGGCGCAACGCGCGCGGGTGGCGCAGCGCGAGTCGCCCGACGGTGAACGCGGTGAACAGCAGCGATCGCGGCGCGAGGAGCCCTTTGGGGCCCGCGTGACGGGCGATGGCCGCGACGCGGTTGCGCAGCGACTGCGCCTCGATGAAGTCGGGCTCCGCGGTGTCGCTCCCCCGCCGATGCGTCGCGGTGGCTTCCGTGGCGCACGCGAACGTCCAGCCGGCATCGCGCAGGCGCCACGCGAGTTCCACGTCGTCCCAGTAGACGAACAGCCACTCCCACCACGGCTTCGGACTGACGTCGTCGAGCGCGGCTCGACGCCACAGCGCGGCGGCGCCCGAGACACCGAAGGGCTCGCCCGACGACGCGCTCGTCGCGTGCCGATCGCGGTCGCGGGCGCGATACGCGCCATCCAGCTCGATGCCCGTCGAGTCGATCCGGCCGTCCGCCAGTCGCAATACGCCCGTCGCCGCCGCGGCCCGCGGTGCCGCTTCCAGGGCGGCGACGCACGCCGCGACGTAACCGTCGTCCAACACGCAGTCGGCGTTGAGCGAGAGCAGGTACGGCGCCGTCGTCGCCGCGTACGCCTGATTCATCGCCGCGGCGTAACCGACGTTCGTGCGGTTGCGCACGAGTTCGACGCCTTCAATGGCCTCGGCGCGCGCGGCGGTGTCGTCGGGGGACGCGTTGTCGATCACGAGGACGCGCTGCACGGACCCGCCCTGCGCGCGCACGGACGCGATGCAGTTGTCGAGGAACTCGCCGCCGCCGTACGTGACGACGACGACGTCTACGGCTGCGCCCACGTGACCCCGCCGCAGATCGTCGCCGGACCCGGCAGTTGCATGACGACATCACCTGAGACGATGTCGTGAATCGTGACCCGTTCACCTGCCCGGAGCGCGATGATCCGCGGCCCGGCGTTGCCGCCGTTGTACGGCACGAAGAACTGGACGTTGCCGGCGTCGTGCAACTGCAACGAGAAGACTCCCTCGAAACCTGTCTTTCCGATGATGGCGTTGCCGCTGTGGAGCTGGGCCGGCGAACACGGTCGCGGCGCCTTTTCGTGCGTCACCGCGAGTTCGAGCGCAAGGCGGGCGTACGCGAGGTCGGCGATCGTCGGCGTGAAGCCTGGCAACTCACCCCGGCGCCCGAGATGGAAGATGTCCTTCACCCTTACATCGCCCGCGTAACGGAAGTCAGGCCGGTCGCTCACCGTCGGCTCCCGCGCTGCCACATACGGCGACGCCAGCATCTGGCCGTGCAGCGTCAACTCGACGTTGCGGTCGTAGTGCACGTTGTCGAACAACTCCTGCGTGCCGATGGCGGTCAGCGCCAAGCACGCCACGAGGGCGACGGCGAGCCGCGGCGCCTCCGAGTCGACGAGTTGCTGCGCGGTGAAGGCGATGAGCGGCAGCAGCATCCCCGCGCACAGGTACAGGTAGCGACCGGCCGCGGGGTTTTGGATCGCGCCGCGTCCTTGCGAGATCACGGCGAACATGACCGGGGATGCGGCGGCGAGCGAGAACAACACCGGCGCGCGGCGCCACCAGTCGCGGCCGCGCACGACGAGCACCGCGAGCAGGACGACGAGCAAGGCCTCACCGATGCGGTGGCTCTTGAACGGCGCGCCAAGCGTCGAGGACATCCCGCCCCACACGTAGCGCGGAATGTCCCTCGGGCCACCGTGGAACTGCTTGTTGGCGCCCTCGAGGCCGACCTGTCCCTGGAACTTCAACCACACGAGGTACACGACGCCGGCCGGGGCGGTCGCGGCGACCGCCTTACGCCAACCCCAGCGCGCCAGCGCAGCCAGCCCGACCGCGCCGACCATGAAGACCGACATGCCCGAGAGCATCAGCGACGCGATGGCGCCGGCGGCGACGAGCGCGACGCGCGTGCGATCGCCGCGGTCGTCGACGAGCAGCAGCAACAACATGCCCGCGGCGAGCGAGCCGACGAATCCGACTTGGAACGCCCACGCCAGGTTCTCCGACCCTGCGCCGAACAGACCGAACACCAGCGCCACACCCGTCGCCAGGGGCGGGCTCACGTCGGCGCGGCGCATCAGTCGCCACGCCGCGTGCACGACGATGAGGTGCGTCGCGAACAGGCCGAACAAGTAGGGCCAGTAGCTGCGCAACCCGAACACGCTGTACGTGGCGCGCCACCACAGGATCGGCAGCGTGCTCCAGTGCTCGTTGTGGGGCCGCAGGAGCCCCCAGATCGGATGGTGCAGGCCGCGGAAGAGGATGAAATCCCACTCGTCGCCGAAGAACCACTGGCCGCGGCAGGCCAGCGTGAGCACGACCAGCACGGCGGCCAACGACGCGACGTGCACCCACGTCCAAGTCTTCGCAGGCCTCACCACGGCCGACATACTTGCTGCCCCGTCAACACAAGGCCCGCATCGGGCGTTCCTTTAGAATCGATCGGTGCCTTTCGACTTGGACCTAGTCATCGTCGGGGGCTGCGGACGGGTGGGGCTGCCCTTAGGACTGGCCTTCGCCGACCGCGGCCTATCCGTCGCGCTGTACGACGTCAACGAGCGCGCCGTAGGCCAGGTCGCCAACGGTGAGATGCCGTTCCAGGAGGACGGCGCCGAGGAAGTGCTCGGCCGCGTCGGTGAGAACCTCGTCGCCACGATGGACGCGTCCGACGTCGCTCGCGCCGAGCACGTCATCGTCGTCATCGGCACCCCTGTCGACGAGCACCTCGACCCGCGACCCACCGCCGTGCCCGACGCCATCGAGGCGCTGGCGCCGCACCTGCGCGACGGGCAGCTGCTGGTGCTTCGCTCGACGCTGTATCCCGGCGTGACCGCGATGGTCGAGCGAATGATCGAACGCCTCGGCGTCGGCGTGGAGGTGGCGTTCTGCCCCGAACGCATCGCCGAAGGCGCCGCGCTGAAAGAGCTGTTCGACCTCCCCCAGATCGTCGCCAGCCGCAGCCAGACCGGCCAAGCGCGCGCCGAGAAGCTCTTCGGTGCGCTGACGGCGTCGACGGTGCCGCTGTCGCCGGAGGAAGCCGAACTCGCCAAGCTGTTCACCAACACGTGGCGCTACATCAAGTTCGCCACCGCCAACCAGCTGTTCATGATCGCGAATGACTTCGGCCTGGACTTCGCCCGCATCCGCGCCGCGATGACCTTCGACTACCCGCGCGCCGCCGACCTCCCTGGGCCGGGGCTCGCCGCAGGGCCGTGCCTGCTCAAGGACACGATGCAGCTGGCGGCGTTCAACAACAACAACTTCGTGCTCGGCCACGCGTCGATGTTGGTGAACGAGGGCCTGCCGCTGTACATCGTGTCGAAGATGGAGGACTCGTTCGACCTGGCGAGTTCGACCGTCGGCGTGCTCGGCATGGCGTTCAAGGGCGGCAGCGACGACGTGCGCGACTCGCTCGCCTACAAGCTGCGCCGCATCTTGCGCTTCAAGGCGCGCAAGGTCGTGTGCACCGACCCGTACGTCACGACCGATCCGTCGCTCGTGCCGCTCGACGACGTTCTGCGCGAGGCCGACGTCCTCGTGCTCGCCGCGCCGCATCCCGAATACCGCGACCTCGGCACGAAGACGCCGCTCGTCGACGTGTGGGGCTTCACCGGCAACGGCACGCTCATATGAGTTCGGCGGAGCCGCGCGTCTCCGTCGTGGTGACGGCGTACGAGGAGGGCGACGCGATCCTCCCGCACCTCGATCGGATCTTCGAAGCGATCACGCTTCCGTGCGAGGTGCTCGTCGTCGTCGACAGCCCCGACGACTCCACGATGCCGTACCTCGAAAAGTACGCGCACACCGAACCGCGCTTGCTGCCGACGGTGAACACGTACGGACGCGGCCCGGCCCGCGCCATTCGCTTCGGCATCGACACGGCGCGCGCCGACGTCGTCGTCGTCACGATGGCTGACGGCTGCGACGACCCGCAGCAGATCGATCAGCTGACGCGCCTCGTCGAGCGCGGCGTGGTGATCGCGGCGGCGTCGCGGTACATGCGCGGCGGCCAACAGGTCGGCGGCCCGGTCTTCAAGAGCTTCCTCTCGCGGTTCGCCGGTCGTTCGCTCCACACGTTGGCACGCGTCGGCACGCACGACGCCACGAACTCGTTCAAGGCGTACAACCGCAAGTTCGTGCAAGAAGTCGGCATCGACAGCGACGACGGATTCGAGGTCGGCCTCGAACTCGTCGCCAAGGCGCGGCGGTTGCGCTTGCCGGTCGCCGAGCTACCCACGATCTGGCTCGACCGCACGCTCGGTGTGAGCAACTTCAAGATGGCCGCGTGGTTGCCGCGCTACCTGCGCTGGTACCGCTTCGCGTTCGGCCCGCAACTCGACGCTCAACAAGTGCGCGCTAAGACCGCGCGAAAGGAAACCTCTTGACCGAGTCAGTTCTCGTCACCGGCTCGGCCGGCTTCATCGGCGGATACATCGTCGAAGAGCTGCTGTCGCGCGGCTACCGCGTCGTCGGCATCGACAATCTCAGCAAGTACGGCAAGGTCACCAAGAGCTACGACAGCGACGCCAACTACACGTTCGTCGAAGGCGACTGCCGCGACATCGACCTGATGACGCGCCTCACGATGGACGTCGACTACGTCATCGCCGGCGCCGCGCTCATCGGTGGCATCTCGTACTTCCACACGTACGCCTACGACCTGCTCGCCATCAACGAGCGCATCATGGGCTCGACGTGCGACGCCGCCATCGAGGCGCACAAAGCCGGGCGTTTGAAGAAGGTCACGTACATGAGCTCGTCGATGGTGTTCGAATCGACGGACCACTGGCCGTCGGCCGAGGGCGACGAGCGCAAGATCCCGCCGCCGCTGTCGTCGTACGGCTTCCAGAAGTTGGCCGTCGAATACTTCGCCCGCGCCGCGTGGGATCAGTACCAGCTTCCGTACACGATCGTGCGGCCGTTCAACTGCGTCGGCATCGGCGAGCGGCGCGCCCTCGGTGACGTCGACGTGATGTCGGGCAACGTGAAGCTGGCGATGAGCCACGTCGTGCCCGACCTCGTGCAGAAGACCGTCAAGGGCCAGGACCCGCTGCACATCCTCGGCGACGGCCAGCAAGTGCGGCACTACACCTACGGCGGTGACCTGGCGCGAGGCATCGTCGAAGCGATGGCGCACCCCGACGCGCTGAACGACGACTTCAACCTGTCGACGTCGGAGTCGACGACCGTGCTGCAGTTGGCCGAAGTCATCTGGAACAAGGTGCACGGCGGCAGCAAGCCGTTCGCATACGTCAGCGATCCCGGCTTCGAACACGACGTGGCCAAGCGCGTCCCGTCGACCGAGAAGGCCAAGCGCGTGCTCGGCTTCGAAGCCACGACGACGCTCGACGAGATGCTCGACGAGGTCGTGCCGTGGATCATCCAAGCCGTCAAGGACGGCACCATCTAGGTTGCTGCGAATGCGTCGGCCCCGCGTCGCTGTTGTTGTGCTGTTCGTCGTCGCCGCGTTGCTCGCGGGCGCGTGCAACAAGAGCTCCGGTTCATCCGACGCCGGCGACCGCACGAACCCGAAGTCGGGCGATGTCTTCCTCGAGCCGCTCGACGACGTCGGCCCGAACGCCTTCACGCAAAGCGTCGCGCTGGCACCCGTCCCCGCGGTGACCGGCGGCGGCGCCACGGGCGGTTCCTCCACGCAGGGTCTGCGGTCGGTCGCCGGAACGACTCCGGGGCTGTACGCCGGGTCGGGATCACAGCAAGCGTGCGACGCCACGACGGGAGCGAACGCGCTCGTCGACCACGACGACAAGGCACAGGCGTGGGTCGACGCGCTGAACGGCGACGCTGATCTGTCGTGGAGCGGCGGCTCGAAGCTCGCCACCGAGGACGTCGCGACCTACGTCGGCGAACTGACCTCGGTGATCCTGCAATCAGACACCCGAGTCACCGACCACGGCTTGTCGGGCGGCCGCGCCAAGGCGTTCCAGGCGGTGCTCGAGCGCGGCACCGCCGTGATGATCGACCGGCTCGGCGAGCCGCGCGTCCGGTGCGCGTCGTTCAGTCCGCTCACGCCACCGACGCCGGCGGGCTCACCCAAGTACCGCGGTACGGAGTGGGACGCGTTCGACAAGACCAAGCTCGTCGTCGTCACGGCCGGGGGGCGCGAGGTCGACAGCTTCAAGGTTGTCGACGTTCACACGCACAAGCAGATCGAAATTCTCGCCGGCGCCAGCTGCATCTGCGACCGCACGCAGCAGACGACGACCACGTCGACGACCGAGTTCTTCGACACGACCACCACCTCAAAGACCGGCCGCACCACGACCACGGTCAAGAAACCGACGTCCACCACGTCGCACCCCACGACGTCGACCACTCACCCGCCAACAAGCACCACCGGCTCGGGCCCGACGACGACGGGACCGCCAGTTACAGCCGCTTAGCGATTCTTGTGATGTTTTGACAAGAAGACCCTTACGGAACATCACAAGAGTTCTTGGCGCGGGCCTCCGCGAACGTCTCGCGCACGATCGCCAGGAATAGGCGCGGATCGCGGACAGGAATCTCGTACCAGATCCTCCTCACCGTCCATCCGAAGCGTCGACGCACCTCCTGGTCCCGAGCCTCGTCCCGGAGGCGCACCGCGGGGTCGAGGTGAACCGGCCCGTCGATCTCGAAGTCGACTCGGTCGGTGTCGTACGCGATGTCCATGTTCGCGACGAGACGACCTTCGTCGTCGAACACTTTGCGCTGGAGGCGAGGAACGCCGAACCCGTGCTCGACCAACACACCGACGGCAGCCAACTCGCTGTCGGTTTCGGTGATTTCGTCGACCTCGGCGCCCGTCGCGATCACCTCACGCAGGCGACGAACTCCGTGGCGACCCGAGCGGGCGTGCGCGGCAACACAAGCGATGAGGTCGTGCCACGTGACGAGGTCATTGCGACGGGCTTGCTCGACAGCATGTTTTAGGGCGACGCCGCGCAGCTTGCGCGCGGCGTCG
>JBEEFV010000022.1:0-20439 GCA_041166405.1 Actinomycetota bacterium | reverse complement strand
TGTCGTGCGTCGGCTGATGCGCGGAGACCACGTTCACCAACAACTGCGGCCCGCCGATCAGCAAGACGAGCGGCGCCGCCAATCCGAGACCGGCGACGGGATACAGCAGCTGCCGGTAGTACTTCAGGCGGTCGGTCAGGACGGCGAAGCGGTACGTGCGACTCGGGTGACGCACCAGCGTCCACAGGATCTCTTTCATCGAATGGCCGTAGCCCGGGAACAGTTCCTCGTAGAACGCCTCCTTCCCACCGTTGGCGATGGGGATGATGAGCTGCGTCGCCACGAGGAACCACAGCACACCCGCGGCCAACGTCCGCAGCCCCCACTTTCGCTCGCCCCGGACGACGAGCACGATCCCCATGACGAACACGGCGAGCGCCGCGTCTTCCTTCGCCAGCAGCGCGGCGGCCACCGCGATCATGAAGCCACGCCAGTTCTGTCGCGACGCGCACCACCACGCGAAAAGCAGCGGCGTGATGATCAACGCATCGGGATGGAAGTGCCACCAGTTGATCCATTCGAGCGACGGATAGAGCAGGTACGCACCCGCAGGCACCAGCGCGGTCCACGCGTCGGTCTTGTCCCGCGTCAACAGCCAAATCGGAATCGCGCCGGCGGCCATGGCGAGCGTTTCGACGACGTAGAGGAAGTGCGGTCCCGCGCCGAGCCAGTACGCCGGCACGAACAGCAGCGTGATCAGGTTGACGTGGTGCCCGAAGTAGTTGAGGCCGCGCACCGTGACGAACGGCTCTTTGAAGTGACTGACGAGCCAAATGCCCTGGTCGTAGATCCCCATGTCGAAACCGAACGTGCCGAAGTTCGATTGCTGGCGCCACGTGAGCGTGCCGAACACGACCACGTACACCGCGATCATGAACCCGAGGACGAAGAGGGGTCGCGCGTCGAACGTCGAGCGTTCGGGTTCCACCTCCGTGATCGTCCCCGCCTCCACGGGACGTCAGCTTTTCATGCCCGCGCGTCGCGCGGGCGTCTACCCGCCGGCGACCGCGGGAACGATCGACAGCGTTTGGCCGGCGACGACGGGCGTGTTGAGCCCGTCGAGGAAACGCACGTCCTCCTCGGCGAGGAACACGTTCACGAACCGGCGCAGGTTCCCTTCGTCGTCAAAAAGGCGCTCGGCGAAGCCGGGGTGGGCGGCGTCGAGCGCCTTCAACACCTCGCCGACGGTCGTGCCTTCGACGGTGAGCTCGCTGGCGCCGTCGGCGATCGGGCGCAACTGGGTGGGGATGCGAACGGTGGTAGCCATCGCGCGGTTAGTCCTCCTGCGTGAACGCCGCTTCGAAGGCAGCGCGAGTGGGCGAAATTGTGAAGCTCGGTCCGAGGCGGTCCGTGATGGCGTCGAGGGTCTTGAGTCCGTGGCCGGTGATCATCGCCACGACGCGCTCGTCGCCGCGCACGACGCCTTGCGCCGCCAGCTTGGCGAGGGTCGCCACCGTCACACCACCGGCGGTCTCCGCGAAGATGCCTTCGGTGCGCGCGAGCAATTGAATGCCGTCGCGGATCTCGTCGTCGGTGACCGACGCGATCGCGCCGCCGCTCTTGCGGACCTCGTCGAGCGCGTACCAGCCGTCCGCGGGATTGCCGATGGCGAGCGACTTGGCGATCGTGTCGGGGCGGACGGGCTTGATGGCGTCGGCGCCGCTCTCGAAGGCCGTCGCGACCGGTGAGCACCCGAGCGCCTGCGCACCGCTGATGCGCACCGCCGACTCGTCGATGAGACCGACCTGCTGCAGCTCGCGGAAACCTTTCGCCACCTTCGTGAGTTGCGATCCCGACGCGATCGGCACGACGACGTGGTCGGGCGCTTTCCAACCGAGTTGCTCCGCGGTCTCGAATGCCAGCGTCTTCGAACCCTCGGCGTAGTACGTGCGGACGTTGACGTTGACGAACGCCCAGTCTTCGTGGTCGTCGGTGAGCTCGGCGCACAGCCGGTTGACGTCGTCGTAGGTGCCGTCGACGGCGACGAGCGTGCAGCCGAACACCGCAGTCATCGCGATCTTCGCGGGCTCGAGGTCCTTCGGTACGAACACCACCGAGCGCATGCCCGCCCGCGCTGCGTGCGCGGCGACGGAGTTGGCGAGGTTGCCGGTCGACGGGCACGCCGCCACTTTGAAGCCGAGCTCGCGCGCCTTCGCCAACGCCACCGACACGACGCGATCCTTGAACGACCCCGTCGGGTTCATCGTGTCGTTCTTGAGCCACAGTTCACCGAGGCCGAGTTCTGACGCGAGCCGCTCAGCGCGCACCAGCGGCGTGCAGCCGGCACCGAGATCGATGGCGCCCGGCGCGTCGGCGGGCAGCAGCGCCTGGTAACGCCAGATCGTGCTCGGCCCGGCTTCGATCGACTGCCGCGTCACGTTCGCCGCAACCGCCGCGTAGTCGTACGTGCACTCGAGCGGACCGAAGCAGTACTCGCACACGTGCAGCGCCGCGACCGGATAGGTCTTGCCGCACTCACGGCACCGAAGCGCCTCAAGAAAGTTCATCCGAAATCCCTCTCATCGAATCGGGCATTGGCACCTGGCACTTGTATCTGTGCTGGTTGCCGCGGTTTCACAGGGCCCGAACCCTCCACCGCTCTGGATAAGTGCCGCAATTGTATCGGCAAGACTGTTCGTCGTGGCAACCGACATCTCGATTGTGATCCCGGCGCGCGACGAGGCGGAAACCGTGGCGGCCGTGGTGAAGTGCGCGCTCGCCGGGGCGCCGAATGCGGAGATTGTCGTGGTTGACGACGGATCGAGCGATGCCACTGCGACCGAAGCCGAAGCGGCGGGCGCCCGCGTCGTGCCGTCGCTCGGACGCGGCAAAGGCGCGGCGTTGTGGACAGGCGTGCGCGAGACGATCGGCGGCATCGTGTTGTTCCTCGACGGCGACGTGACCAACCCCCGCGCGGAAACGTCGGCGTCGCTCGTGCACGCGTTGCGCGCCGACGCGTCGCTGATGATGGTTCGCGCCGCGTATGACCGGCCGCTCGGTGATCAGCCGGGCGAAGGTGGACGCGTCACCGAATTGACGGCCCGGCCGGCACTGGCGCTCCTGTTCCCGAGCCTGGCGCATCTGCGCCAGCCGCTCGCCGGCGAAGTGGCGATTCGCCGCGGCGCGCTCGAGCGCGTCGGATTCGTCGACGGCTATGGAGTCGACGTCGGCCTCCTGCTCGACATCGCGGCGCGCTACGGCGCCGACGCCATCGGCGAGGTCAGCGTCGCGGCGCGCGCCCATCGCAACCGGCCGATGCACCAACTCAAACCGATGGCCGTCGAGGTACTGCGCGTCATCCTCAATCGCGCCGGTGTGGCGACGGCGGGCGCCGCGCCGCACGAACGCCCTGCGATCGTCGGCGATCCGATTACCCCGGAGGGTTAAAGGCCGCGGAGGTAGCGCGCGACCTCTTGTTCGATCAGGGCTTCGGTGTCAGCACGCGCCGCTTCGGCGCCGTGGCGCTCGGTCAACGACACGACCGTCGGTGGCGACGCGGACGCGGCCGCAGCTGCCAACCCTTCGTCGTCCGCGTCGCCGACGATCACCAGCACGGGCGTCTCCGCCCACTCGGCGCGCTCGACGAGCCCACCGACGACTTTGCCGGCGAAGCTCGCGCCGTCGAGGAAGCCTTCACCGGTGACGATGAGGTCAGCCGCTTCAATGCGATCGTCGAGTTCGAGGTGTTCGGCAACCGCCTTCACGCCCGGCATGATCTTGCCGCCGAGCACCACCAGCCCGCCGCCGAGCCCGCCGGCTGCGCCGCCGCCGATGACGTCGGCGATCTCGACGCCGTAGTCGTCGCGGTAGCCCTCCTGGAGGCTCGCCAGTCGACGCTCGAGCAGCTCGACTTGCTTGTCGCTTGCGCCCTTTTGTGGAGCGAACACGCGCGCGGCGTCGACGAACAGCGTCTCGACGTCGCACGCCACGACGAGGTCGACGCCTTTCATTCGTCCGGGCCTGGGCCCGGCGCGCAACGCCCCGAGTCCCCCGTCAGTCGAGGCTGACCCTCCGAGACCGACGATGACGTGGCGAGCGCCGGCGTCGAGCGCCGCAGTGAGCAACTCGCCGACGCCGGCCGTCGTGGCGTTGACGGGGTCGTTGTGCTCGGGGCCGCCGGCGAGCGTGAGTCCGCAGGCGCGCGCGGACTCGATGACGGCCGTGTTGCCGTCCAGCCGCCACGCCGCCGACACGATGCGACCGAGGGGACCCGTGACGTCAGTTGTCCGGTTGGGACCACCGAACACGTCGAGCATTCCCTCGCCGCCATCGGACATCGGCGCGCCGTCGGTGGTCCAGCCCGCGTCGCGCGCGCCGCGCGTCACGGCGGCCACGACTTCGGGCGCCGTGGCCGTGCCGCGGAATTTGTCTAGGGCAGCTAGCACGCGGGGCACACCGTTATCGTGGCCCAAGTCGTGACTGCCCCTTTGATCGTCGTGTCGAATCGCGGACCTGTCGCGTTTCACTTCGACGAAAACGGTGAGCCCGTCGCCGGCCGCGCCGGTGGTGGTTTGGTGTCAACGCTCGGCGGCGGCGTCCGCGGCGACGATGTCGTGTGGATCGCAGCGACGATGAGCGACGCCGATCGCGCGGCGTCGAAGAAGGCCGACCCCGAGGGCGAGTTGCGCTCCGAGGGCTACCGCGTTCGCCTCGTCGACGTCGCCGCCGAGACGTACGCCGCCGCCTACAACGTGGTGGCCAACGAGACGCTGTGGTTCTGGCATCACCACATGTTCGACAGCGCGCACCGCCCGCGGCTCGACTCGACGTTCCGCGCCGCGTGGGAGTCGTTCCGTGAGATGAACCGGGCACTGGCGACGGCCGCGGCGAACGCCGCGGAACCGAACGCGACCGTGCTCGTGCACGACTACCAAATGGCGCTCGTGCCGGCGATGGTTCGCGAGTTGCGCCCCGACGTCCGCATCGCGCACTTCACGCACACGCCGTGGGTCGACCCGGCGCTGCTCGGTCTCCTTCCCGACGACATCGTCGACGAGTTGCTGCTCGGCATGGGCGGCGCCGACGCGTGCGGTTTCCACGCGCCGCGTTGGGCGAGCGCGTTCGAGGGGTGCTGGCGCGCCCATGCGGCGACGCGCGCAGTGCGGATGCCTCGCACCTTCGTCGCACCCGCGGCCGCCGATCACGACGAAGTGGCGAAGGTGGCAGCGAGCCCCGAGTGCGCGCGCGAGATGGCGATCTTCAGGGCGGCGGTCGGCGACCGGAAGTGCATCGTGCGCGTCGACCGCATCGAACCGTCCAAGAACCTGCTGCGCGGGTTGTGGGCGTACCGCGAGTTGCTGTCGTCACACCCCGAGTGGCGCAACCGCGTGTGTCTCGTGGCGATGTGTTATCCGAGCCGCGAGTCGCTCGCCGAGTATCAGCAGTTGCACCACGACGTCGTCGAGGCCGCGGACTCGCTCAACCGCGAGTTCGGCACCGACGAGTGGGCGCCGGTGTTCCTCGACACCAACGACGACTTCGCCCGCTCCGTCGCCGGCCTACGTTCCGCCGACGTGTTCCTGGTGAACCCGATTCGTGACGGCCTCAATCTCGTGGCGTACGAAGGAACGGCGATCAACGACCGCGACGCAGCTCTCGTGCTGTCGCGTGAAGCCGGCGCCTGGGACGAACTCGGCCCCGCGGGAGCCATCGTCGTCAACCCCTTCGACGTCGTGAGTACGGCCGAGGCGTTGCATCAGGCGCTCAGCCTCGATCCGCAAGAGCGCCACGAGCGCTACGAGACGCTCTACGCCGTCGCCACCGCGCGCACGCCCGCGGAGTGGCTGCAGAAGCAGATCGCCGCCGCGCGCGCTTAACGCGCCTTGGTGATCGACGTGACGCTCACCGTGAGCGTGCCCGTGACGGGCGGAGCCGCGAGATCCGCGGGCGACGACAGCGTGAGTTCGTATCGCCCGACGCTGTGGGCGCGGGCTTGCAACACGACGCCGTCGCGGACGCGCTGCACGACGTGCATCGTGGTGTGCACCGAACCGATGAGCCGGCTCGTCCCGCCGGTGTCGAGGTCGGTGGTTCGGTCGACGGGAACGCCGACCTCGGTGTCGACCACCGCCAACTTCGTGCCCTTCGACACGCCGAGGCTGGCGAGACGGCCCCAACCGACGAGGCGCGCTGTCGGCGCCGCGCCGAAGCGGAGCCGTTGGCTGATGCGCCAACGGTCGCCGGGTCGCAGCGCCACGCGCGGAAGCGCGCCCGCGGCGGAAGGCAGCAACTCGCTGATGCCGAGGCTGCCCAACGCGGTGCTCGGGACACCTTCGACGGTCTCGACGGTCGCCAGCTGTCCGGCGCGGTCGAGGCGCACGACGAAATCCCGCTGCTTCTGGCCCGCGCCGCTGAGGCGCACGGCCACCTGCGTGTCGGCCCCGGGCTCGGCGCGGCGCACGCGTTGATCGGACCGCAAGACGTACGAATCGTGCCGGTCTTTCCGCGGTTCACCGACAAGCCGCGTGTGGGAGGTCGTCGTCACGCGCAGCTCGTAGATCGTGCGCGTTCCCACCTTCGGTCGGTACGACACGCGCACTGCGGGGTCCGAACAGGCGGCGGCGAGCAGCGCAGCAACGACAACGGCGACGAGCGCAGTGACCGATCGACGCAACATCGCATGGAAAGCTAGCGAGGCCGATGGCCGCGCCGATGCCCCCCGCCCTGCAACCGCTCGTGGATCACGCTCCCGACGCGCTGCTCGTGCTCGATTTCGACGGGACGATTTCGGCGATCGTCGACCACCCTGCCGATGCGGTGGCTGTCGCCGGTGTCGTCGACACGCTGCGCGAACTCGCGAGCTACCTACGCGTCGCCTTCATCACCGGGCGTCCCGTCGACTGGTTGGTCGAGCGCACGACGCCGCTGGCCGACCACGGCGTCGAGTTCATCGGCTTGCACGGCCACGAGCGGTTGCGCGGCAGCGACGTTGTCCCGCACACGGAGTCGGGCAAGTGGCGCGCGCAGATCGCGGAGATGGAGGCGCGCGCGCTTGCCGACGCGCCCGACGACGTCGTCATCGAGCGCAAGGGTCTGGCGCTGGCTCTGCATTACCGGACGTCGCCTACCGCTGAGGAGTGGATCCGCCGGTTCTGCGCCGACGCCGCGCGCGATACGGGGCTGATCGCCCACGACACGCGGTATTCGGTCGAACTGCGCCCGCCGATCGAGCTCGACAAGGGCGACGCCATGCGCGAGCTCATCGACGAACACCGGCCTCGTGCAATCGCATTCTTCGGTGACGACCTCGTCGACATTCCTGCCGTGGAAGAGATGCGCGCGCACGCCGGCGTCCCGGCCACGGCCGTGTTCGTCGACAGCCTCGAAGGACCGAGACGATTCGCCCAGATAGCCGATCTCGTTCTGCCGAGCCCTGCTGACGCAGCGGTGGCGTTAGCGGCGCTGCTCGAGCGCGTGCGCCGTTAGAGCGCGATGCCCGTGCCGACCAGCACCGCGATGTTGGCGTCGGGCTTGATGTCGGGCGACGGCGACGGGTTGGGCAACTCGCGCACGGCAGAGTCGGGCAGTTGGAAGAGCGCGGCGACCGTCAACGCCTCGGGCTTGTACCCCACCGCGTAGTACACGACCGACGCCGGATGCGACGCCGTCACCGAAGCCGTGGCGTTGCCCGGCGCCAGCGCGTTGTAGCCGGCGTTGCGCAGCTTGGTCGTGGCGGCTCCCGCCTTGCCCTTCGTGCCGGTGGCGTTGATGGCGATCACCTTGATCTGCCCCGGCTGGCGCTCGGCGGCGGCCGCCAGCGTGGTCGTCGTCAGGTCGTGACGCAACGTCGTCTCGGTGAAGTTGTCGTGCACCGAGTGCGCCGCCGCGACCGACGTGAATCCGCTCGACCCTTTGTCGTTGAGCACGACGAAGCCAAGCGCGAGGGCGATCACGATCAACGCCGCCGCCTTGCCGACGTGCACGGTTGCTCCGCTCGGACGCGCCACTACCGCTGGGGCCTTTCACTTGCCGTGCCGAGCGCGTGGTCGTCGAGGCGACGCTTCCGCAATCGCCGAATCAACAACGGATCGAATTCGAGGGCCTCGGGCGTCTGGATCAGCTCGGACAACCGCTTGTAGTACTTCGACGACGTCATCTTGAGCTCCCGACGGATGCGCTCCGTCTTCAAACCCGGTTCCGTCCACCACGTGCACTCGAAGGCCAACAGTGCGCGGTCTTCCGCATTCAACTCCACGTATCCAGCCTGCCACAGGGGTGTAGCAGCAAGCCGGTATTGACGGCTACGCCGCCTCAGTCCATCGGCGGGGGGCAGTAGCACGTGCCCTGATGCGTGGGACCGAGCAAGCAGTTCGCCACCGGCAGCGTCTTGATGACGGGCGTGGGCTGATTGACCGCACCGGCGACGACGGTCAGCTCGTCGGGCGTCAGCTCGCTCAGGTGTTCCGTGTTCAGGTGCAGACGGCGTTGCTTCATTTCGTTTCCCCCAGTTGGTGTGTCGTGGCTCCCCAGCCGCTGAGACGTTAGTGCCCGAGCTTGCCCAACAGCCCGGACGGCGCAGTTGTCGTGGTTGTCTTCGGCGCGGTGGTGCTCGTCGTCGTGGACGCGGGAACCGTCGTGGTCGTCGTCGGAGGTGGGCCGTTGAACACCCCGAAGTCTTCGTACCGCGCGCCGAGGACGGAGGCGGCCACGTTGGTGTCGCCCTTCGCCAGGCGATTCAGCGCAGTTGCGTGCACGCTGCGGAAGTCGGCCGTGGGCTTCAGTGCGTCGCTGACGCGGTTCGGCCGCGTCGCGCCGCCGGGATCGAGCGTCGGTGGCTCGCCGAACACGCCGCGCTGGGCGCCACCTCCGATGAACATCGCCATGCCCGCCTGGCCGTGATCGGTACCGCCGTTCTTGTTGACCGACATCTGCCGCCCGAACTCCGAGGTGATCAACACGAACACGTCGTTCTGTCGCTCGTGGCCGTTCATCGCCGCGAAGAAGTGCGTCAGTGCGTCGTTGAGCTCCGTGAACCGATCGTTCTGCATCTGCTTTTGTCCGACGTGGCTGTCGAAGCCGTTGAAGCCGACGGCGTAGCTCTGCGCCGGAAGTCCGTTTCTGATCAGCAGTGCGGCCTGGATGAGGCTCTTCGTCAGCGGGAGATAGCTCGCGTAGCCCGTGCTGGTGGCCGTCAAGGCGGGATCGTCGGCGCCGGCAACGCGGTCGGCGACGTCGAATGCCGTATTCATCACCTGTGCAACTTGGGCTCGCCGGTCGGTGCCGGTGATCGTGGCCATTTGCCGCGCGCCGGCGGCGAACGTGTCGCTGCTGACCGACCCCGTCTGGAACGCGAACGTCGAGCACTCCTGCACGACGAGCGCGGCCGCGTGGGCCGGCATCGCTTCGAGCCGCAGGTCGGAGATGGCGACGCTGGCGACAGCGTTGTCGGCACGCGTCGCGTCGGCGTAGCGGCCGAGCCAACCGGTCCGCCCGGACAGGTCGACGCGGGAGGTTTCCCAGTAGCGCGTCGATTCGAAGTGGCTGAAGTCGCGAAGGTTGTTGCCGACGCCGAGAACGAACGCGACGTCACCGGTGGTGTTCCAACGGTTCGCCAGCCACGACAGCTTGTTGTGCAGGCGGTACGGCGAGTCGTTCAGTGCCGTCGTCTCGCTCGACGTGAGCGCAAGGCTTCCGTGACCGTACGTCGCGTCCTGGTACCAGTGGTCCCCGATCGGGACGAGCGTGTTCAGGTAGTCGTTGCCGCCGTCGAGTGAGATGTGCACACACACCGGCGTGCCAACAGGGAGCGTGTCGAACTCGCCGCTGCCCCACGCGAACGGAAGGCCACCTCGCTGGATCAAGTCGAGCCACAGCGGCGTCGTGACGCCCGCGGCCGCGGCACCGCCGACCTGCATGAGGAACCGACGACGGGACGTGCGCGTTGTCATGTCGTCAACCCACCAAGAACTCGGGACTAATGAACACCATCTGCATCACTCCGCACGCCCGTTCCCACGACCAGGGTTCGCCGGCCGTGGATTGCGCGTTGGCGAATGCGTCGACTGCACTGCGCGTTTCGGCGGACACGTCGTACAGCCCGGCCATCTCGAAGGCGATGTCGGCCGCCGTCGAGCGATCCGCGGTTTCGTAGAAGGCGCGCAGGTTGACGTTGCGCTCGGTCGCCGGCACCTCGTACCGCGTGCCGTCAAAGGACGCGCCGCGGTCTGACGTGCACAGCGTTTGGGCGACGTCGGACCACACAACGATGTGGCCGGGCGAGAGCCAGTTGCTTCCTTCCCAACCCGACACGTTCGGAGGCAACTCCGGTCGTTGGTGCAGCTGCCGGCTCATCATCCACGAGTGCACGGTCCATAGGTCTGCCTTGCCGAGTACGCGTACGGCACGAACGAGCAACTCCACCGGTGACTTCACGCGGTTGCCGATCGTGGTGTCGGCGAGAAACTCCGGTCGGTGCGCGATGTGCGACACGAGCGCCTGCAGGTTGCCGTCGGGCGACCACACGTCGGCCATGTCGTCGAGCGCAGACGGCGACGGGTCGAAGCCGATCAGCTCGCGGTAGAAGCGCTGCGGTACGAAGAAGCGGAAACTGTCGTGCGTCGCGACGGCGTTGACGACGTCGGCGAGTTTCGCAGCGCCACGATCGGCTCCGAGGAACGTCTTGGTGCCGCTATCCCAGTTCGCGCTCGAGAACGACAGCGCGCGGCTGCTGGTGTCGAACTTGTAACCCGTCAGTGCGCGCGCGATTTCTTTGACGTCGGCTTCGGTGTAGTTGAGGGCGCCCGTCCGCGGGTTGGTGACCCCGAGGCTGAACAGCTCCATCAATTCGCGCGCGAGGTTCTCGTTCGCGTGCGGCGGCATGCTGTTGATCCCGGTGAGATAGATCTGCATCGCCGCGGAACCGACCACGTTGCTGAGCAGGCTGCGGTACGACGCCGTCGGCCAGGACCGCAGGCGATTGAAGTGCGCGCGCATCTCGCCGAACTGCACCTGGCCGCCGTATCCCGCGACGAGAAGGCCGTTCAGGATCCACGAGATCCGTTCTTGCACGGCGCCGGGCTTCGTCGCCCAGAGTTCGAAGAGGCGGTTGACGAGGCGCAGGATGTCCTGGCCGTCGTTCTGTTCCGCCGGCCAGCCCCACGCGGTTGGCGTGGTCGCCGGGCGTGCGAGCAGGTCGTCGACGACCGCAGCTGCACCACCCTGCGCAATACCGGCGCCGACGTCGCCAGGTGCGGGCCCGAAGCCAAGGCGCAGCCAGACGTGCGCTACGCGTTCTTCTTCGGTTCGTGCCACGTCATCCCCCCCGCTGGTGCCACCGGCATGCGCCACGCCCCCGGTCGGCCACGGGTCCCAAAGTGTACGGCACTGCGTAAGAATCCGCGCACTTTGGAGCCGGATGTCGGAATCGAACCGACGACATCCTCTTTACAAGAGAGGTGCTCTGCCGACTGAGCTAATCCGGCGAGTTACGCCGGAGAGCCTACCGACGCGCGACTACGACGCGAGTTGCTCGTACTCGGCTTGCTCGGTCTTCGCCCGCTGGGCGAGGACGCCTTCGACCTTGCGCTTGATGCGCTGGATGGCGTTGTCGACGGCTTTGGTGTGGCGGTTGAGCGCCAAGCTGATCTCGGCGTAGCTCGCGCCTTCGACGTACAGCTTCAGCACCTCGATCTCGAGCGACGAGAGGAGCTGCGCGATCGCCGCCTGCACCGAATCTGCTTGGTCGACGTCGGCGACAACGTCGGCCGGATCAGTGATGGTGTGATCGCGCAGCAACTCGTCCCGCGGATCGGCCCCGTCGTCGGTGAGGTTCAGCGGAGTCGATATCGACACGTAGCCGTTGAGCGGCTGATGCTTCTGGCGCGTCGCCGCCTTCACCGCAGTGATGATCTGACGCGTGATGCACATTTCGGCGAACACCGGAAAGCTTGCCGCGCGGTCGGCGCGGTAATCCCGCGCCGCCTTGTACAGACCGATCAGACCTTCTTGCTCGAGGTCGTCCGCGTCTGCTCCCACGAGGAAGTAGTTGCGAACCTTCGAGCGCGCAAAGCGCCGGTACTTCGTGAGCAAGGCGTCAAGCGCCTGCATGTCCCCAGCCTGGAACCGCCCTACGAGGACGTCATCGTCGTCCTCGTGAAGGGGAGCGTGCACTTCGACCGCCACGATTGTGTCTCCAGGACTCTGTTGTTGTGGATGGAGGTCCGAAACATCGCTCCCCTGCCGATGCCCCGAATCCCTGAAATCCCTTGTACCGATGGTCTTTGGGAAGGTCAATACCACGGAGGGTGATTGTTGGGAGGAATTTGTTCAGGATTGCTACCAACTAGCGCGAATCGGACTCCATCCGGCGGCGCGCGACCTCAAAACAGGCGACAGCGGCCGCCGCGGCGACGTTGAGCGACTCAGTGTGGCCCACCCGTGGGATGCCGACGACGATCTCACAGCGTTGACGAACGAGACGGCCCAAACCGCTCCCCTCGGCGCCGAGCACGACGCAGACGGGGCCGTCGGCGACGGGCAGATCGAACACAGTCTGAGGTGCGTCGCCCGCCAACCCGACCGTCCACACGCCGCGGCTCTGCAACTCCTGAAGCGCCGCCGGCAGTCCGGGGACCACCGCGATGGGCAGGTACTCGATCGCGCCCGCCGCGGCCTTGGTGACCGTTGGGGTGACGTGCGCCGCGCGATGGCGCGTGACGACGAGACCGGTGGCGCCGGCCGACTCGGCGCTGCGGATGATGGCGCCGAGGTTGTGCGGGTCGGTCACGCCGTCGAGGGCGACGAGGAACGGCGGCGGGCCGCCGGGACGCGCCGGCGCGGCCAACGCCGACAGATCGGCTTCGGGCAACGGCGCGGCGCGCGCCACCACCCCCTGGGGTGCTTCGGTTTCCGCGAGCGCGTCGAGCCGGGCGCGAGGCAACGTGCGGATCGGCACGCCGGCCTTGGCCGCGAAGGTGGCGATGTCGTCGAGCACCGGTGCGGGATCGATGCCTTCGGCGAAGAACACCTCGCGCACGGGCCGGCGACCCGCAGCGAGCAGTTCGCGCACCGCGTTGCGCCCGGCGACGATCTGTCCGCCTAAGCCGCGGTCGATGGCGCGTGGCCGCGCGCCGGCGTCGCGTTCGCGCCCGCGATCGCGCGCCGTGCCGCCGCGACGAGCGCCGGGACGCGAACGACCACCGCTGGGCGAACGCGGCGCCATCAGCTGCGATCGCTCTCGACGATCAACGCGACTGCGATGCACGCCAGGCCTTCGCCACGGCCGAGGGCGCCGAGCGCTTCGGGACGCGTCGCTTTCACCGTCACGGGGGCGTCGATCGCCGCGCTCAGGTTTTTCTCCATCGCGTCGCGCATCGGCGCCAGCTTGGGCGCCTCGGTCACGACGGTGCAGTCGACGTTGCCGATCTCGAAGCCGGCGGCCTGCACGCGAATGGCGATCGCCCGCAGGAGGACGAGGCTGTCCGCGTCCTTCCATTTCTCGTCGGTGTCGGGGAAATGCTGGCCGATGTCACCGAGCCCGGCCGCACCGAGGAGCGCGTCGGCGATGGCGTGCGCCGCGGCGTCGGCGTCGGAATGTCCGACGAGTCCGGTCTGTCCTTCGAAGGTGACGCCACCGAGGATGAACGGGCGCTGCGGATCATCACCGAAGCGGTGGACGTCGTAGCCGAGTCCGACGCGCGGGAGCCCGTTCACGGCAACCACCGTTGCATGGCGATCAGGTCGTCGGGGGTCGTGATCTTGTTCGCGGCAGGGGTGCCCGGCACGACGACCACCTTGCCACCGGCGCGTTCGACGAGCGCGGCGTCGTCGGTCGCGTCCGGCGCTCCGGCGTGCGCGGCACGCAACGCGTCACCGCGGAAGGCCTGGGGCGTCTGCACCAGCACCAACTCGGAGCGGTCGATCGTCTCGACGACCACGTCGCCGGCGACGCGTTTCACGGTGTCGGGCGGCGCCAGCCCCGGCACCGCGCCATCGGCGCCCGCCTCGACCGCAGCCACGACGTCGCGGAACAGCGACGGCGGAGCCAGCGGCCGCGCGGCGTCGTGCACGACGATCACGTCAGCGTCGACGGGGATCACCGCGAGCGCGCAGCGCACCGTGTCGGAGCGCAGCACGCCGCCGGGGACGACCTTGATCGTGGTCGACGCGAACGACCAGCGCAGGTCGTCGACGTCGTCCGCGGGCGCGCCGATCACGACGAAGTCAGATGCAGCTGCGGCGTTGTGGACGGCGTGATCGATCAGCCGCTTGCCGGCGAGCTCGGCGTATTGCTTTGCCGACCCGAACCGCTGCCCCGCGCCTCCGGCGCAAACCACGGTCCAGACGGACATCGGGCGAGGGTTGCCTTACGGCAGTTCGCTGTCGAGGCGCTCCTCGGCCTCGGCCTCGGACACGCCGATGGCGAAGGTCAGCTCCGACACGAGAATCTGGCGTGCCTTCTGCAGCATGCGCTTCTCACCTGCGGACAGGCCCTTGTCCTTGTCGCGGATCGACAGATTCCGGACCACTTCGGCCACTTGGTAGATGTCGCCCGACTTCAGCTTCTCCACGTGGTTCTTGTAGCGCCGCGACCAGTTCGTCGGCATACGCGCTTCCTTCTTGCGAAGGACCGCGAACACTTCCTCGACCTCTTCGTCGTTGATCACCTCGCGCAGACCGACTTCGTCGGTGTTGTCCGCGGGGACCATCAGTGTCAGATCGCCGTACGCAACCTTTAGTACTAAGTACTCGCGCTTCTCTCCAAACGCTTCGCGCTTTTCACGCTTCTCGATTACGGCCGCACCGTGGTGCGGATAAACGACCTTGTCACCAACGTCGAAAGTAGGCATGCCTCTCCAAGGACTAGTACTGCGTGGGCGCCTTCCGAGGGTACCGGTTTTTCATCCCGTTGCCCAACCGCCCACCCACCCGTCTCCACTGGTCGCCTCGCTTTCGCTCGGCTCCACCTGGGGTTTCACCGGTAGATAACCTGACCGTCAGCAATGGACACGGCAGAGTTGTTGGCGGGGGCGGAACTCTTTCGCTTTTTTGATCGATCGTCGCTGGACGATCTCGCGTCCCACGTCATCCCCATCCGCTACGGCCGCGGCGAGATCATCTTCACCGAGGGCGCGACTGCTGATCGGCTGTACGTCGTGAACGACGGCAGAGTCGCCATCGCCAAGCGCGCCTTCGACGGGCGCGAGTCGGTCGTCGCGTTGATGGAAGAAGGCGACTTGTTCGGCGAGATGCCGTTGTTCGACGGCCAGCCGCGCACCGCCGAAGCCCGCTCGCTCGAACCGACCGAAATGATCGTGGTTCCGTACCACGTCGTACGCGACGTGCTCGAGGCGCACCCGGCGCTGTTGTGGGGCGTCGTCGAGTTGCTCTCCAACCGGCTGCGCCAGACCGACTCCGCACTCGCCGACTCGATGTTCCTCGACGTGACGGGTCGCACCGCCAAGCGGCTGCTCGAACTCGCCGGCGAAGCCGAGGAGTTCGTGCTGCCCGTGACGCAGGAAGAGCTCGCGGGTATGGTCGGCGCGTCGCGCGAACGTGTGAACAAGGCGCTGTCGGCGTTCATTCGCCTCGGGTGGTTGCACCAGTCCGACCGCCGCTACCGGATCATCGATCGCCCACAACTCGCGCAACGCGCGATGTAGCGATGGGGTTGCTCGACGACGCGGCCCGGCGGGACGAAGAGTTCGACACGGTCTTTGGCGCGCACATCCCCGTGCCGCGCGGCTTCCGGTTGCAGACCACTTCGTTCTGGCGGAATCGGTTCGCCGACGCCACGCGTCACGAACTCAGCCTTCAGGCCGAGGGCGACGATCTCAGCGGCCTCTCGGAGCTGGCGCCGGGTTCGCTTTGGCTGCTCGACATCAGCCATACGCACGTCGGTGACGCCGACTTCGACTTGGTGTGCCGGTTCGATCGGCTCGAAGAGCTGAACGCTTCGCACACGCGGATCACCGACGCCGCCACGCGCGCGATGCACACGCTGCAAGAGCTGCGGTCGCTGTCGCTCTCGTCGTGCGCGATCACCGATGCCGGGATGGAACACATCGCGGCGCTGCGCGCGCTCGAGCACCTCGACCTGTGCAGCACGAAGATTACGGACGAAGGTCTGCGCGCGCTGGCCTTCCATCCGAAGCTTCACACCCTCAACGTTCGCGACACCGCGATCACCGGCGACGGCCTCGCTCCGCTGCTCACCGTTCCCGAGTTGCGCCAGATCTCGATGTCGCATCACCACCATCGCCACGCCGAGCGGTTCGTCAACGCACGTCCCGAGGTCGAGATCCTCTACTGAACTGCACCAGCGGGTACCGCTTGGCATGACCTCACCCGCGTTGTCGGCGTCGTTGTGGGCGCAAAGCCTCGAACGCCAGTACCCGGCGGTGTCCGAAGACCGATCGGTGGATGTCGTCGTAGTCGGCGCGGGTCTCGCGGGGCTGCTCACCGCGACGCTGCTGCGCCAGGCCGGACGCGAAGTCTTGGTCGTCGAGCGCGATCTGGTCGGCGGCGTCGCCACCCGCAACACGACGGCCAAGGTCACGGCGCTGCAAGGCACGACCCTGAGTGCGATCGCGTCGGCGCGTGACGCCGAGGCTGCGCTCGCCTACGCCAGCGCCCAGCTCGATGCTGTGCGCAACCTGGCGGCGCTGATCGACGACATGGGCATCGACTGCGCGACGACGCGCGCCGATGCGTACACCTACGCCGCCAACGAAGAGGGCGTGCGTCGCGTCGCGGAGGAGTTGCGCGCCGCGCAAGCCGCGGGCCTGCCGGTCGAGTCGACCGACACCATCGGGTTCCCTGTCGACGTGCAGGCGGCGATCGTGTTGCGCGACCAGTTCCACATGAACCCCGCGCAACTCTGCCGCGGCCTGGCGGATGCGTTGCCGATCGAAGGCGTGGCGGAGTTCACGTCGGTGAGTGATATCGACGAAGACGGCCGTCTGGTCACCGTCAAGCTCGAGAACGGCCATCAGGTGCGTGCGCAGCACGTGGTCATTGCGACGCAGTCGCCGATCCTCGACCCGATGTTGCTGGCGAACCGCTCGGTGCCGATGCAGTCCTACGCCATCGCGATGTCGATCCAGGGGGAGGCGCCGAACACGATGTGCCTGTCGGCCGACGACTTCACGATCTCGTTGCGGCCGGCCGCCGCGCAGGACGGCACGCCGTTGCTCATCGTGGGCGGTAACGGTCATCACATGGGCGAAGGCGCGACGGCGCAGCGATGGGCCGACCTCGAAGTGTGGGCCGAGAAGCACCTGGGCGAGATCGAGGTCTGGAACCGATGGGCAACGCACGACCTCGTGACGACGGACCGCGTCCCGTTCATCGGACGGCTCAAGTCGACATCGCATCGCCTGTGGGTCGCCACCGGTTTCGGCAAATGGGGAATGACCAACGGCTACGTGGCAGCGTGTCTGCTGACCGACGCCATCACCGACGCGCCACCGAGGCCTTGGGCGTCGACGTTCGACTCGACGCGCGTGCGTTCCACGATCACCAAAGAAGCGGTGAAGGCGGGCGGCGTGGCGACACACCACCTGATCGGTGACCGCATCGCGCGTCGCCCCGAGCCGCGGTGCACGCACCAAGGCTGCGTCCTGCGCCAGGACGACGCGCTCGGCACGTGGGACTGCCCGTGCCACGGCTCGCGCTTCGACAGCGATGGCGCCGTTATTCAGGGGCCGGCGAACTCGCCGCTCAAATAGCGTTGCCAGGCAATGGCCTGGGACAACGAAGAGTGGGACGTCGACAAGGAGCGCGTCGACCAACTGGCGCTGCTCACGGGCGTCAAGCCGAAAGAGCATCCCGGCGAGTACGTGGGCACGGTCGTCGACGATCGCGACAGCGCGTTGTTCGGCGGCGCCATCGTCGGCCAGGCCATCACCGCCATCACCCGCGACGCGCCCGAGGGACGCCGACTGCACTCGCTGCACGGGTACTTCCTTCGGCCCGCCAGCCCCGCGGTGCCGATCGAATATCTCGTCACGGCGATTCGCGACGGCCGCTCGTACTCGGCGCGCCGGCTCGTGGCCTCGCAGAACGGCAAGTCGGTGTTCGAAGCCATGGGCTCGTTCACCGCCGACACCGACGGAGGCTGGCGCTACGACCTTCCGCACACGAGCGCGCTGCCCTCGAAGGAAGACGGCGAACGCGGCTTCGGTGTCGCGGGGTTCGAAGCGGTCTACCTGGGCGCGACCGAGCAGCGCACCGATGGAACGTACGAGTCGACCGAGCGCAAGTGGTTCCGTTTGCCGATGGACATCGGCGACGACATCCACCTGCACACCGCCTACTTCGGCATGGCGTCGGACTGGACGGGCACCGGTTCGCGCCCGGTCAAGATGGACTGGGACGACGACTTCGAAAAGTTCCAGGGCGCCCCAGTCGCCAGCCTCGACCACGCGGTGTGGTTCCACCGGCCGGCGCGGATCACCGACTGGCACCTCCTCGACATGCACTCGTTGGTGAACTTCGGGGGCCGCGGCCAGGTACGGCTGACGATCCGCAACGAGGCCAGCGAGGTCGTACTTTCGATGGCGCAGGAACTGCTCCTGCGCTAAGTAACACCTATGGGGCGGATACGAAAGTTCTCACAAAACCTCCTGCTCGTCGCGTTGGGAGGGCTCCTGCTGACCGGGGCGATCGCCCTCGTGGCGTTCGTCGGCCGGCACCCGCGGGCTTCGGCGTTGGTACTAGCCGCGCTTTTCGTTGCGCTGATCGTCATCGGCGTCGTGGTACGACCGTTCGCGCCGCGCGTGGCGCGCAACACGATCTTGGAGCTTGACCTTCGGGAACCGCCGCGCGAGGCGGGCTCCCGCGGCAAGGTGGCCGAGCTCAACCCGAACAAGCAACTGACGCTCGACGAGACCATCGAGGTGTTGCAGCGCGCGGCTGGTGACTCGCGCATTGCCGGCCTCATCGTGCGGCCGCGCTTCGGGCTCGCACCGCGCGCCACGCTCGACGAACTGCGCGACGCGATCATCGAGTTTCGAAAGTCAGGCAAGCTCACGATCGCCATCGCCGACTCGTTCGGCGAAGGCGGCGCCGCCAACGGCGCGTACGCGCTGGCGACGGCGTGTGGCGAGATCGTCGTGCAGGAGAGCGGCTACGTCGGGCTCACGCACCTGTCGGCGGAAGGCAACTTCTACCCCGACCTGTTGGCACGCGCCGGCGTGGCCATGGAGGTATTCGGTCGCGGCAAGTACAAGTCGGCGCCCAACCGATTCACCGAACGTGGCTTCACTGCACCCGACCGCGAACAGACGAAGCGGATGCTCGACAACTTCTGGGCCCACAACGCCGCCCTCATCACCGAAGCGCGCGGCGTCGAGGCCGCAGAGCTCGACGCGCTGGCGGCGAAGGGGCCGCTGCGCGCCAGCGAGGCGCTCGAAGCCGGGCTGATCGATCGCATCGCCTTCCCAGACGAGGCGATCGCCGACGTCAAGCAGCGCGTCGGCAACAAGGCCTCGTTGCTGTACGCCCAGACGTACAAGAAGCGCGCCGGCAAGAAGCGCACGAAGGGCAAGACGGTTTCGGTAGCGGTCATCCGCGCCGCGGGCGAGATCCGTCGCAGCGCCGGCACGATGCCCGTGGGAATGACCGGTGGACCCGTGCTCACCCCCGACACGCTGGCGCCGCATCTGCGCGCTGCGGTCAAGGACAAGAGCGTGAAGGCCGTCGTGCTGCGCATCGACAGCCCGGGCGGTTCCGCGCTGGCGTCCGACACCATCTGGCGCGAACTGATGATGGTGCGCGCCGCCGGCAAGCCGGTGGTGGCGTCGATGGCGAGCGTCGCCGCGTCAGGCGGCTACTACATCGCCGCGGCGGCCGACAAGATCGTCGCGGAGCCGACGACGGTCACCGGCTCGATCGGCGTGTTCGGTATGCGCCCGATCATCGGCGAGGCAAAAGCGAAGCTCGACGTGCACACCGACGAGGTGCACACCGGCAAGTCGCCGTCGCCTTTCAGCCCGAACCGCAAGACGCCGGCGGCGTTCCGCAAGCGCATCGACGCCGACATCGACGCCATCTACGAGCTGTTCATGAAACGCGTCGGCGACGGTCGGGGCCTCGATCGCGACCAGGTGTTCGAAGTCGCGCAAGGTCGCGTGTGGACGGGCGCCGACGCGGTGGAAGCGGGACTGGTGGACGAACTGGGCGGGCTCGACCACGCGCTAGCGCTGGCGGCGTCGCTCACCGACGCGCCTGCCGGCGCGACGGCGAAACCGAAGTTGTTTCCGCGCAAGGGCGGCGGGGTGTCGATGCTGAAGCGTCGCAAGCCCGAGAGCAGTGAAGACGTGGCCGCGGCGGCAGAGCCGATCGGGCGCTTGACGCTCGAAGGTCTCGGAGGCGTGGTCGCCCATCTCGGCTTCGACCCGCGGATGTTCTGGGTCCGCTAGCTGAGGAACTTCACGCAGCGCGCCCAGGCGTCGGCCGCGTCGTCGGGCCGATAACTGGGGCGCTCGACGGCGTGCACGA
>JBEEFV010000021.1:0-19619 GCA_041166405.1 Actinomycetota bacterium | reverse complement strand
AGCCATCGACGCTCAGGCGTCGAAGGACCCGGCGCAGTTCGACAAGCTCAAGACGGCCGCGGACCACATGCCGATGACCGCCTCGATCCTCGCCGGCGCCATCGCCAAGCAGTTCCCGGACAAGTTCGGCGGCTAATCGACGAGAGGCCGCGCAACGACGCGCAGCCGACTCGAGCTTCCCCGAGCCCGACGCACCTACCGGTGCGTCGGGCTCGGTGCGCGTTGATACGCCGGCGAGAAACGCGCGGTTTTCTACGTCCGACGTGCGGCCCGCACCGGAGAACCATCACCAATCACAACGGCGACGAGTTCGCCAGGAGGAACCACCGCATGTCACTCATCCGTCTGCTCCCGGCGTGGCTGCACGCCATCGCCGACTACGCCGTGGGCGCGTCGCTCATCGTGGCCGCGCTCATGATCGGCGGCTCTGCCGCGGCGATCGCTACCGGCGTCGTCGTCGGTGCGACCGTGCTCGGCGTGAGCATGCTCACCAAGTACCCGCTCGGTTTCAAGAAGGTGCTGCCGTTCCAACTGCACTCCGCAGGTGACTACCTCGCCGCCACGCTGCTGCTCGTCGCGCCGTTCGCTCTCGGCTTCAACCACAGCGACACCGGCCTCACCGCCATCTACGTCGTCGCCGGGATCGCGGTCGCGGCGGTCAGCCTCATCACCAACTATCAGTACTCCGAAGTCGACGAAGTTGCCGTTGCCCCGGTCCGCGTCGAGACGCGCACAGCGGCGAGGCCCCGACGCTCTGCCCCGCTCACCGCGGATCGCAAGTCGTAACCACAAGGACCACGGTGACCCGCTGCGCATACATCCGACCGCTGCTGCTTTCCGCGGCCGCGTACACCCTCGCCGGGGGATACGTGCATCTGCGCGCGTGGCTCGACGTCTACCGCCACGTCCCCACGCAGATCCCCGGCGCTTGGGTCGTCCGCCTGGGCTTCCCCAGCACGGCCGCCGCGTCCGTGGTGCTCGCCGCCGCGCTGGCCTTGGCTGCCACCCGTTTCCCCAAGCTCGCGATACCTGCCGTCGCTGCGACCACGCTGTTCCAGATCGGGTCGCTCGGGGTATTGGTCGCCACGCGCGTCGGCTCCGCGTTCGGGTGGACGGAATCGGGCTGGACGGGAGCCGCCGGGCAGATCCGCGCCGCCGAGGCCGGCGCGCTCGCCATGCTCGGCCTTACCGCCGTGTACATGTTCGTGACGCGAACGCGAACACCGGCGCCCGCGTTGGACTCACCTCGAGTGGTGCCGCTCGCGGCGGCGTAACTGCGCCCAGGCGCCGGTCGACCACAGCGCCCACACGACGAGCAGCGGTTGGAAGAACAGCCGCACCAGTCGTTTCGTGTCGGTGTCGAGCCCGAACGCGTTTTTGTGCTCGGCCCATTGCGCGATGTTGCCCGGGAACACCGCAACGAAGAAGAGCGCGACCACCAGGCCAACGACGACCTGGTGGCGCGCCAGGCTGCGCACGAGGAGGGCGATGAGCGCGACTCCAAGCACGATCTCGACGACGCCGGAAGCGATGACCACGAAGTCCTCGCCGAGCGGCATCCACGCCGGCACTTGCGCGCGGAACGCTTGGCGTTGCGTTGTCAGGTGACTGACGCCGGCAAACAGCAACACGGCGCCCAGCAACGTACGAAGCGCTACTTGCGCTCTCACGCAGCGGCCGTTGAAGAATTACGCGTAGCGCTCAGCGAGGAGCTGGGTGTAGGTGTGGCTGGCATCCTGGAAATAGTCGACGGCGGTGCACGCCGTAGCCGCGGTACACGAGACCGCGCCCAGGACCGCGCCCGTCGAGCCGGTGATCGCGGGCGTCGGCGTGATCGCCCACCTCGTGCCGTTCCAGCGTTCGGCCAACACCACTCTCGGATTGCTTCCACTGCGTGAGTAACCGACCGCCGCACATGCACTCGCCGACACGCACGAAACGCCGAGCAACTCGTTCGTAACCGTGCCCGGACCAGTCGGTGATGCTTGGACCGTCCACTTCGAGCCGTTCCACCGTTCGACCAACGTGACGTACCTGGCCGAGCTGTTGGAGTAGTAGCCGACCGCCGCGCACGCGGTCGTCGACGTGCATGACACGCCGCTGAACCCGCTGTCCGACGACGCCGCCGGGACCGCCGCGGTGGTAGCCGACCAGCTCGTCCCGTTCCAGCGCAGCGCCAGCACGCGCGAGGTCACGGTCGCGGTCGTGAAGTACCCGACTGCGACACAGAAACTCGCGCTCTTGCACTGCACCCCGGACAACTCCGATGTCGTCGCTCCCGTCGGCTGCGGAACGGTTCGCAGCGCCCAGCTCGTGCCGTTCCATCGCTCCGAGAACGGCCGGAATTTGCTGCCGTCGTAGTACGCACCCACCGCGAAGCAGACGGTGGCGCTCACGCACGAGATGTCGCGCAGTTGGGCGCTGCCGTTGACGTTGGGCGTGGGCATCGAGACGATCGACCAGGTCGTGCCGTTCCAGCGTTCGGAGAACGGGATGAGAGCGGAACCCCCGTTGCCCCACCCGACGGCCATGCACGCACTGGCTGACGTGCACGACACCGCCGACAAGATCGGATCGGCGACGTCGCCCGTCGGGTCCGATACCGATTGCACGGTCCAGCTCGTGCCGTCCCATCGCTCCGCCAGCGGCGTCGCCCTGCCGGAACTGTCCAACGACCTTCCGACGGCGGTGCACAGCGTCGCGGACACGCACGACACGTCGCCAAACAAACCCCCGGCCGCAGCGCCGGGCAACGGTGTGGCCTGCACTTTCCAGGTGGGGACCGCGAAGGCGGCACCCGCGCTCCACATCACCGTGACGACCGCCGCGATGACGACCGTGAGTACTCGACTCGCCGAACGATGCATATGTTCCCCCCCTCGGGCCACCGGGCTGCGGCGGCAAACCCGACAATACGCCCGCGCGAGCGGACCCGGAAGGGGTGCGAGCGGGATGTTGTGAGGTGGCTGGGCAACAAGAAATGCGTCCGGATCGCGCGGGTTACGTCTCAAATAGCCACTCCAGCGGGAAAGACGTTGGCGTGAACCGACGCACGCGCGCCGCGGCTGCAGTGTTAGCGGCGTGCTGCGCGGGATGCGTGTCGCACCCCGTCGGCCCGGCGCGCACGTACGGGAAGTACGAAGGCAAGGCGGTCACGACCGCCGAAGGCGTGGTGTCTGCGGTGCAGACCGCGCGCATGGCAGCGCAAACCGCGTCCAAGGGCAACTCGTTCGGTCCCTACATCGGAACGGTGGCGTCCGAGTCGGAGGACGCGGCGTCGGGATTGCAGGGCACGTTCGACTCGATTCAGCCGCCGGACGCGCGCGCCGACAATTTGCGGACGCGGCTCGACAAGCTCATCGCTGACGCCGTCACGCATCTGGCCGATCTGCGCGTGTCGCTGCGCCGCGGCGAGCTCGCGGATGCAACAAAGACAGCGCGGCCGCTGCGCAAGGACTTCAAGCGCTTGAGCGCCTTCGTGGACGAGCACAAATCGTGAAGAAGGTCTTCGCCGTCGCGCTCGGCATCCTGACGGCTATCGGTGGTTTCGTCGACATCGGCGACCTCGTCGCCAACGCCGAGACCGGCGCACGCTTCAAAATGAACCTGGCGTGGGTCGTGATCGTCGGCGTCATCGGAATCTGCGTCTACGCCGAGATGAGCGGCCGCGTCGCTGCCGAGTCGGGCCGCGCGGTGTTCGACCTCGTGCGTGAGCGCCTCGGCCCCGGTCCCGCGCTCGTCAACCTGGCCGCGTCGTTCTTCATCAACATGCTGACGCTGACCGCGGAAGTCGCGGGCGTTGCCCTGGCGCTCTCGCTCGTGACGAGCGTCAACTATCTGCTGCTGATGCCGTTCACTGCATTCCTCGTGTGGGTGGTGATCTGGCGGCTGCCGTTCGGACTGATGGAGAAGGTGTTCGGTCTGCTCGGTCTCGCGCTGATCGTCGTGGCCGTGACCGTCGTGAGGATCGGCCCTGACTGGAACTCGCTGTTGCACCAGGCAACGCATCCGCATATCTCGCACGACGAAACGCCGTTCACGTACGCGTACTACGGCATCGCGCTGTTCGGCGCTGCCATGACGCCCTACGAGGTGTTCTTCTTCTCGTCAGGCGCCGTCGAAGAGAAGTGGTCCGACTCCGACCTCGCCACGAACCGCGCCAACGTGTTCATCGGGTTTCCGCTCGGCGGGTTGTTGTCGTTGGCGTTGATGGCGGGCGCAAGTTTGGCGCTCGCGCCGCGGGGGATTTCCGTCGACGCGCTGTCGCAAGTCGCGCTGCCGACGGCGTTCGTGATGGGCAAGATCGGCCTCGCCATTCTGCTCGTCGGCATCTTCGCGGCGACGTTCGGCGCTGCGCTCGAGACGGCGCTGTCGGCCGGCTACACCGTCGCGCAGTACCTCGGTTGGCAGTGGGGCAAGTTCGTGAAGCCTCGCGACGCGGCCCGCTTTCACGCGCTCGTGCTGGGGACGCTCATCTTCGCGGTGCTCATCGGCATCAGCGGCGTCGACCCGATCAAGGTGACCGAGTACTCGATCGTGCTTTCCGCCGCCGCGTTGCCGCTGACCTACTTCCCGATTCTCGTGATAGCCAACGATCCCGACTACATGGGCGAGAAGCGCAACGGACGTCTCGCCAACACGTTCGGGTTCGCGTACCTCGTGATCCTCATCGTCGTATCGGTGGCGACGATCCCGCTCATGATCATCACGAAGGCCGGCGCGTGATGGCCGAAGCGCGCCGGATGTGGGCGGCCCTGAAACTCCTCGATCGACAGATCCTCGACCGCGAGGATCGCTTCGCTGGCAACGTCGACGACGTGATCCTCGAGCGACTCGACGACGGAACGCTCGCGGTCACCGGGCTGTGGTCGGGTGCGGGCGGGCTCGCGTACCGCCTCGGGGCGCGCCGCTTCGGTCGTTGGTTGCAGCGCATGCGCACGGAGTTGGGCGACGGCGACGGCGTGATCGCGCTCGGCGCTGTGCAGACGATCGGCAATCACGTGCGCGTGGCGAAGGACGCCCACGAACTCTCGAGCGAAGCCACCGAACGCTGGGTGCGCGACCACTTCATCGGACACATCCCCGGAAACGACCATGCTGCTGAGTGACCTCCTGCGGATGCGCGTCGTCGATGTCGACGGTGTCGACGTCGGTCGCGTCGTCGACGCGCTGTTGGTGCAGAGCGGACCCGTCGTGGGTGGGTTCGGACACCAACTGGTCGTCGAAGGCATCGCCATCGGCCGTCGCAACGTCGGGCTCCGCCTCGGCTACCACCGCGCCGGCGTCAAGGGCCCTGCGCCGCTGCGGATGCTGCTCGAGCGGATGGAGCGCAAGGCGCGCTACGCGCGGTGGGACCAAGTCGATTCGATCGACGAGGACGCTCTCGTCGTACGCCTCCGCTGTCCCGTGTCGGGACTCGACGAGCCGCCGGTCACCGCGGCCTGATCGCTCCGGACGGAGAGCGGTCCCGGCAAGATTCGAACTTGCGACGCACGGTTTAGGAAACCGACGCTCTATCCCCTGAGCTACGGGACCGGGACCGGATGAAACGTGGGCGACAGACACTCCCGAAATTTCGATCCCATGTAGCGCGTGAAGCCTACGTAGTTCCTCGAGGTCGGTCTACGCGTGTCTGCGGTGTCGGCCGAAGGAGCAGTGCTGCGGCCCGCATGCGGACGAGGCGAAACAGGACAGGGGCCGGACGAGCACCGAGGCCCCCGGCGACCGATGCGGTGCTCGCCGAGCCGGATCGATGCGGCGTGAGACGGTCGGTGATTCAGTGAGGTCACCTCTGGGTACTCGAAGTGCACTCCTATGATCACCGCCCACGTCCCCACCGAAGAAACCGAATTGACGATCACGTGTGCGCATGCTGGAGGTCGCAGCACCGTGCGCGTCGCTGGTGAGCTCGACGCCTACACGAGCATCCGCCTCCGCGGCGTGCTCGATGACTGCCTACGCCCGGCGGCCACGAGCATTTCTTGCAACCTCGCCGGTGTCACGTTCATCGACTCGGGCGGTCTCGGCCTACTCGTGTCAGCCCGGCGGCGGGCACATGCGGCGCACATCGTTTTCGTCGTCGAGGACCCGTCGCCGTCGGTGCGACGCCTCTTCGAAACGACAGGCGTGACCAATCGTCTGCTCGCGTAGCAGCCCGTTGCTGCTACCACGGGAGTTGCACACCGACGCCTCCGGCCGTTCTTCTAGGCGGTAGGAGTCGAGTCGTTCGACGGTGTTCCGCTAGACGTTTCGGATTCCGGTCATGAGCGAGTCCCATTGGGTGGTCGACGGGCGAAGCTACCAGTCGTCCCCGGCCCGGGATGACCTCGCCTACTCCGCGGACTTGCTGGCTTGGGCGAGCACGACGGCCTCGAGTTTCGAGTGGAGCCCGAGCTTGTACAGGATGCGCTGGACGTGGTTCCGGATGGTGTTCGGCGTGACGCCCAGGCGCCCCGCGATCGCTCGGTTCGAAAGGCCTTCGGAAATGCCCTCCAGGACGTCACGCTCGCGCCCCGTCAGGGACGAGAGTCCGCCGCCCCGTTTGGCCCTGAGGACCGGAACGACGCGTTCGAGATCCGACTGCGAAAACGCGCTCTGCCCGTGGAAGACCGATCGCACTGCGTCAATCAGTTCCACCCAGCCGCGCTCTTTGTCGACCACGCCCGCACACCCTGCTTTCAGCGCGAGTTCCACCAAGCTGTCATCGTACGACTCGGTCAAGAGGATGACTTTGGACTCCGGCGCCGCGGCGCCGATCAACCGCGTTGTCGCGACTCCGTCGAGATCCGGCAAGTCGAAATCGACGAGGACGACGTCGGGCGACAGCCGCGCCGCGCTCGCGACGCCGTCAGCCGACGTCGTGGACGACCCGACGACTTCGAGGCCCTCCTGTGTGTCGAGCAGGAGTTGAAACGCTTCGCTCACCATTACATCGCGACTGATCAGCAGCATACGGATGCGACTGCCGCCAGCCGGCGCGCTCAGGTCCCGGAAGACCACCGCGCTTCCTTCGACGTCGGAGCCGATGCGCAACGGCATCGACGAGTACGCCACGGGGAAAATCGAGCCGTCTTTCCGCGTGAAGGATTCGGTAGTCGAACGCACGAGACGACCCGTGGCTTCTCCGACCAGCAGTTCGCACTCCGATGCGGGCACGCGGCTGCCGTCCGAGCGTTGAAAGTGAACGAGATCGTGCATCCGTTTGCCGCGGAGTTCTTCCTCCGACCATCCGAGCATTTTCGACGCCGAGCCGTTCATGTAGACGAGGCAACCGGTCGAATCGACGATGTAGACGCCGTCGGCGACCTGGGTCAGCAGCGCGGAGCGGAATTCTTTCGCTTGCGCCAGCTCGGTGACGTCGACGGCGACGATTCCGACACCGAGGAGTTCGCCGTCGGTTCGGACGGGATAGCAGCTGGCCACCCATGCATGGATCTGTTCGCGATCCCGCAGGGTGTTGCCCACGATCGAAACGTTCTCGACGGTCTCGCCGCTTGCGATCACCGATCGGTAGCTCGGCTCGATCTGTGGCCACAGCGTCGGCAGCGCGTCTGCGACCGCGGCGCGCAAACTCTGGCCTACAGAGTGACCGCCGATGGCTGTGAACTCGTCGTTCGCTTGCACGACGCGTTGCTCGAGGTCGACGAATCCGATGGCGATGGGCGCGGCGGCCTGCAACGCCTCGAGCAGGGCGCTCGACTCCGAGGCGGAGGACTTCGTGTCCTCGGTATCGGTCGCCGTGCCGATCCACTTCGAGGATCCGCTGGTTGGATCCTCGATCGGAACGGCGCTCACCGCATGCCGGTGATACGTGCCGTCAGCGCGGCGAAGTCGTGCTTCGAAGGCGAATGGCGTCTGCGTCGCTCTGCCCTCTTGCGCGATGGTGAGCGCTTGCACCACATCGTCGGGGTGCACGGCGTCGAGCCAGTGCCGATCGGAGGTCGCGGCATCGCTCGGCGCCGAATACTCGGCCGCGCGTCGGTTGAAGTACTCGACCCTACCGTCAGCTGCGGTCACCCATACGGCGTGCGGGCTGGAGTCGGCGATGAGCTGCCACAGGGATTCCCTGCCAGGCGTCACATTCATTGACGGTACACGGAAAATCGCCCATTTCGACCAAAAACGTCTGTGACGAGGGAGTTTGCGCTCGGTCGGGACTTAGCGCCCACTTCTTTGGCGGAGGTCGTCGCCACAGAACCCATCCAGTGCGTCCGGATCAGGCTCAACGGGCGCGGGCACGGATGTGGCGCGAACCTCCTGCGCTCCGTGCGCACTGCCGGCGACGCGCTCGAGCCGGCCGCGGCGGAGCGGACGAATGGTCGCGAACAGCACAACGATGGCGACTAGAGCGCCAACACCCTGCGGCCAACGCGCTGATCGCGCGCGTGGAGTCGCCGTCGACGGCGCCGCACTTCCCGGCGTGGACGGGAAAAGCAGCCTCGCGGACTCCGTTACTTCAGTCACCCCAGATCGTGAGTTCCGCGGTCCAGGGCCCGTTCGGTAGGTGAGCCGCCTACCGGCACCGTCACGGTCCCGCTTTCGCCGGGCCAAGCGTGGCGACGGTCTGGGCTACGAACGGACCGGCTGACAACGACGACGTCCGTGCGACAGGTCGAGTTGACCGCTGAGGTCGACGGCGCGCTCACCGGTGTTGTGCGCAACTACGTGGTTTCTTTCGCTCGGGCGGCGGCGGGGCGAGCGAAGGATGGCGCGAGCCCGCTGGGGACGGGCGGCAGAACCATGTCCGCGAGGTAGTCGTCCGTGAGAACGCCTCCGCGCGTCTGGCGAGTCGCTCGAGGCGGGCGCAGGAGGAGCCAAGAGGCTGCCTTGACCAGCGTTCGAAATGTCATTTTGCCCTCTTTCGTTGCCGGCCGGCCGGTTGCGGTCGGGTGCGCTCTCCCTTTGCCATTGGCCAATCCCGGATCGAGCAAAGCGTCCGCGACGCAGCGTTGGACCGCCGTTGTGAAAGTCGCGGAACGGCGCGGATGGGCGCACATGCACTAGTGCCGAGTGCTCTCGTTTCCGCCGGCGCAAGGGGCCACGGTGGTCCTTATGCCCTACCAAGCCACTACGCGGCACGCGAGGCGTCGACTCACTAAACCGAACGTCGTCCACGACGAGCAGTCGGAACGAGACGGGGGTCTCGCCGAGGTCGCGGACGGGCTTGCGCACGACTTGAACAACCTGCTGCTGGTGATCCTGAACCACGCGGTGTTCGCTGCGGACGCCGCGCCTGACGACGACGCCATTCAGTACCACATAGCCCAAATTCGTTCGGCGTCGGAACGCGCGGTTCGCCTCACGCGTCTGCTGCCCGCGTCCGCTCCGGATATTCCCGTGCTCGAACTTTTGGAATCCGTTGCCCGCGAACGGTTGACTACCGCGGTCGTGCGCGGCCGCGGCACCGGCCAAACGATTCTCCTGGTCCAGGACGAAGCAGGCGCGCGCGCGCAGAACGTGCTCGTTCTCGAACGCAACGGCTACATCGCGGTCGGGGTCGCCTCGGGTTCCGAAGCGCTCTCGGTCGCCGGTTGTCTGAAGTTCGATCTGTTGTTGACGGATGCCGCCATGCCAACGATGTCGGGTCGCGACCTCGTCGCCAAGCTCGCCCGCCGCGGCCTTGCGAGTCCTGTGCTGTACCTATCGGAGTACGCCGACGCCGGCGACGGCGGGCCCGGGAAACGTTCGATGATGACGGCGGTGGGCGACCTGATCGGTTGCACCAGCCGCACAGCCAGATGACGACTCTGCTTCTGGTCGAGGACGACCTGGACGTACAACGACTGGTCACAAGGTACGCCGCCCGCGAGGGAATCGAAGTCACGTCGGAGACGACCGCCACCGCGGGCGTTCTCGCAGCGGAGACACGGATCTTCGACGTGGCCATCATCGATGTCGGTCTTCCTGACGGATCCGGACTCGACGTGCTCAGGGCGCTCGATACTGCGCAGTCTTCGACTCACATAATCATGATGAGCGGCGCCAGCGGCGAAGAGGACAGGGTGCGGGCGCTTCAGTCGGGCGCCGACGACTACGTCGTCAAACCGTTCCTCGTCCGCGAGTTGACGGCCCGCGTTCTCGCGGCCGGCCGAAGGCGAGTTGTCGCGCGCAACCGCGTCCTCCATTTCGGCGCGCTGAGCATTGATCTGACGAACCGTCACGTGTGTCTGAACGACTCCCCGGTCAATCTCACCTCCAAGGAGTACGACCTCCTGGCGTTCCTGAGTACGCACCCGTGTCGCGTCTATAGCCGAGCCGAGTTGCTGCAGTCGGTCTGGGGCTCTGCCCCCACCTGGCAGGGCGCGTCCACGGTCACCGAACACATCCGCCGCTTGCGGATCAAGATCAAGGGGCGCTCGGGTGGGCCGAGTCTCCTACGCACCGTGCGCAGCGCCGGCTACAGCTTCGAGCCGACCGGCGTTGCGTGAGTGCGCCCGATTCACAACGGCGTCACAACACATGTCGGTGATCGGTCACACATCGACCGCCGCCACCGAAGGGACGCGCGACGCAAGAGCGCGTCCCGTTTCGCCCTAGTCAACCGAAAGAGGGCTCACGTCACATGAACACTGCCAACGCCCATTCCGTAGATCGAGTCCTCTATATCGAAGACTCCGTCATCAACAGGACGCTGATGGAGCGAATGTTCGCGAAGTTGCTGCCCGACGTTGAGTTGCAGACCGCACCGGACGGCGAATCGGGCCTGCGCCTGTTGCGCGAAACCAACCCGGCCGTGCTGCTCCTCGATTGCCACCTCCCCGGCATCAGCGGGCTTGACGTGCTCGAGACGGCGCGCGCTGCCGGCAACGAGGTTCCGGTGGTCGTGGTTACAGCCGACGCGAGCGTTGCGCTCGAAGCTCAGATGCTCGCGGCCGGAGCGGAAGACGTTGTGACGAAGCCAGTCGAATTCCCATGGCTGTTGAGTCGTATCACGAAGTACCTTCCGGGGTCCGCGCGCGAATCACTGAGCGGACAGGGTTGTGCGTAGCGCCCCGAGTTCCCGGTTCGGCGTCGCGCCCATCGCCGTGGCGCTGCTCACACTCGCTCTCGCGGTAGGCGGTGGTCTCGTCAGCCGACAGGTCATCGAAGGCCAGGAAGCGAAGCTGCTAGCGCAGGCGAGCACCAATGCCGCGTCGGTTTTGAGCACGACATTCCTCGCCGCCGACTCGTCGTTGCGCGCGCTGAACGGCATCGACGGCCCGCCGTCGCCCAACGAGTTGCGTGAGTTCGCGCAGCGCCCGGGGCCGCTAGGAGGTCCAACCATCGCCGTTGCAACGGTTGTACAGGGCGCGGGCGGCTTCGTCGTGGGCCGGGGCGCCGTGGGATCTCCGAGTGGTACGTCAGTCGATGCGGCGCGCGAGGCGCTCGCGCAACGAGCTCTGCGAAGCGGCAAGTTGGTGACGGCGGTGTTGAAGGACGCCGCGGTCTCCAGACTCGTGCTCGCTGTGGCTGGCCCCGGTCCCGGCAGATGGGTGACCCTCCAAGAGTCCGGCATTGCTCCAACCCTTCCGATCCCGCAGGTGCGTGGCAGTGCGTTCTCCGAGTTGCGGGGCGTGGCGTTCACGTCCAAGACCATGGACGATGGTTCTCTGCTGCTGCGCACCGACGGTGCGATTCCCAGCGGTCGTGACTCGCTGCGGCGAGAACTCGTCGTAGGAGCAAACACGTTCGTGCTCGTCGTAGCGTCGCGCCAGCCGCTCGTCGGCGGCTTTGCCGCTCTGTTCCCGCTGGTCGTGTTCGTTTCCGCTCTCCTAGTGGGCGCATTCGCAACCACGGCCACGCTGGTGCTCACGCGTCGCCGCGCGTACGCAATGCGGCTCGTAGACGCACGGACCGCCGATCTCAATGACTCTTTGGTGGAGCTGGCCGCAGCGCGCTCTGCGCTCGAGCGGATGGTGACCGGTGGCCCCACCCTTGTGGTCAAGCGCGATCTGTCGCCATCGCGGGTGACCTACGTGAGCCCGAACGCCGAACGCATCCTCGGCCACACCGTCGAGGCAGCGATGGCCGAGGGTTTCGTCGACAGCTACGGGCACGCCGACGACCGGCGACTCTTCGCGGAGGCGGTCGCCCGCGTCGCGGCGCACGCCGCGACCTCGCAGACGATCGAGATGCGACTACGTGATGGCGCCGGCAACTACCGGTGGATCTCGCTGCAGATCTGGCAAGACGAAGTTGTCGACGGGCGCGTCGTGTCGATCGTCGAGTACGCGCTCGACGTGGACGACCGTCACAAGGCCGAAGAAGCACAAAAGGACGCGCAACACGCAGCCGAGGTGGCGAGCGACGCGAAGACAAAGTTCCTGTCGCACGTGAGCCACGAGCTGCGGACCCCCCTCAACGCGATCCTCGGATTCGGCCAGCTGCTACAAGCCGACGTCATGCCACCGGACCAACGCGAGTCGGTGGATCTCGTCGTCGGCGCCGGTCGCCATCTGTTGACGCTCGTCAATGAGTTGCTCGACATTTCGTCCATCGAAAGTGGCTACGTCAATCTCGCGACGGAGTCATTGGCGCCGTTGCCTATCGTGCGCGCCTGCGCCGAGCTTCTGGGCCGCGAAGCCGGGCGAATGAACGTCACGCTCTCGATCTCGTCGGATGGTCTCGCCGACGCGGAGCAATGCGTCTTCGGGGACGCGCTTCGTGTGAAGCCGATTGTGCTCAACCTGTTGTCGAACGCCATCAAATACAACCGGAAAGGTGGCGCCGTCGCGATCACCACGCAGCCGCGGCCGAACGACCGCGTGGCGATCTCTTTTGCAGACACCGGCCGCGGCATCGCCGCGTCACGGTTGAGCCGTCTGTTCGTTCCCTTCGAACGCCTCGGAGCCGAGAACTCCGACATCGACGGCATCGGCCTTGGCCTCGCGCTCGCACGACAGTTGGCACGAGCGATGCACGGTGACATCACGGTCGCGAGTTCGGCTGGCGAGGGCAGTACGTTCACGCTGGATCTGCCGTCCGCTGCTCCGCACAAACCCAGCCCTCCCGCTCGCACCGCTCAGAGGCGGCCATACGCGGCCGATAGGACACCAGCAGCGTCAGTCGGCGTCGCCGGATCTTCCGGAAGGAAGCCATGACTGACGCCACGCTCGCCCGCGAACAGATGGTCGACGCGACCGTCCTCCTAGATGTCGTCCGCCGGATGCGAGACGGCGATTTCAGCGCGCGTATGCCGCACGACTGGACCGGCGTGGCGGGAAAGGCGGCAGACGCGCTCAACGACGCCATCGTCGCGAATCAAGCGTTCGGCCGTGAGCTGGCGCGAGTCAGTCAGGTTGTCGGCAAGGAAGGTGAACTCGCGCAGCGCGTCGACGCCGCGGGGTCGGGCCAGCAGTGGCACGCGGCGGTCGCATCCGTCAACGGCTTGATCGACGCGCTCGTGCGCCCCACCAGCGAAATGCAGCGCGTGATTGGCGCCGTCGCCGGCGGCGACCTGACCAAGAAGGTGACCGCTGACGTAAGCGGCGAGATGCTCGAGCTCAAGAACACGATCAACGTCATGGTCGACCAACTCAACCGCTTTACGTCAGAAGTGGCGCGCGTTGCCCGCGAGGTCGGTACCGAAGGAAAGCTTGGCCAAGCGGCCGCCGTGACCATCGAAGTCGGCGGCGTGTGGAAGGAGTTGACGGACAACGTCAACTTGATGGCGGGCAACTTGACGGCCCAGATGCGCAACATCGCTGAAGTGACGACCGCAGTCGCAAACGGCGACTTGAGCAAGAAGATCTCGATCGACGTCAAAGGCGAGTTTCTCGAGCTCAAGAACACCATCAACGCGATGGTCGATCAGCTGAACGCGTTCGCGAGCGAGGTAACACGCGTCGCGCGCGAAGTGGGAGTCGAAGGAAAGCTCGGGGGACAAGCGCAGTCCGCGGAAGTCGAGGGTGTGTGGAAAGACCTGACAGACAACGTGAACCAGCTTGCGGCCAATCTCACGAACCAGGTGCGCGCCATCGCCGAAGTCGCGACCGCCGTGACGCAGGGTGACCTCACGCGTCAGGTGTCGGTTGAAGCCCGCGGAGAGGTTGCCGCCTTGAGCGACACCGTCAACGAAATGATCCGTAACCTCGGCGAGACCACACGCCAGAACGTCGAACAGGACTGGCTCAAAACAAACCGCGAGCGCTTCACGCGCATGCTCCAAGGCCAAGACGACCTCAGCACGGTTTCGGACATGATCGTGTCGGAACTCGCGTCGCTCGTAAACGCGCAACACGCGGTGTTCTACGCAGCGACCACCGGACCTGACGCGGAGCCGCTGCTGGCATTGCAGGCGGGCTACGGCCACCAAGAGCGCAAACATCTGTCGACGTCGTTTCGACTCGGCGAAGGTCTCGTCGGCCAGTGCGCCAAAGAGAAGCGACGCATTCTGCTGACCAACGTGCCAGCGGATTACGTCACGATCAGCTCAGGGCTTGGCGAGGCGACACCCCTCAACATCATCGTGTTGCCCGTGCTGTTCGAAGGATCACTGCGCGCCGTGATCGAGCTGGCTTCCTTTTCGCCTTTCAGCGTCACGCATCAGACGTTTCTCGACTCCGTAACAGAAAGCATCGGGATCGTGCTCAGCACGATCACGGCCGCGGCGTTGACCGAGACGTTGCTCAAACAGTCGCTATCGCTCGGGGAGGAGCTGCGCGCACAGCAGGAAGAGTTGCGGGAGTCCAACGGCGACCTCGCTCGTCAAGCCGCGCTCCTCGCGGAACAGAACGGCGACGCCGAACAGAAAAACCAGGAGATCGAACGCTCCAAGCGCGCCATCGAGGAAAAGGTTGCGCAACTCGCCGTCTCGTCGAAATACAAGTCCGAGTTCATCGCGAACATGTCGCACGAGTTGCGGACTCCGCTCAACAGTTTGTTGATCCTGGCGGAGCAGCTGCGCGCGAACGACGAGAACAACATGACCGCGCGACAGGTGGAATACGCGAACGTGATCTTGGCCTCCGGTCAGGACCTCATGTCGCTCCTCAACCGCATCCTGGACCTGGCGAAGGTCGAGTCTGGCACCGTCAGCGTCGAACGCGCCGCTGTCAACGTCGCCCAAATCCGCGACGAAGCGGTCCGCGACTTCACCGCGGTCGCGGCCGAAAAGGGTTTGCACTTCAGCGTCGAGCTCGCGGACGACTGTCCCGTGCGGCTCGTGACCGACGCGCAGCGGCTGCGGCAGATTCTGAACAACCTGCTGGCGAACGCGTTCAAGTTCACGTCGCAAGGAACGGTTGCGGTCACGATCGGCTTGGCGACCCGCGGCTGGGACGCAGAAGTAGGCACTTTGTCGAGTGCACCATCGGTCGTCGCCTTCACGGTGGCTGACACCGGCATTGGGATCGACACCGATCAGCAAGCGCGGATCTTCGAGGCGTTCGCTCAGGGTGATGGCTCGACCGCGCGCCTGTACGGCGGCACCGGCCTCGGCCTCTCGATTAGCCGCGAGTTGAGTTCGCTGCTCGGCGGGCAGATCGCGGTCTCGAGTGTTCCGGAGTCGGGGAGCACTTTTACGCTCTATCTTCCCGGCGCCGACCTCTCGCAATACGCAGAAGCACCGTCGTTTCCGGCATCGACGCCTCCGGTGCCGCCGGGCGCGCTCGCGGGCGTCCGTTTCCTCGTCGTGGACGACGACGCCCGGATGTCTTTCGCGACAACGGCGTTGCTGGAACAAGCGGGTGCGAACGTGACCGTCGCCGACAGCGGTGCCGACGCCATCGGAGCGCTCGCCGAACGAGGCGACGTCGACATCGTGTTGATGGACATCGTGATGCCGACGATGGATGGCTACGCCACTATGCGCGCCATACGTGCAGCCGAGTCGATCGCTGCGGTACCGATCATCGCGGTGACGAACAAGACCGGCGCGGGCGAGCGCCAGCGGTGCCTTGACGCCGGCGCGACCGATTACGTCCCGCGCCCGCTCGACCTGACCCACTTGATGGCGGCGGTCCGCCCGTGGCTACCGAATCAGCGAGCAGCGACTCGCAGCGCGTCCGCCGCCGACTCCGTGACCGAACTTTCGGCGAGCTGCATCGCGGGAAGGACGGTTCTGGTGGTCGACGACGACTTCCGCAACATCTTCGCGATGACGGCGTTGCTCGAACGCGGCCATGCGGTGGTGCTCACCGCTGAGAGCGGCCGGGACGCAATCGAGATCCTTGAGCGCGACGCGCGAGTGGACGTCGTTCTGATGGACATCATGATGCCGGGAATGGACGGCTATGCGGCGATGCGCGCCATTCGATCGCGTCCCCAATTCGCCGACCTTCCGCTCATCGCGGTGACGGGCAAGACCTCCGTGGGCGAACGGCAGCGGTGTCTTGACGCCGGCGCGAACGACTACGTACCGAAGCCCGTTGACACGCTCGAACTTCTGAATGCGCTGACGCCGTGGGTGACTCCCAAAGTAGTTTTGCGATGACGCCGACACGTCAGCGGGTGCTCATCGTCGATGACGACCCGACGAAGCGCTTCGCGCTCAATGCCGTGCTGTCACCGCTTGCGGTCGACATCGTCGAGGCAGCCTCCGGCGTCGATGCGCTTCGCGTCCTGCTGACGCAGGACTTCTCCGTGATCCTGCTCGACGTGCGCATGCCGGGAATGAACGGCTTCGAGACGGCGGCGCTCGTACGACAGCGTCGTCAGTCCGAGTCCACACCCATCATCTTCGTTTCTGCGTACGAGCACGGCGAGGTCGCAACCGCGGAGCAGTACGCGCTCGGCGCCGTCGATTTCATCTTTGCGCCCGTCAAGCCGGACGAGTTGCGGGCGAAGGTCGCGGTGTTTGCGAATCTGCGGGCGAAGACGCAGGAGCTCACCGACCTCGCGGTTGAGTCGCAGGCAGCGGCCGACCGGTTCCGGCTCGTCGCCGACGCCGCACCGATCGGCATCTTCCAGACCGACGCCGACAATCGTTACGTCTATACCAACCCCTTCTGGTCGGCGACGACAGGAATGTCCGCGGAAGACGCGCTTGGCACAGTGTGGGGTTCGACGATGCACCCGACGACGCCGGACGGGCGCGTCGTCGAACTCGCCGACACGGATGTCGGGAGCGACGACCAACGCGTCGAGATACACGGTGAAGGTGGCGAGAGACGCGTCGTCGTCGCCACCTCCGCCGTCGTGCCGGACGGTGGAGGCGGAAGCATCGGACGCGTCGGGACGCTGGCCGACGTAACGGCCGAGGCCGACGTAGAGACCGCCTTATCAGAAGCCCGAGACAAGGCGAACGAAGCGTCTGCCCTGAAGTCGGACTTCCTCGCGAACATGAGCCACGAGATCCGGACGCCCATGAACGGCGTCATCGGTATGACCGATCTCTTGCTCGAAACCGATCTCGACCCCGCTCAGCGCGACTACGCCCAGACGGTGCGCAACTCCGGCGAGGCGCTGCTGGCGATTATCAACGACATTCTGGACTTCTCGAAGATCGAGGCCGGCAAGATGGACGTGCAGGTCGTCGACTTCGACGTGCGTAGCGTCGTCGACGACGTTGCCAAGTTGCTGCGCGGAAGTGCAGCGACCAACGGCGTCGACTTGCACGTCAACGTCGATGCCGCGTTGCCCGCGTTCGTCCGCGGTGACCCAGGCCGCCTGCGCCAAGTGTTGACGAACCTCGTCGGTAACTCCGTGAAGTTCACGAAGACAGGTTCCGTGACGATACGAACCGAATGCGGTGCGCGCGAAGGCGACGCGACGGTGATTCGTTTCGAGGTCACCGACACCGGGATCGGCATCGCAGAGGACAAACTCGGAACCATTTTCGAGCCGTTTATGCAGGGAGACGCCTCCACGTCTCGGAAATACGGTGGAACGGGTCTTGGCCTCGCCATCTCCGCGCAGCTGGTCGCGCTCATGGGCGGTACGTGCGGCGTCTCGAGTTCGCCCGGGCGCGGCAGCACGTTCTGGTTCACGGTGCGGGCGGCCCGGGCCCGCAACCGCAACCGAACCAAGTTTCATGTGCAGCCCATCGAGAACGAGCGCGCATGCGGTGTTCCGGCCGCGGAACGCCGCCCGCGCGTCTTGCTGGCCGAGGACAACGTCATCAACGAGAAAGTCGCGCGGGCGATGTTGGCGAGCGTCGGGATGGACGTCGATTCCGTGCTCGACGGCGAAGCGGCGGTCGCCGCTGCGAGCGAGCGTGTCTACGACGTCATCCTAATGGACTGCCAAATGCCGGGGCTCGACGGCTACGAAGCGACCGCTCTGATCCGCGCCTATGCGGGCTCTGCCAAACACGTGCCGATCATCGCCCTGACCGCCGGCGCACGCGTGGAAGATCGCGACCGGTGTCTCGCCGCCGGCATGGATGACTACGTCTCGAAACCGGTGAGCAAGGACGCGCTCATCGCGGTCGTTTCGCGGTGGCTCGGCGAGCCCGCCGCGCTCCCGGCGGCGATCCCACGACGCGTCACACCTCCGCCGCTGTCGATCCCCTGTCGCGGGCTCACCGGGTAACTTCGGCGCGATGCGCCGACTCCTGGTCTGTGTGTTGTTTCTCACGGCGGGCCTGGTGTTCGCGGCGCCGGCGGGTGCCGCGCCGTTGGCGGTTCGGGTCAGCGGGAATCACTTCGTCGACGGCGCCGGCACGACGATCGCGCTGCACGGCGTCAACCGGTCGGGGACCGAGTACGCCTGTCAACAAGGCTGGGGGTTCTTCGACGGACCCGTCGACAACGCCGCGATCGCCGCGATGGTCGCGTGGAAGATCAACGTTGTCCGCGTGCCGCTGAACGAGGACTGCTGGCTCGGCATCAACGGCGTGAAGCCCGAGTACGGCGGCACCGCGTATCGCAACACGATCAAGGCCTTCGTCCAGCGCTTGCACGACCACGGCCTGTTCGTGATCCTCGACCTGCACGTGGCCGCGCCCGGCACGACGCTGTCGACCGACATCATCAAGATGGCCGACGCCGATCACGCACCGGCGTTTTGGCGTTCCGTCGCCAACGCGTACAAGGCCGACCTCGGCGTGATCTTCGATCTGTACAACGAGCCGCACGACATCTCGTGGGACTGCTGGCGCAACGGCTGCACGGTCGACGGGTACCGCGCCGCGGGAATGGCGCAGTTGCTGTCCGCCGTCCGCGGGACCGGCGCCAAGAACGTCGTCATCCTCGGCGGCAACCGCTGGTCGGGCGACCCGTCGCAGTGGAAGAGCCGCGTACCGTCGGACTCGCAGCACCAACTTGGGCTCTCAATGCACAGTTACAACTTCAACGGCTGCAACACGACCACGTGCAAGAACCAGGTCAAGACGATCGCGGCGACGTACCCCGTCGTCGCCGGTGAGATCGGCGAGGACGACTGCGCGCACAACTACATCGACGCGCTGTTGAACTGGCTGGACACGCTGAAGGCGTCGTACCTCGGCTGGACGTGGGACGCCGGCGGCGGCTGGACCTGCACCGGCGGCCCCACGCTGATCAAGGACTACAGCGGCACGCCGACGAATTTCGGCATCGGACTGAAGAACCACCTCGCGGCCCTGTAGGACCGATGTTTAGAGGGTCTCCGCCGGCGGCAATCACCACTCCGCTTTCAGCAGCGAGGGCGCCCGTAACGAAGGAGCGTTGATCGTTGCGCCCGCAGTACTCAGCTTCCCTTTCGGACGACGAGGTGTCGTT
>JBEEFV010000020.1:0-18925 GCA_041166405.1 Actinomycetota bacterium | reverse complement strand
ATCGTCTACGCCCTCAAGCGGCCGAACCCGTCGCCCGCGACGTTCGGATACCACGAGGTCTTCCACGCGTTCACGGTCGTGGCCGCGGCCGCCCACTTCGTGGCAGTCGCCCTCCTAGTGTCGCGGCTATGAACGTCAACGGCTTGAACCTCGCGGTCATCGACGAAGGACCGCGTGACGGCACGCCGGTCGTCTTGCTGCACGGCTTCCCCGACCGCGGATCGATGTGGCATAACCAGATCGCCGCGCTCAGCGAAGCCGGCTACCGCGTGCTCGCTCCCGACCAGCGCGGGTTCGGCGACTCGGACGCGCCCGAAGGCGTCGAGCACTACGACAACATGCACGCGATGGCCGACGTGCTCGCCATGCTCGACGCGCTGGCGATCGACAAGGCGCACGTCGTCGGTCACGACTGGGGCGCGTCGGTTGCCTGGCGCCTCGGGCTGTTCGCCGCCGATCGCCTGCTGTCGCTCACCGCGGTGTCGGTCGGGCATCCGCTGGCGTTCGTCGGCGCGGGCCTCCTGCAGAAGCAGAAGTCGTGGTACATGCTGGCGTTCCAGCACGTCGGGCTCGCCGAAGAGCTCGTGCAGCACGACAACTTCGCGTTCCTCGACTCGTTCGGTCCTGGTGGCGAAACGAAGCAGTGGGTCGCCGACCTCGCCAGGCCCGGGCGCTTGACCGCGGCGTTGAACTGGTACCGCGCCAACGTGCCGCCGCAGGTGCTGCTGTCGACCGCAACGTTCGAGTTGCCTCCGGTGACGGTGCGAACGATGGGCGTGTGGTCCGACGGAGATGAAGCGCTCACCGAGGAGCAGATGAAGAACTCGGCGAACTACGTGACGGACTTTCGGTTCGAACGCATCGACGGGATCTCTCACTGGATCCCGACCGCCGCGCCCGACCAACTGAACGCGCTGCTGCTCGACTTCCTGTCCGCGTGAACGTGCTCGACGCGTTCGGGCCGCGCTCGTGGGCGCGTCCTGAGGCGATCGCGTTCGGGCGCGAACCGATGGCGACGTATCTCTCGCGAGGCGACCACGTGGCGCTCGACGGCGAATGGTCCTTCACGCTGCTGCCGAAGCCCGAGTCGGTGCTCGAGGATCACGTCGCAGGCGACGCGTCATCGTGGCGCACGGTCGAGGTGCCGGGGTGCTGGACAATGCAGGGCTTCGACAAGCCGCAGTACACGAACGTGCAGATGCCGTTCCCGGGCCCGCCGCCGTCGGTGCCGCGCCACAACCCGACCGGCGTGTACCGCCGCACGTTCCGGGTGCCGGCTGCGTGGGACGGGCAGCGGATCGTGCTGCACGTCGGTGCCGCCGAAACGGTGCTCTACGTGTTCGTCGACGGCGCGCCCGTCGGCTTCGGCAAGGACTCGCGGCTCCCGCAGGAGTTCGACATCACGCGCTTCGTCACCCCGGGTGAAGACGTCGACCTCGCGCTAGTCGTCGTGCGCTGGTCGGACGCGACGTACCTCGAAGATCAGGACCACTGGCATCACGCCGGCGTGCATCGTTCGGTTTTCGTGTACGCCACGCCCCCGGTCCACATCGCCGACGTGCACACCACCGCGGACATCGACGGGTCGCTTACCGCGCGCGTACGCGTGGGCGGCGTGCCGGCGTCGACGCGCGGGTGGCGCGTCCGCGTGACGTGCGAGGGCCGGTGGTCCGAGGCAACGTGCCGGTTCGAGCACGAGAGTTGGGTGGTGAACTCGTTCGCCTTCGAGGGCCGCGGCGCGGTCGTGTCGCTGGCGGTGCCCGACGTGGCGCCGTGGTCGGCCGAGAGGCCGCACCTGTATCCGGTGACGGTCGAGCTGATCGGGGACGACGTTGTCGACGCCGTCTCGGTCGACGTCGGGTTCCGTCGCGTCGAGATCGTCGGCGCAGAGTTGCGCATCAACGGACGCGCGCAGCTGATCCGCGGCGTCAATCGCCACGACACCGATGCGCGGCGCGGCAAGGCCGTCACTCGTGAAGGCATCGAGCAAGACGTGCGCCTCATGAAGCAGCACAACTTCAACGCCATCCGCACGGCGCACTACCCCAACGACCCGTACCTGTACGAAGTGTGCGACCGGCTGGGGATGTACGTGGTCGACGAAGCCAACATCGAGTCGCACGCGTACTTGCGCGCGCTCACCAAGGATCCGATGTGGGCCGCGGCGATGCTCGAGCGCGTGGCTCGCATGGCCCAGCGCGACAAGAACCATCCGAGCGTGATCATGTGGTCGCTCGGCAACGAGTCGGGGGTGTCACCGGCGCACCACGCGGCAGCGGCGTGGCTGCGCGCCTATGACCCGACGCGGCCCGTCCACTACGAGAGCGGCATCAGCGAAGACATGATGGCCGAAGGCGGTCAGTCGTACTCGGTCGAGATCCTGTCGAAGGATCGACGTGAGACCGATGTGATCGCGCCGATGTACCCGCCCGTGCGCGCGCTCGTGCGGTGGGCCGAGGCCGCGCCGCCCACCAAGCCGCTGATCATGTGCGAGTACATCCACGCCATGGGCAACTCGTGCGGCGACGCCGACGAGTACTGGAAGGCGATCCGCGCGCATCCCGGGCTGCAGGGCGGGTTCGTGTGGGACTGGGCCGACCAGGCGCTGGTTCAGGGCGACCGGCTCGCCTACGGCGGCGACTTCGGCGACGTCCCCAACGACGGCGCGTTCTGCATGAACGGGCTGGTCGACACGTTTCGCAATCCGCACCCGTCGCTGTTCGAGCTGGCGCACGTCATGAACCCCGTGCAGATCACCGTGGAAGGCGACGGTTTCCGCGTCACCAACGACGACACCGGCGAGTCGACGTGGATCGCCGCCGCCGAAGGCGACATCTCCACGCTGGAAGTCGACGGCGCGTTCGGCCAACTCGTGCGCCGGCTACCGGACGACGCGCCCGGCGACGCGCCGGCGTCTCCGCGGGTGATCGACACGTCGCTGTCGTTGTGGCGCGCGCCAATCGACAACGAGACGTTCGGCCCGGGCCACGCGGCGCGGTGGAAGACCTACGACTTCGCCAGCGTGAAGCTGCTCACGGAGCGCGACGGCGACGTCGTCACCCACACCGTCGAGTCGCCGTTCGACGACATCGCGCGCGTCGGGGTGCGGCTCGACGTCGGCGCGGGAGTCCACACGGTGGACTGGTTCGGACGCGGTCCGCACGAGAACTACTCCGACCGCTGCGCGTCGGCGCGCTACGGCCGGTGGACGACACCGGTCGACCACTGGACGGTGCCCTACGTGCACCCGCAGTCGAGCGGCAACCGCACCGGCATCCGCTGGATGCGACTGCTCGACGCCGACGGCGAACCCGTCATGGTCATCGACAAGATGGACGACCTCAACGTGATCGTGTCGCGCTACACCGACGAACAGATCGACGCCGTCGACCATCTCGAAGAGCTGCCGCCGTCTGACGAGTGCTACGTGTGGATCAGCGTGCGCGAACGCGGCGTCGGCTCAGGCGCCTGCGGCCCCGACGTCTCCGAGCCCCACCGCATTCACCCCGGCACCTACACCTGGTCGTACCGGCTCCGCTGAACTTGTGTTCTGTCGCATGCGATTCGTGTGCGACAGAACACAAGTTCGGGTTATTTCGGGGCGAGCGCCCTTACGGCGGTCATGGTGTCCATGCCGAAGGGCATGGTGGCGAGGACCGGCGTCGTGACGCCGTTCTCGACGTAGCGGGCGATCTGCTCGCGGCAGTAGTCCGGGTGGCCGTGCACGATGAGTTGGTCGACGACGTGGTCCGGGATCGACGCGGTCGCGGCCTTGCGGTCGCCTTCCTTCCAGTGCTTCCACATCGCCGCAAGGTCGTCGCCGCGGCCGAGCCACTCGTGGAACTTGGCGTACACCTCGACGTTCAAATACGCGGCGACCGCGAACTTGCCGGCGGCGCGCACCGTGTCGGTGTCTTCGGAGGGGCACACGAAGATGCGCGCCACGATCTCCTTGCCGGCACCGACTTCGGGCGCGACCTGCTTGACGTCGTCGGGCGACAGCCAGTTGATGATCGCCCCGTCGGCCTCCCGTCCGGCCATGCGCAGCATCCCGGGACGCAGCGCGGCGACGAGGATCGGCGGCGGCTGCGGCACGCGCATGGCGAGACGGAAGCCGCGGACGGTGAACGTGTCGTACTCCTTGTCGACCTTCTCCCCCGTCAGCGCGTCCTTGAGGAAACGCACCATGTCACGCGTCTTCTTGTACGGCTCGACGAACGGGACACCGTTCCACTTCTCGACGATGACGTCAGACGACGTGCCGATGCCGAACGCACACCGTCCGGGCGCGGCTTGCGCCAGCGACGCCGCGCACTGCGCCATGAGCCCCGGTGAGCGCGTGTACGCCGGCATGATGGCCGGGCCGACGCGCAGCCGCGGCTCCCACGCGGCGGCGAGGATCAACGGCGTGAGTCCGTCGGCGGCGTTGGCCTCGCCCGACCACACGTCGGTGTAACCGAGGTCGGCGACTTCCTTGAAGAGGTCCTTGTGCTCGCTCAGCGGAGCGTCAAACGGGACCGTTATTCCGTACGGAGACATGCGGCAAAACCTAACGCCACATCCGGACCTTCACACTCTGGCTGGCCGTCGCCAGCAGCGTGCCGTCTTCGGCCCAAAGGTGCACGAGTCCGTGCGCGAAGCCGCTCTGGATCGCCTGGATGCGCACGTCGAGCAGCACCCAGTCCGTCGGCACGAGCGTGGCGACGCGCAGCGTGTTGTCGAGGCTGTTGCCGCCCGCCATACGCCCCGTCGCCTGCGACACACCGAACGGTACGAAGTCGCCGAGCACCGCCAGCGCGGCCGGCGACATCTCGAGCAGTTCGGGCATGCGGCACCACAACGCGGCGCGCCCGTCGCCGGGAGTCCCGTCCATGTCGCGCGGCGAGCGCCCCATGGCGACGCGTTCTTCGATGCGCGACGAGATGGTGTGTGTCGGGTCGTTGCGGAACTCGCGGCCGCGGCACTCGTCGGGCGCCGGCACGTCGGGTCGCACGGCCCACTGACCGGTGATGTCGACGTCGCGCTGGCCGAGTGCGGCTTGCAGCGTGATGACTTCTTCGCCGTTGTCCGACATCACGACGCGTCCCTGCGTGATCTGGTTGCCGACCACCGCCAAGGTGACGTCGAGATCGAGCACGGAAGGCGGACGGGCGAAGCTCAAATACTGGGCCGTGGCCCACACCAACGGGCGGCCGCTCGCCTTCTCCAACGCCACGACACCGGCGGCGAGACCGGCGCCGCCGAAGAGAAATCGGCCGCCTGTACAAATCCCGTTCGTGACGGGTAAACGAAACTTCAAAGGATCTTCCGTCGGTTGGATACCGAGAAAAGCCGCCGCATCCATTGGCTTCAATCTAGGAGTCGACCGACCGATCTAACGAAGTAGAGACACCCCGATTTCGTTGTTACACCCCTTCGGCACAATGGAGTCATGGAAGTGCAAGAACGAGAGCAGCTGCAGCAGCGGCTAGATATCAAGGAAGGCAAGCGTTCCTACTGGCGTCTCGACCCGCGCACCATCGAGCGGGGCAAAGAGGGCGTGCGCGCGGCGAGCGAAGCGCTCCGCGAAGGCCAGCAGCGTCGGGCGCAATCCGTCCACCACAAGCACGCGGCGTAACCACGTAACGTCTGCGCCATGGGCATCCTGGCGTGGATCGTCGTCGGATTTCTCGCCGCGGCGATCGCGGGCCGGGTCACCGGCCGACGCGGCGGCGGCTGCATCACCAACATCGTCGTCGGCGTCATCGGCGCCCTGATCGGCGGCGCCTTGATGCGGGCGAACGGTCACGAAGGCGTCAACGACTTCAGCCTGCGCTCGATCCTCGTCGCCGCCCTCGGCGCCACCATCTTCCTCGCCCTCCTGAACGCCCTGTCCACCGGACGCCTGCGCCGCTAAACAACCGAACTGGTCCTCCCAGCAACCGCCCGGCGGTTGCTGGGAGGACCAGTTCGGGATTGGGGGGACTTAGCGGTACGCCCTGGCTTGGAGTTCGAACAGCTCGGCGTAGAGGCCGTCGTGGGCGAGGAGTTCGGCGTGACTGCCGACTTCGCGCACGGTGTTGCCGTCGAGCACCACGATGACGTCGGCCATGCGAACGGTCGAGAAGCGGTGCGACACCAGCACCGTGATGGCGCCCGTCGACTGGGCCGAGCGCCGCGCCGCGCCGGCGTAACGCTCGAACAGCGCGTGCTCGGTTTGCGCGTCGAGCGCGGCGGTCGGCTCGTCGAGCAGGAGCAACAACGGCGCGGGCCGCATCATCGCCCGACCGAGCGCCAGCTTCTGCCACTGGCCGCCGGATAGCTCGGCGCCGTCGCCGAAGCTCTTGCCGAGTTGCGTGTCGAACCCCGACGGCAACGACTCGATGACGCCGTCGGCTGACGCGCGACCGAGAGCGCCCCGCACCGCGGCTTCGTCGTCGACGTCGGCGAGGAGCCCGACGCCGACGGTTTCACGCGCCAGCAATTCGAAGCGGGCGAAGTCCTGGAAGCCGGCCGACAGCCGCTCGCGCCACGCACGAGGATCGAGACGACGCAGGTCCACGCCGTCGACGCGCACCGCGCCATCCGTCGGGTCGTAGAAGCGGCACAGCAACTTCACGAGCGTCGACTTGCCGGCGCCGTTGTCGCCGACGACGGCCACCGTCGCCCCAGCGGGAATGCGGAACGACACGTCGCGCAGCACGTCGACGTCGGTACCGGGATAGCGGAACGTCACGTTGTCGAACTCGAGGCCGTGCACGAGCCGATCCGGCGGCGGGGTCTCGTTCTCGACCGGGGCGCAAGCGGCCGCCGAGTAGTCGACGAGCCACAGGTAGCGGCCCGTGGTGCGCAGACCCGAAAACAACCACGTGACCATTTGCGCGACGCCGCTCACGAGTTCGTTCACCTGCGCCGCCAGCGTGAGGGCGAGGAAGACGTCGCCGACGTCGGCCTGGCCGTTGATCGCCCGGTGCGCGATGAGGGCCAGCGCGCCGACGAATCCGATGCCGAACACACCCCAGCCGAGCGCCGACAGCGCACCCGAGATGCGCGCGGTGTGGTCCTGCACGCGGTCGCTCTCGCGCCACAGGTCGGCGTGGCGCGAGCGCAGCGTCGGGCCGAGACCGAACAAGCGGATCTCTTTCGCCGGCCCCGCGGTCGTCGCCGTCTCCAGCAGATGCCGCGTGACGCGCAATGGCTCCGCGCACTGCTCCATCGCCCGTTGCCGACGCTGCTCCGCGGTTCCCGCGGCGAACAGCGATGGGATCCCGAACAGCGGCAGCAACACGAGCAGCGGATGCAGCGTTGCCAGGACGCCGACGACTCCTGCGACGCGGCACAGCATGCTGATGTTCATCACGACCGCTTGCACCGACGAGCTGAGTTGGTCGCGCTGCGTGCGCAGGATCTCGATCTCGTCGAGATAGTCGGCGCGCTCGTGGTGCTCGAGCGTGGGCACGGCGAGCGTGAGCGCCATGATGCGCCGGTCCATCAGTTCGCCGACCTTCTCGCGCAGCACCATGTTGAGGTTGAACGACCCCCAGCCCGACGCGATACCGGCGATCGCGGTGACGCCTATGGTCAGCGCGGCGGTGGTGGCCGCGCCGGCGTTGTGGGCGACAGCGGCCCTGACGAGGTCGCGCACCGCCAGCGACGCGATCACGGTCGCGATGGGATCGACGACGGAGAGCGCGAGGTTGAGCGACGCGCGCCCCGGATCCGCGTGGAAGGCCGAGGCCAGCAGGACCCAGAAGGCGCGCGCCAAACCGCGGACGCCCTGCTTCGGCACGGGACCGACGGGCTCAGGCATCGATCGTCTCGCTTTCGTCCTCGCTGTCGGGCGCGTCGACGAACCGCGCCGCCTGGAGACGGAACATGTGGGCGTACCGCCCGTCGGCCGCCATGAGCTCGTCGTGGGTGCCCTGCTCGACGACGACGCCCTGCTCGATGACGACGATCCGGTCGGCGCGGCGCACGGTCGAGAACCGGTGCGAAATGACGATCGTCGTGAGTCCGCGCGTGAGCTCCAGGAACCGGTCGTACAACTCGGCCTCGGCGCGCACGTCGAGGGCGGCCGTCGGTTCGTCGAGGATGAGCACACCGGCGCCTGCGTCGACGGCGTACAACGCCCGCGCCAGCGCGAGGCGTTGCCACTGCCCGCCCGACAAGTCGGTCCCGTCCTTGAACTGGCGCGACAGCACGGTGTCCCATCCGTGGGGCAGCGACGCCACCAAGTCCGTGGCGCCGGCGCGCTCGGCGGCGGCGTCGAGCCGCGCGACGTCGAGCGCAAGGTCGGGGTTGCCCCACGCAACGTTGTCGGAGGCGCGCACTTGGTAGCGCGTGAAGTCCTGGAAGATGGCGGAGAGACGACGCTGCCACGACGACGGGTCGAGTTGCGTCAGCGGCGTGCCGTCGACGGTGATGACTCCGTCGGTCGGGTCGTACAGACGCGCCAGGAGCTTCACGAGGGTCGTCTTGCCGGCGCCGTTGTCACCGACGATGGCGAGGGATTTGCCCGCTTCGATCGTGAGGTCGAGGTGACTGAACACTTCGTTGCGGCCTGGGTAGGCGAACGACACGTTCTCGAAGCGCACGTCACGCGCCGGCAGCCCCGCCGCTGCCGTGTCGCCGGGCAGCGCGACCGACGGATCCTCGACGAGGGCCTCGAGGTCGGCAACGGCGGTGATCGCCGGCGCGCCCCACGTGAGGTTGAGGTCGTGGTCGCTGAGATTGGCGAAAACCTGCAGGCCTTGGGCAGCGGCCACGAACACCGTCAAGCGCGCGATCGAGATCTCGCCGCGGGCGGCGGAGTGGCCGAGGAGGAACATCACACCGAACTCCACGCTGAAGAAGGCGACGGCGCCCAGCACCATCGTCTTCCACTGCCCCCGGCGCTCGGCCCACAGGTCGGTCATGGCGCTGAGCCAACTGGTGCGGAACCGGTCGACGACCCAGTCGCCGAGACCGAAGACGCGCGTCTCCTTCGCGGCAACCGGCGTGAGCGCGACGTCGCGGAAGTACTGCGAGCGCCGCAACGACTCGGCCTTCCCGGTGATCGCCATCACGTTGCGGAAGAAGTCGCGACGGAACCGGCGGATCACGCTCAGGTACAGCGCGATCGCGATCAAAGGCAACCACCAGCGGTATGCCATCAACAGGATCGCCGACGCGGTGCCGGCGACGTACTGCGCGGCGATGTTGAACGCGCCGATGACGACGCCCCGCGGCGTGATCTGGGCCGTGCCTACGCCCTGGGCGAGCATGACCTTGTCGAGCGTGGCCGGGTCTTCGAGGTGACCGACACCGGGCGGACTCGCGGCCGCGGTAATGACGCGGCCGCGCAGGTGACCGGTGACGCGGCGCGCCAGCGCGTCGACGACTTGACCGAACACGGGACCGATGAGCTGTTGCGCCACGAACGACGCCGCGAGCACGGCGAGAGCGACGTCGACGCGATGGGCGGCGGCTGAGCCCGCGCCGGCGCGCGTTGCCGCGGGCAGTGCGCCGATGAGCGCGCCTGTCGCCAACTTGTAGATCGTCGGGAACACCCCGACGAGGAGCAGCCCGATAACCCCGGCGATGGTGAGTGGCAGGCTCGCCTCGGGCATCGCTCGTGCGACCACGCGCAGCGCCGGCCACACCGAGGTCTTCTTTTCGCCCCCCAGCGATTGCACGGTTACTTCTTGCGCTTCGGCGTATCAGTAGGCGAATACAGCGCGAACAGCAGGGTGTAGCGATCGGCGACCGCGTCGGCGCGTTGCCGTTCGCCGTTGCCGTACTTGTCGAGCAGATCGCCGAGTTCTTGCTTGAACGCCTCGCGCTCGTCGGCGGTGAGCCACAGCTGCATGCGCCCGACGTTGGCGTCGGCGGCGCCGTCGATCTCCGCGCTCACCACACGAAACAGGGTGTTGGTGACCTCGCGCTTGACGTCGACGGGCAGCGACAACGCCTCGGATACCGCGAAGTGCTTGGCCACGAGGGCGTACGTGCGCTCGACGATCCCCGACACGATGCGGGTCTGCGTGACGCGCACGAGGCCGTGCTCTTCGAGCAAGTTCACGTGGTAGTAGAGGCGATTCGGCTTCATGTCCATCGCCTTGGCGAGTTCCTTGACCGTCGTGGGCTGCATGCCCAACTCCTCGATCAGGCGCAGGCGCAGCGGGTCTGACAGCAGCCGCAGCGTGGCCAGGTCCTCGATGATCTTGACGTCGGGAACGACGTCGTCGTCTGGTACTGCCGGATCATCCAACAGTTGCGTCATGGTCATGGAACCTACACCGTCCAAACATTTTTGACAAGCATGGTCGAGTTGACAGATTAGAAAGCGGGCTTTACAAATTCATACATGAGTGACGAGGCCCGACGCAAGATCCTTGAACAAGTTGCTGCCGGACAAATGGATCCGGGCGATGCGGCCGACGCGCTCGCTGCGCTCGACGCCGCCCCCGCGGTCGACGAGACCTCCGAACGAGTCATTGAGCGGCGGGTGATCACGAACACGTCCGACGGGGGCGGCCGGCGCGCCCGCGTCGTACGCGTTGACGCCAATTTCCGCCCGGTCGAGATCATCGGCGACGCCGGCGTGAACGAAGCGGTCGCCGAAGGTTCCCATCGCATCCGCTGGGAAGGCGACACGCTGGTCATCGACGGGGCCACGGGTTTCGACGACGACGACTGGGACGATGACGACGACCGCGGTGACTTCGGCGAGTGGTTCCGCACCCGCGGCCCGAAGATGGCGCGCAGCGTTCGCCTCAGCTACGGAGGCGGCCACGAGTACAGGCCCAAGCCACTGCGCGTCCGCATGAACCCCGACGTCGAACTCGACGCCCGCGTCGAAGCCGGCCCGCTCAAGATCATCCGCGTCCACGGTCCGATCAAGGCTCGCGTCGCTGCGGGTCCGCTCAAGATCGAAGACTTCGAGTCGCCGATCGACGTGCGCGTCGCTGCCGGGAAGGTCGACGCGTCGGGCCGCATCGACCACGGCGACTCCACCATCGACTGTGACGCCGGCAAGGTCCGCCTGCATCTCACGCACGGCTCGCACGCACGCGTGAGCGCGTCGGCGACGCTGGGCAAGGTCGACTTCGGCGGGCGCAAGGGCAAGACCAAGCGCGACTATTTCGAAGACGTGCGCGCTGCCAGCATCGGCGATCTCAGCGATCTGTCGGGGCTCGGCGATCGCATCTCGGGCATCCTCAACAACGCGTTCTCCGACGAGCACGAGGTCGTCGTCGGCCGCGGCACCGGCACGATCGACATCCGCGTGTCGATGGGCGCAGCCGACATCACCTTCGAAGACACCGAGTCATGACGCCCGCGCATCACCACGCGCCGCGGGACTGTCCCGTCTGCAGTGAACGACTCGCGCTCACGCGGCTGTCGTGCCAGGAGTGCGGCACCGAGCTGTCGGGCGTGTTCGGCGCCTGCGACTTTTGCGCGCTCGGCGAGGAAGACCGCGAGGTCCTGCGGGTCTTTCTGTCGTCGCGCGGGAACATGAAGGACGTGGAACGCCACCTCGGCGTCTCCTACCCCACCGCACGAAGCCGTTTCGACGCGCTGCTGGGCCGTCTCGGGCTCGCACCCGCCGTCGAGCCGGTACCGGAACCGAGCCGCGCCGAGCGCCTCGAGGTGCTGGAGAAGCTGGCACGCGGCGAAGTCGACGTCGACGCCGCCTCAGATCTCATCTCGTAACGCGCTACACCCTTCCGGCACACTGGCGCGGTGCGCTGGGTCGTGGTCCTGTTTCTGTTGTTGGCGGCGTGCGCCGGCGGCGCGCCGCGGACCCTCACGACGTCGCCGAAGAGCGCACCCATCGTCGTGTCCAAGGAAGTCGACGGTGACACGATCCACGTGAGCATCAACGGCACCGACGACAAGGTGCGCTTCATCGGCATCGACACCCCCGAGACCCACGGCCGCGGCGGCCTGGTCGAATGCTTCGGCCAAGAGGCGTCGGACCACACCGCGTCGCTCATTCCCGTCGGCACGCCCGTGCGATTGGTGCGCGACGCCGAGGCGCGTGATCGCTACGGCCGCTTGCTGGCGTACGTATATCGCGCCAAGGACGGGCTGTTCGTCAACCTGGCGCTGGCGCGAGACGGTTACGCCGACGTCCTCACGTATCCGCCGAACGTCGCGCACTCGTCGGAGTTCGTCGCCGCCGTCGCCGACGCCCGCGACCACAACCGCGGCCTGTGGTCCAAGTGCGGTTCCGCGGACGTTCCGTTGGATCCGTAGCTCGTCTCGTAACGTTGCCGCGATGACCAGCGCGGCCGAACACCTCGGGCTTGATCCCGCGACGCCGCTCGTCATCGTGACCGCCGACGAGCTCGGCTTCGGCTACGCCAGCAACGAGGGCGTCCGCCGCTCGCTCGACCACGGCGCCGCCACCTCGGCGGGGCTGATGGTGCCCGCGCCGTGGGCGCGCGCGGCGTCAGCGGCCTACCGCGGCCAAGACGTCGGCGTGTCGCTCACGCTCAACGCGGAGCACGACCTGTACCGGTGGGGCCCCATCACGCACGCGCCGTCGCTGCTCGACGGCGACGGCGGCTTCCCCCGCACACCGGCGGACCTGTGGGACCACGCCGACGTCGACGAGGTCCGCCGCGAGCTACGGGCGCAGCTGGAGCGCGCCGTGCTGTGGGGCTTCGACGTCAGCCATATTTCGAGTCATCTCGAGGCCGCCGTGATGCGGCCGGAGTTCTTTGACGTGGTGCTCGACCTCGCGCTCGACTACTCCCTCGCGCTGCGCCTCCCGAACGAGGACGTGCAGGACGACGCCGGGTTTCCGTTCCGCCAGCTGGCGCTCGACGAAGGGGTCGCCATCCCCGATCGGGTCGTCGTGTTCCGCGGCCCGTCGGCGCCCGACGTGCTGCAAGCGATCGCCGATCTCGAGCCGGGCGTCACCGAGTTGGTGCTGCGCCCCGCGGTCGACACCGACGAACTGCGCGCCCAGACCACTGACGCCGACGAGCGCGTCGCACACCTCGCGGCGTTGTGCAGCGGCGAGTTCGCCGACGCCTTGTCGGCGCGAGGCGCGCACCGAATTGCGTGGCGCGACCTACGCGCGCTGCAACGGTCCCGACACGACTGGTGAGGTCGTAGGCGCCGTCGCCCCTTCGGCGCGCTCCACCGTGATGGCCAGCTTTTCGACCGGCAGTTTGGCGGTGAAGGACACGACGTTCGGGTGGCCTCCGAGCACGCCGAGCGACACGGGCTGCGAGTGCGATCCTGCGAGTCCCCACAGCTGATAGGCGTGCGCGCCGTCAAGCGTGCGCAGCGCGACGTGCAGCAGGTAGCCGTGCCCGTCGGCAGTGACGACGGCGTCGGCTGCGACCGCCCCGTCGGGTGTCACGAGTTGGGCGCGTTGCGCATTCGGCGCGCCGAGCGCCCGTTCGGCAATCGCCTGAAGGCTCGCCGCACGCGTCGGGTGCAAGTCGCGAATCTCGCGGCGTTGCTGGATGAGCGCCGCCGAGTTGACGGCAATGAGCAGTGCCGCCGCGACCGACGCGACCGCCACGAAGCGACGCCGCTTGCGGGCGAACGGGAGCACGCGCGCCATGTCGGGCGGGGCTTCTTCCAGTTGGTCGGCGATGCGCTCCCACACCCCGTCGGGCGCGGAGGTACCGACGTGGGCCAAGTACGACGCGGTGTCGCGGTGATCGCGCAGTTCGGCGCGGCAACGCGGGCATTCGTCGAGATGCGCTTCGAACTCGCGCGCCTCGTCGGCGTCGAGCGCGTCGAGCGCGTATGCCCCGACGAGTTCGTGCAGTTCGCTCTGGTTAGCCCGTGCCATCTATGCCTCCGCTCCGACGATACCGGCGGCGTGCAGCGCCGTCCGGAGGCGCTGCAACCCCACCCGAATTCGGCTCTTCACTGTGCCCTCGGGCTCGCCCAGCAACTCGGCGACCTCGCGGTAGGTGTAGCCGCCGAAGTACGCGAGCTCGATCGCAGCGCGTTCGCCGTCGGACAGCGTCGCCACCGCGTCGCGGACGTGGTCGGCCCTGGCCATGTCCCAGACTTCGCGCTCGAGGTCGTAGCCGGCTTCGGCTGTGCGGAGCGCGTCGGCGTCCTCGCGCCGGCGGCGAGCGCCGCTTGACCGCGCGATGTCGACGGCACGGCTGTGCGCCTGGGTCAGCAGGAACGAACGCAGTGTGCCGCGGTCGGGATCGAAGCGATCCGGCTGTGACCATAGTTTCAGCAACACCTCTTGCAACACTTCTTCCGCCGTGCCCGCGTCGACGATGACCCGTCGCGCCAGCGCGAAGACGGCGCCGGCGTGACGCCGATATACCTCGGCGAGCGCGTCCTGGTCGAAGCGCGCGATGGCCAGCACGAGTGCGGCATCGCTTAGCTGTTGCAGGTCGTCGGGCACGGCGAACGAAGTCTCTACGCTGTGGCGGTAACGGCGCGGCCGCCTGCGCCATTCCACTGGTAGTTCGTGATCAGGCTTACACCGAGAACGGCGAACCCGGCGACGAGATAGACGGCCGTGAGGCCGGTGTCGCCGTGGTTGAAGTGCAGCGTGAACGGCGCGGCGAGCAACAACGCGGCGGCGAGATAGTCGCCAGCCGAGTGCACCTGGAACGGCAGGACCTTGATGGCGCCGAGCGGATAGTTCGTGATCAGGCTCACCGCGAGAACGGTGGCCCCGACGACAACGCCGGTGCCGACCGCGCCGGCGCTACCGCCGACCATGAGCGCGATCAGGATGAGGCTGGCGCCGACGGCGTAGTCGGCGACAGCATGCAAACCGGCAGGAAGTAAACGGACAAGTGACATTTTGGTCTCCTCCAATGAGCGGATGTGCATTCTCCGGAGCCAAGCGCCGCGTTGGATTAGACAAATGCGTATGGGGATGATCGAAGCCCTCGACGTCCACAAGACCTACGACCGCGGTGGCGCGGCGGTCCAGGCGCTCCGGGGTGCTTCGCTCACAGTGGGCGCTGGCGAGTTCTGCTCGATCATGGGTCCGTCGGGCTCAGGCAAGTCGACGCTGCTGCACGTGCTCGGCGGGCTGGATCATGCGACCGAAGGCATCGTGCGCGTCGACGGCGTCGATCTGGCATCGCTGTCCGACGACGACCTCACGCGCTTTCGTCGCCGGCACCTTGGCTTCGTGTTCCAGTTCTTCAACCTGCTCCCGTCGATGACGGCATGGGAGAACGCCGCGCTCCCCGCCATGCTCGACGGGCAACGGCTGTCGAAGCTCAAGCCACGGGCCGTCGAGTTGCTCGAGCGCGTCGGCCTCGGTGATCGCGTCAACCACCGCCCGGCGCAACTGTCGGGTGGACAATTGCAGCGCGTCGCGCTGGCGCGTGCGCTGATGGCCGATCCGGCCGTGCTGCTAGCCGACGAGCCGACCGGGAACCTCGACTCGGAGTCGGGACGCGCGGTCCTCACGCTTTTGCGGACGTGTTCGGAAGAAGGTTTGACGGTCGTCATGGTCACGCACGACGCCAACGCCGCGCGTGTCGGCCACCGCGTCATCGACCTGCGCGACGGCGTAGTCAGTCCGGCAAAGAGTCCGGCCGTGTGATGACCGGTTTCGTCGCGCTGCACTTGCGGCGGCTGCGGGAACACCCGGGACGGTCCGCGATGTCGGCGGGGGGCATCGCGGTGGGCGTGGCCTTGATGGTGGCGATGCTCGGGTTGTTCGGCTCCTTCACCTCGGGGGCTCAACGCGTAACCGACTTGTCGGGCGGCGCCAACGTCGAAGTGTCGGCACCGAACGACGGCGGAATCGACGAGTCGCTCGTCGACGAGGTGTCGCACGTCTCCGGCGTCAAAGCTGCCGCACCTCTAATCCGGTCGCAGGTGTCGTTGCGACAAGAGCCGACGCTGCTACTCGGGTTCGACAAGCGCGCCCGGTCGTTGGGACAGAACGCCGTGCTGGCGGAGTGCCGCCCGAAGCAACTGCCACAACGCCCAGGGATCATCGTCGGGCCATCGATCGCACGATCGCGAACCGTCGCCATCACATCGTCGACGGGCACCGTGCCGATCGAGGTTTTGGCGCGCGCCGATTGTGGGCCCGCGAAGAAGGTAAACGCCGGACGGTTCGTGATGGCGCCGCTCGCGCTAGCCGAACAACTCGCCGGACGACCGCACCGTATCGACACCATCGAGGTCGTCGCGCAACGCGGAACGAGGTTGTCGCGGCTCACCGACGCCGTCGATCGCGTCGTCGCCGGACGCGCAATCGTCGCCTCGCCGAAGCTGCTCGCGGACCAAGCGCGCACGAACACCGAAGCCTTTCAGCAAGGCGGACGAATCATGGTCGTGATGGCGATGGTCGTAGGCGGATTTTGTGTGTTCAACACGGTGAGCATGACGGCGCTCGAGCGCCGCCGCGAGCTGGCGACGCTGCGTGCGGTCGGCGGTCCTCGTCGGCGCCTGTTGCTCGGGTTCCTCGTCGAAATCACGTTGCTCGGAGTGATCGGCTCCGCGCTGGGTGCGGCGCTGGGTTTCGCCCTGGGCAGTCGACTCGTGTCGGCGATCCCCGCGGTGTTCGTCGACCAGGTCGGCGTCCGCCCGAGCTTCGACGTTCCCGGCACGCTCATAGCGGGCGCAATGGTGCTCGGGACGTTGGTCACGATCGGTGCCGCGATCTTGCCGGCGCGCGCCGCGGTGCGCGTCCCTCCCGTCGAAGCGATGCGGCCTGAGGGCCCCGCGGAATCGTCAGGCGCGGGCGCCACCCGCTCGACCGTCGCGACAGTCGTCGGCGTCGTCGTCCTCGTCGGGGGCACGGTCGTCACGGCAGCGGGCTCGAAGAACGCGACCGTCGTCGGCTTCGGCACTATCACCGTCGGCATGGTGCTCGCCACCTATGGCATCCGCGACAGCGTCGCACGCGCCGCTGCGGTCTTCGCGGCGATGTTCGGCAGCAGTGGACGGCTGGCGGGGGCGTCGGTGGAGCGCGCGCCACGGCGAACGTGGGCGACCGTGACGGCGGTGACGGTCGCGGTGGGCACGATCGTCACGATGGGCGGCGTTGTCGACAACCAGATCTTCACCTACAAGCGACCGTTCGAGTCGATGAAGCGCCCCGACGTCTGGATCGGCACGGCCCCGACCAAGAACATCCCGGTCAACCTCCGGTTCGACGACGGGTTCACGGACCGTCTGAAGACGAGGGTCCCGTGGATCGGCGAGGTCATCGGGACGCAGTCGGCTTATACGACGGTCGGCCGCGATCGGATCCTGGTCCAGGGCTTTGATCGCGGGACCGCCGCGCCGGTGTTCGCCAACACGTCGCCGCACAACCGGGAGGCCTTGTTCGAGGTCAGGCACCCGGCGATCGTGGTGAACACGCAGTTCGCAGAGACGAACCACCTTCACGTCGGCGACGGCGTAGACGTGCGCACCGCCCGTGGACCCATGAAGTTCCGCATCCTCGAAGTGGTCAATGTGCCTTCGCCGAGCCAGACGGGAACGTTCGGAATGGATCGCCGTTGGTTCGAGCGCGCCTTCGGGCGCACGGGGTTCAACTTCGTCGAGGCGTACGGGAAGCACGGCATCAACAGGACGCAACTCAAGCGGCTGATCGACGCTGCCGTCACCGACTCACCGACCCGCGCGTACACCGCTACGGGTGATGTGCAGTACGACGGCGTCGTCTCCTCGCTCAAGCAGACGACCGGCATTTTTCAGGCGATGCAGGTCGCGGTGCTGCTGGCAACGGTGCTCGCTCTCGCCAACGCGATGCTGATCTCCGTCGTGGAGCGGCGACGCGAGATCGGCATCGTGCGCGCCGTGGGGATGAGCCGTCGTCAGCTACGTCGGATGGTGCTCGTCGAGAGCCTCGCGATCACAGCCGTGGGCTGCGTCATCGGCGTGCTGCTGGGGTTGCTTCAGCACCGCGTGGGTGACCGCGCCGTCGGCGCGCTTGTGAAGTCGGCGATCGACTACCGCTTCGTGGCCTCGCCGACGGTCCTCGGCCTCGTAGCTATGGCGGCCACCGCGATCGTCGCCGCGTTACTGCCGGCGCGGCGCGCTGGCAACGTCAACGTGATCGAAGCAATCGGCTACGAATAGTTCTTCAGCAGTTCGAGCAGTGCTTTGCCGTCGCCCGCCGCCTTGACGCGGCCCTGCATGAAGGCGACAGCGAGGTTGAGCTTGCCTGCGGCGAGCGCTTCGGCATCGGCGGCCGTCGCCGTCCACGCGACCGGTGCGTCGCCTTCGAGCGGCTCCACGACGAGGCGGTCGCCGTCGAGGGTGATGCTGTACTGCGCGTCTTTAGGCACGCGAGCTGAACGCCTCGAGACCGGCAAACAGGTCCGTCTCGAGCTCACCTTCGCCCCGCGGACCGCGCGCGAGGACGTAGTCGTCGTAGGGGTGAATGTCGCGCATGACTTCGGGTGGGAGCCCGAACCAGAACTTCGACGTTGGATCGATCTGCGTCGCGTGTGCGAGCAGCGCGTCCTGGCGGATGTTTTCGAAACCGCCGAGATAGATCTGGGTCGTCATCTCGTTGTCGGTCTCGTCGGGCTTGCGGTCCTTGAACCAGTTTTCGTCGAACGGCGACTCGAGACCGAGCTCCAGGAACTTCTCATGCATGAGCACGACGCGCTTGAACGACCACGCGGTGTAGTAGATCTTCGACACCTGCCACGGTTCGCCCGCATCCGGGTATTGCGAAGCGTCGGCGGCGGCGTCGACCGCGGCCATCGTCACTTCGTGCACCCGCAAGTGGTCCGGGTGCGGATAGCGCTCCTGCTTGTCGCCGTAGGTGACGACGACCTGCGGACGCGTTCGGCGCAGGATGGCGACGAGACGACCGACTGCTTCGTCCAGTGGCGCACGGGCGAAGCACGCGGGGTTCTTGTTCGCCTCGCTGTCGGGCATGCCGGAGTCGCGGTATCCGAGGAGGACGACCTCGTCGTAGCCGATGACCTTGGCGGCGGCGTCGAGTTCGCGCATCCGCACGGCACCGATGTCGTTG
>JBEEFV010000019.1:0-36378 GCA_041166405.1 Actinomycetota bacterium | reverse complement strand
CAGACCACGAATGGTTTTCTCGACTGATTCCCGCGCCCGCGCGGTGTTTGGATGATTCGTCGGTAACAGCGCGAGTCGGTTGGTTGTCTCACGGAGCAGGCGCGGCGCGTCCCAGCTGGCATCAGCGGGCTGGCCAATATCCGCCAGTACCGTCTTGCAGACGGACTCAACGAGCGTTTTGGAGAGGTCGAACGCGAAGTCGGGAACACTTTCCAACGCGTTCTCAATGGCCTGGATCTGTTGCTCGATTGCCTCTGCAACTGGACCATCCAGAACGGCCGCGCGCGCTCCGAACATCCGAAAACGCTGCTCGTTTTCCGCAATGTCAACCATTGGCGCCGACTCTCACTTTTCCGCTCATCAGCCGGGGCAAGAGGTAGGTTCGCAGCTCCGACAGCCGGGCGTTCTCGAGGAGGCAGGCGCGAATCAAGTCGAAGTGCGCGTTGGCAACAGAGGAAAAGTGTTCGACGAGTTCATTCGGCGGAACTGCCACCAGAATTGGGCCGAAGTTCTTCTTGCTTATTTCCGGGAACGTGGTCCCGCTCGCCCGTGCTCTGATCTCGTCCATCGCGCTCCGAGCCCAGTGCAGAATGAAGATGCCCGGCAGCTCGCGATCACATTCCATCGCGATGAAACCTTGATTAACTGCGGTTGGCACGCCGGCCAGCGCTAGATAGCCGACGGGCGCACGCGAGGACATCAGAACCGTTCCGGGAGGCAGTAGGCCGGAGCTGATGCGGTCCACACCCGCCTGGGTTATGTGGCGTTCTGTGTCAAGCAGGATTGGATGACTCAGTCGGGACAGATCTCTTGGTGTAGCCCAGCAGCGTGTGCCCCCGTCCCAGAACGTCGAGTTTTTCGTGCTCGGGGTCCCTCCGCCTCGCACGCCCACGAGTTCAGAGATGGGCTCCACGCGCCATCCTTTGGGAATTGGTCCCAGTGGCGAGTCGACGAAATCTCGCGGTAGTGAGTCGAAAAGGCCTTGGTCCATAGATGGGAACGATCGGTGTCCGGCACGCCTGGCGTGCACAGGATCAAAGCTGACAAACCACGAACGGAACAGCGCCCAACAGATGTCCGCGAGTAGTTGTGCGAGCCGGTCGTTGTGATCAATCTTGTCGTCCAACGACGCGAGAACGCGGGCGATCGATTCCTGTTGATCGATGGGGGGGACGTGGATCTCGCGGAGGTAAACCGCGGCGCGAGTTGTCGAAGGGATAGGCGAACCGTCGTCGATAAGACCAAGGCCGTAGTGGATGACCGCGTAGTAGAGCCAACGCATGTCCATTGGTGTTCTGGGAACCACGTAATACGCCGTATCAATTACGAAGAATGGACCCCGCGAGTAGTGGACGCCCCTGTATGCGCCCTTTCGCCCGAGGATGACACCGGGCCCGTCCGCGAGCGGGCGGTCAGTCCACCCAATCGGGCCGTTGGCTCCGAATACTCGGACGCCTCCCGCGCGGTCGACGTAGCCGCGGAGGGCCTTGCCGTACTCAAGCGAGACCTCTTCTCCCCACGTCGACCGGCGCCACTCACTCACTCAAATCGACATTCCTGAGCTGAGACCGCACCTCTTTCGTTAGCCGCTCACTCTCCGCAAAGCGCTCTTGCAACTCCGCCACTAACGCGCTGTAGGTTTCAGCGAATGGCCGATAATCGACCGACTGCTCTGTTGCTCCGACGTAGCTCCCGGGAGTTAGTACGAAATCGTGCCTGGAAATTTCCTCGATCGTCACGGACCGCGTGAACCCGGGCGTGTCCTCGTAACGCCACTCGCCGTGGTGCGCCGTGCTCCACCAATCCGGGGCGGGTTCGCCTCGCCATTGCCGAAACGCGTACACGATTCGGCCGATATCCGACGTCGGCGTCGGGTCGCGTGTACCGTCGGAAAGTTGCGTCTCCCCATCTTCGCCACCGGTTAGAACTCGCAGTGTTCTCGTTTGCATCGATCCGAGCTTGCGCGCGTCGATGAACAGGGTTTCACCACTGTGGTCGCGGCCGCCGCGCTTGAGGTTCTTGCCGCTTTTGTCGCGGCTGACAAACCAGAGACAGGCGGGAATACCGGTCGTTAGAAAGAGCTGCGAAGGGAGCGCGACGATCGCGTCTACGAGGTCTGCCTCGACAATGCGACGACGGATCGCGCCCTCGCCACCCGCAGTCGACGAAAGCGAACCGTTAGCCATCACGAAACCTGCGACGCCACCACCGCGTCCATTAGGGGCTGCCAAGTGATGTATGAAATGTTGAACCCACGCGAAGTTGGCGTTGCCCGCTGGAGGCATGCCGTAACGCCAGCGGACGTCATCTCTTAAAAGGTCGGCGGACCAGTCCGATACGTTGAACGGCGGATTCGCCAATATGTAGTCGGTCTTGAGGTCCGGGTGGAGATCCCGCAGCAGCGAGTCAGCCGGCTGGGCGCCAAGGTTGGCTTCGATTCCGCGAATCGCGAGATTCATGTGAGCGAGCCGCCACGTGGTGGGGTTCGACTCCTGGCCGAAGATATGGATGTCCGTCTTTTGGCCGCCGTGCGCTTCGACGAAACGCTCCGACTGAACGAACATCCCTGCCGAGCCGCAACAAGGGTCGTAAACGCGCCCCTCGTATGGCTCCAGCATTTCGACGAGCACGCGCACGATGCATCGCGGCGTGAAGAACTCGCCGCCGAGCTTGCCTTCTGCTTGTGCAAATTTGCCGAGAAAGAACTCGTAGACGCGGCCAAGTCTGTCTCGCGCCTTCGACCGATCTTCCTTGAACCCTATGTTCGCGACGAGGTCGATTAGAGACTTGAGCTTCTCCGGCGCGATGCCGCGCCGGGCATAATCACGAGGAAGCTTTCCTTTGAGGTTGACGTTGTCCCGCTCCACTGCGAGGACGGCCTCGTCGATCAAAGTCGCGATCTCGGGGCGGACTGCCGATTCCTGTATGGCTCGCCAGCGCGCGTCCGGCGGTACCCAGAAGACGCGCTCGGCCGTATATTCGTCGCGGCTCTCTAGAAGGATGTCCGCCTGCGCGCCCGCGATGCCTTCGGCCTCGAGTTCCATGCGCAACTCGTCGCGCCGCGCTTCGAAGGAATCCGAGACGTACTTCAGAAAGATCAATCCGAGTACGACGTGCTTGTACTCGGCGGCGTCTATCTGCCCACGCAGTGCGTCTGCCGCCTTCCACAACGCATCGGCGTAGGCCAGGTCAGCGGAGGAGTCCGTTACTGCCAATTGAGTCGCTCCTGAGAATCTGGACGAGCGGGTGGCTCGACGATTGCGGAGATTATGCGTCGATTCGGTCCGCGCTCCCTCGAGCCCGAGCGATTTCAGCCGCGGGCGTGCGCTGAACTGGTCGATCCGGGGTTGGCAAATCGTTGGCAGAACACCGTGAGGCCGCCATCGATCGTTAGCTCCACCCACCAGAAGCAGCCGCGGCGGTGCCGGCCACGAAGAAAGAAGGGCGCGTTGAACCCACGCTGTCGTCGGCGGGGATAGGCGAGCGCGTGCGCTCCCGCGCGTTGCTCGACTCGACAACTCGCGCTGACGGCGGCGGCGCCGCCGTTCCTCAGGCCGTATCGCCAACGACTGTGCGGTGGCGAGCGCGACCGTCTGCATCGACATCCAACACCGTCTGCCCCTCGACTTGATCTGTGCTTCCGAGGGTAAAGATCGACACGCAATTTAGAACCCGCATCTGCGGGATCCCCAACTTTTCGCGGTGACAACCTCCGGGACAACGCGGACCGTCTGAAGTCGGTGAGGAGTTCGCTAGTACGTTGACTCGGTGGAGCGGCGGACCTTCCTGCAAGCGACGGGCGTCATGGCCTTGCTCGCCCTCGCGCCGGTGCGTCGCGTGGAAGCGCTCCTGAATGCAACCACCGCCGACGGTGCGGGTCACTTCCTCACCGCGTCGGAGATGCAGACCCTGCGCGCCGTCGTCGCATGTCTGCTCCCGGGGCCACCGCTCGACCGTGATCCGGGTGGCGTCGAAGCTGGTGCGCCTGAAGCGATCGACCTGCTGCTCGCCGCGTTCAGTGTCACGCCGCCGCTGATCCATGCAGGTGGGCCGTTCTCGGGTCGCCACGGCGGCACGAATGACGACTTCGCCGACTTCGTACCGCTCGACCGCCACGCCGAGCTGGGTTGGCGCATCCGCATCGAAGGCACGCTCGGCAAGAAGGACCGCGAGTTCGCGGGTCCCGTCCGCGGCTTGCAACAGATCTACCGCGAAGACCTCGCGTACCTCGACGCCCACGCGGGACCCACCGGGTTTGCCGCGCTCCCGTCGCCGGCGCAGATCGTGCTCTTGCAAGACCAGGCGGACTCGACGATCCAAGAACTCGTCGGCGTGGCGCTGTCGAACTCCATCGACGCGATGTACGGGCCGCCCGAATACGGCGGCAACCGCAACCTGGTCGGTTGGACCACGACGAACTGGCGCGGCGACGTCCTGCCAAACGGTTACACCGACAAGGAGGTCTCCGAGCCCGATCCCACCTCAGGTGGTGCCAGCGTCGCGTCGACCGACACTGCGCGCGCCACGTTCACCAAGTTCCTGCCGGCGGTGCAACCGGCGCCGACACCGCGGGCGTTGTGGTGGCTCGCATGAAGCAGTCGGTCATCGTCATCGGTTCCGGCGCCGGCGGCAGCGTGTCCGCCTGGGAACTCGCCCGCAACGGCCACCCCGTCGTCGTGTTCGAGAAAGGCCGCAACCTGTTGCCGGGCCTCGGTTCCAAGAGCGGGCTCGGTCCATCGCTGTTCAGCAACGACGAGGTGAAGGCGAGCCGCTCCTTTGAGAACCCCGATCCGATCCTCGAGCCGCGGACGGGCCGCAGCCAGCGCGAGGCGCAGCAAGGCACCGAGCGGTCCTTTGTCGGCGACATCAACGGCCTGCCGACAACCGTCGGCGGTGGCACCGTGCACTGGGACGCGAAGGTGCCGCGCTTTTGGCGTCAGGACTTCAAAGGCCTGTCGACGCACGGCCCGGTCGGCAACGCGAATGTGGCGGACTGGCCGCTCACCTACGACGACCTCGCGCCGTTCTACGACGAAGTCGAAGCCCAACTCGGCGTGCAGGGCGACCTCGCGCAGATGCCCCCCGCGACGCTGGCGCAAGCGCCACGGGCACGTCCGTTCCCCATGCCGCCGAATCCGCCGATGTACGTCGGCAAGTTGTTGGCGCAGGGCGCGGCCTCGCTTGGTTACCACGCGTATCCGTTCCCGATGGCGGTGAACTCGCGCACCTTCGACGGACGACCCAAGTGCACGTCGTGCGGTTTCTGTGACGGCTACGGGTGCGCCATCAACGCGCGCGGCGGCGCGGCCGTGTCGTTCCTGCACCACGCGTTGCTGGCCGGCGTCGAGCTGCGGACGCGTTGCTTCGTGCATCGGATCGAACTGTCGCGCGACAAGAAACGCGCCATCGGTGTCGCGTACTTCGACGCCAACGGCGTCGAGCAGCACGAGCGGGCCGACATCGTGATCCTGGCGCCCTCCGCGATCGAGACGGCACGGCTGGCGTTGTTGTCGCAGCTGCCCGACCGCTCGGGACAGCTCGGGCGCAACATCATGTTCCACTTCTTCACGGTGGCCGGGTCGCTGTTTCGTGATCCGCCCCACGCATGGCGCGGGCCGAGTTCGACGTTTACCCTCGACGACTTCGTCGGGCCGGTGCAGACCCCGGCCGCCAAGGCCGCCGGGTTGCCGTACATCAAGGGCGGCATCTGCGAGGTCGGTGGCACCATCGCGCCGGGACCGATCGCCGAAGCCGAGTTCTACACGTCGGTGCCCGGCACGTGGGGAGTCCCGCTCAAGGAGCTGATGCGCACGGCGGTGTGGCGCACGCGCGTGGCCGGCCTGTCGATGGTCGGCGAGGACATGCCGCAGTTGAACAATCGCGTCGACCTCGACCCCTCAGTGCGCGACGTGTACGGCATGCCCGTGCCCCGCATCACGTACTCGGCGCACCTCTTCGAGCAGGTCGCGTCCGCGTACTTCGGTCCACTCGCCGCCGCGATTTGCGCAGCCGCTCCCGGAGCGATCGGCGCGTCGTTCATTCCGATCGCCACCGCGGGCGAATACACCGGTGGCTTCGGTTCGGCGTTGGCGGGGCCGTCGTCGACCGCGCACATCATGGGCACGGCCCGCATGGGTAACGACCCGGCGACGTCAGTGATCGACGCGTGGGGCCGCTTCCACGGTCTCGACAACGTCTACGCGATGGACGGCTCTGCCTTTGTGTCGTCGGGCGGGTTCAATCCGACCAACACGATCATGGCGTTGGCTTTGCGGGCGACGCGTCGGATCACCGGCGGCGCTTCGACGCTGGGCGCGGTGGGGGAGGGCACGATCCCGGCGACGGGCGGGTCTGCGGCGCCGTTGATAGTCGGTGCGGCCGCGACCGCCGTCGCCGTCGGCCTGAGCGCGACGAGACGCGCGAGCGACAAGGGCGGCTGAGCCGCACCGCGAGGCACGAACTCTGAGGTCCTGAGTGGTGCCGCCTTGAGAAATGGCAGTGTACGAACGCACCCCTACGACGCATGGAGGGCGGATGCCGAAAAACACGCAGACGCAACGCGATCGATGCCGAGCTTGCGGCGGAACACTGCCGGAGAACGTTGTCGCGTGTCCTTCATGCATGACCGATGTCGATCCGGAGCGCGCAGCGGCCGACCTCGCATCGGCGTTTGGCGGCGACTTCGATGTAATCCGGCACGGCCACCGGCTTCGTGGGCCACGGGGCCGAACTGTCGTCATCTCCGACCTTGTAGTGCTCGGCGGCTGCGGTTTCGAGTTCACCATCGGACAGCCCGTCGTGATGACGTTCGACGACGAGGGTCTAAAGGTCGTTTCGACGGACACCGACTCAGTAAGCGAGACGCGTGCGTTCTCCGAGATCATCGAAATCGAGGTGACCGGCCCAGGCATGTTGGTGAAAAGTGCAGGTTTCATCGGCGGCGGCTTCGGACTTCGCGGTGCAGCCGAAGGCATGTTGATCGCCGGCCTGCTGAATGCGTTGACAACGCGGTCTGAAGTACAGACGTTCATTCGGATTGCCGTGGACCATGGCGAGCTGTTTCTACATCAGCGAACGCTCGATCCGTTCCCGCTTCGGATCGCGCTATCGCCTGTTCTCACAAGGCTCCGAATGCGAGACGACACGTAGCCCGGCATGTTGTAGCTCGACTCGGCGCGCCCGCCGATGGGGCGACTGTCACATCACCGGCGGCGCTTCAACGCTGGCCGCGGTCGGCAAAAGCTCGTCGACGGAGACGGGCGGCGCGAGCGACAGGACGACGTGAGCAGCGCGGCACGTCACTCCGCAGATGCGGGGGCGACTTCCGCGTCGAGTGCTGCAACACTCGTGTTGTGAACCGGGGCGGGTTTAGTTGGAAGCGATTCTTGGGCGTAACGGCGGCGAAGCGCCGGGTGTCCCGTGCGACGGGCATCCCGTGGACGAAGTCGGGGCGCGAGCGCAAGCTCGGAGCGGCGATCTTCAAGCTCTTCAAGTAGACGTCGAATGATTCGCGCGCGCTCCACGGCAAAAGGGGAAAATGGATGACCGATGTGACCGCTACAAGAACGACTGCGTCGACGATCGTCGGCACGCTCGTCACCCCTAACGGACTACCGCTCACGAGCGTCGGAAAACGACTCGGTGGCTACCTGCTCGACGGCATTCTCGCTGTCGTCACCTTGGGTATCGGCTGGGTTATCTGGGCGTGTTTCACGTTCGGCAAGGGGCAAACTCCGGCAAAGCAACTTCTCAACACTCGCGTCGTCAAGCCCGATACCGGCCGCGCGCTTGGGTGGGGCGAAATGTTCGTACGCGAAGTCGTGTACCGCGGCATCGTGGCGCCGTTGCTGTCGTTTGTCACGCTCGGCGTGATGGGTCTCGTTGGCCCGCTCCTCATTCTTGGTGGCGATCGGCGACAAACCCTGTGGGATCGCATGGCGGGGACGGTCGTCGTCGACGATCCGAACGACGTGAGTCTGATGTCCGTGCCGGTGTCCTATCGACCTGTGACGCAGTCGTCCGCGCGCGCGTGCCCGTACTGCGCGGAGACGATTCTCGCTGCAGCCGTTGTGTGCAAGCACTGCGGTCGCGAAGTGCCTGCGGAGGTCCACACCTCGGTGGGCCATCCTCCGGGAACGTGCCAGGAGTGCGGAGCGCCTATCCCCAAGCCGAGCCCCGTCGCGTGTCCTCGTTGCCGCGAGCCGTACGGCGTCAGGATCTAAATGCGGATGTGTGACCGTGCGTGAGACGATTCCCCGCATATGGGGGTTTTGTCCGATGCGACGGTTGCCTAACGTTGGCGCCGTCGGTAACCGACCGTCGAAAGGAACAGGAAAACCATGCGAGTGTTGAAGCACGTTGCTGTTGGAGTGATGGTCGCCGCGTCGGTCATGGCGCTGGCGGCATCCGGCGACGAGAAGAAGTCTGGCAACCCGGTCAGCGGGTCAGGAGGGGATCATCCCGCGCTCGCCGACGTTTCGGTGACGAAGTGCGCGCTGCCCGACAATCAGTTTGAGGGGCCGGAGGCGACGCTCGCGGTGAAGAACAACTCGTCCAAGACGAGCAACTACATCATCACCGTCGCGTTCGAATCTCCCGACGGAGCCAAGCAACTCGACACTGGCAACGCGAACGTCCAGAACCTCGCAGCGGGTCAGTCGACCGAGGTCACGGCGACGTCCTTGAAAGAGGAGCTGAGGGGCCAGCAGTTCACCTGCAAGGTCTCGGACGTCACGCGCCTCGCGTCTTAAGCACGAACCACAAATCGACGCCAGCGATCAGCGAGCCGACGAGCGCGAAGATGTCCGAAGCATCGTGCGTCACTCTGACGCGCCCTCCGTTACCGAGCGGGTGACGGAGGGCGCCGAGCGCGCCGCCATAGGCGTTCGCGATCGGGGGCGACAGTTTGACCAGCGCGAAACCAATTGCCGGGACCGCTGCGATGACTACCAGCGCAGTGAGTGTGAGTCGCCGCTTCATCAGGCGCGCCACCACGTCAGCGACCGCGACCAGGACGTATGTAAGTAGCGCAATGCCGACGACGTCGGACACCTTGCCGGTTACGAACCCCGGGTAACGCGACTTTATCCAGTGGTCGTTGATGACCAGCGCGGCGAGGCACGCGACAGGTGCGGGCCGCAGCATGAACGATCCGGCGGTGTCCTTCGGCACGCACACTTCCTAGCCGCGCAGATTTCGCCGCCGTTTAAAGCGTCGGTCCAAGGAGCGCTGCGCGTGCGGCTCGACGTTTCGGTGACCAGCAACTCACAAACTCGACGCATGTCGCGTTGGGCGACGCCAGTTCGTGGGCAGCCGCGATGCGATCGAGGCGATTTCCCGCGGCGACTAGTCGCGGGCGTGCCGTCGCGACTTAACAAAGCGGCTACCGCGTCGTCGACGTCGTCGTCGTCTCCGAAGCGGCGGGGCGCGGACTTGTCGTGTTGGTGGTGTTCGTTGTATCGGTCGAGTCGGTTGTCGTTGTTGGCGCCGCGACTTCAATGATCGCGCTCCCGAAGGCGTCGTTGCCGTAGGGGTCATGACCTTCCGGCACGGTCGAGCCCGAAGCCGTAGTTCTCGCGCTGAACCCCGCTGTGTACTTCCCCGCCTTCTTGTAGACGTGTGTGCGGGTGAATGACCGGGTGCCACCTTCCTTGTCGGGCGGAGGCCAAGGCCCATGCGGACGAGGATCTCGGTCCGGACGACGCACAATGTCATCTATTCGGAGGATGGAGGACGTGGCGGCCTCGGCGCGGGGGGACGGCTCATCGCCCCAGTCGACGCCAGTGAGATCGATATGTTGCGCATCGGGATCTTCCACGTTCACTACGACCGTCACGGGTTCACCGACTTGAGCCTGATAGACGGCCTGCGCGGGTTTTACGGTCGCTTGCGAGTCGACGGGTTTCTCCGTCCAGTAAAAATCGCCGCAGTGCCATATCTGCGAACGGATGCAGCCGGTGCGTTCGGTCAGTCTTAGCGAGTTGATCATCGCCTCGAACATCGAACGCGCCGCGCGCCACTTCCGTCCACCGATGGATTGTGGAAGCCGGAGTTGGCCGACGATGAAAGCCTTATGGTCCACGGTCGGAAAGATGACGTTGTCTCGCCGATACGACGGGCCGTGATCGGAGTCAGACGCGCTCTCGGATGTTTCGATCAGGACTGAAGGCTGACCCCCGACGGTGATGTCCTGGCGGCGCACGACGGGCGACGTCGTTCGTCGCGGCGCGTTCCAAGTCGTCGCGGCCTAGACGAGATGCGGCGAACATCACCGGAACCGAGAACTCTTTCTCGTCCTTGTAATGGCTCGCGACAACCTCGCCGAATGCGAAGGCCTCGCAGTTCGCGAACGGCGGTTCCTCGTCGCTACTGAAGTCCATGCCCGACGGAACCTGTACAGCGAACCCGAGCTCGTCGTTCTTGCAAGCTCTCGACGCCTCGACTCTCGTCTGCGCAACCACCGGAACGCTCGCGGCGCTGGCCTGGCGTTCAGCGACGGTTGTCGCAGTGGTGACGATGTCGAGGCCCGGTGTCGGGCCCGCCCCGACGGTTTGCAACGCGACCAGTGCGATCACGAGTTCGGCCGCGATACCCCACGCCATGACGCGGCGCGCCGGACGCGTCGAGGCTCCGGCGTTGTCGCCGGGCTCGCGTTTCACCGCGGCTGCGATGTCTTGTACCGACGCGCGCCAACGTGCCGCGTCGATCACGATCGCCTGTCGTCGGGTGATTTCGCGCAGCGATGGCGGCAGGTCCTTCGCATCGGGCATCTGCGCGTCGTCGACGAGCAGCGGGATGACCTGTACGCCGAGCCGCAGTGCCGCCTCGACTTCGAGGCGAACCACATCGTCGGCGTTCCACAGCCGACTGTTCTCGCCGTCCGGTCGGTTGTGCCACTGAGGCCCAATAATCAGCAGCAGCGTCGAGCACCCCTGCAGCGCGTGCGTTATGGCGTCGATGAAGTCCGCGCCCGCGTCAATGTCCTCGACATCCATGAAGACTGAACCGCTGCCGAATTGTTCGTCCAGGCTGTCGCGCAACCGCCCCGCGACGTGGCGTGACTCGCTGCGGCGATAGCTCAGGAAGATAAGCGGCCGGCGGCGCTGACGGCGGGGGACAGCGAGTTTCATGATTAGAACGCGATCTCCAGTTCGTGCGGTTCGACGACGCCGAGCCAACCGAGCGATTCCTGGCGCATGAGGCGATCCGCTGAGCGCGCGATCTCGCGGAGCCGTGCCAAGTCTTTGGCTTCGCCCGCGTCGTAGGCGAGCGTTGCCAGCTGCGCCGCAGTGCGCTCGTAGCGCTCCGCGTGTTGGCGGTACTCGCGCTGCGCGGCGAGCGCGCCCAACGTTGCGGCGGAAATCGGCAGCACGATTCCTAAGAAACCGAGACTGCGCTCGAGCTCCTCGTTGCTGCCGAGCAAATGGAGGATCGCGACGATGACGCTCGAAACGAACAACACCGCAGTCGCGGTCTGGAACCGTTGGTCGAGCCGCTTCTCGCGGCGGGCCGCACGCTCGTGGTACTCGCGCTGCGCCTCAATCCAGTTGCTACGGATGAGACGGCGCGGTCTGTCGATGTCATCGACGTCGATCCCGGTCGAGGTCCGATAGCTCCAGACTTCTTCGAACGCGCGCGTCACCCAGCGTGTCGCGGGACCCGATGGCGGGTCGATCGCAGGGCTGTCGTCGAGTGCGACTTGCGAGAGGAAGAACGCAGAGCGAAGCCACTCCGCGAAGAAGCGGTTGGCGATCCACCGTTCATGCCACGCTGATCGCCGTCCGACGAGAAACAGCGCATACAGGAGTACGAGCAGGACCAGTTCGACGCACGTTGCAGCCTTCGTCCGCCAGATCGTGAGTTGTGCCGCGCCGGCGCCACCGGCGGACGCCGCGAGGACGAACATCGTGCGCGTTATCCACACGTAGCGGCGGTGGTTCCACTCCGCGAACTGGTCGATGCGGTCGAACTCCGAACCAATGGAGGACTGCAAGACGACGTCATCGTCGGCACGCGCACGTGGCTTGAAGGAGTTGAGTCGGCGCAATTCGCGAAAGCCGTCATGGTCAAAAGGCAGCACGTCCGCGGGCTCGATCGGTCGCGCGGCCTCACCGACGAATTCAGTGATCTTGTCGCCGTCAGGGGTGATCCAGAAGACGGGCTTGCCTGTTTTTCTCGCGTAGTCGATGGTCGGCCACGTACCGGCGAGGTGATCCGTCTTCTCGCCGTTCCACACCGCGATGAGCGCGTCACTGCGTCGTACGACGAGTTCCGCGGCAGCCCTGTAGCGGTGCTCGTCATCGCCAGCCTGAACGACCTTCGTGTTCGCAGCCTGAGCGAGCAACGATCGAAATTCCGCGCGCGATTCGGCAGAAGCGAAGTCATTCTCGAAACGTTTCCCGGTGAACGGCAGTACGGCCTCGAGCGATGCGCCGCGATCGAGGCCGGCTTGCGCGGCCAGGCGGTCGGCTCCTTCCGCGAGTGAGGAAACGACTACCAGGCTCGTGACCGAGCCGGGCGATGGTTGTGCCGCCCACGCGTGGACGCAACGAAGCACTTTGTCTATGGCCGCGGCAAGGCGTGCGCAGCTGGCGTCGATGTCGCGATGCCCCGTCACGCCGACGCGCACACGCGTTTGGATTTGCCCCGAATTGCCTGTCATGCCCCGTCAGTTCGTAAAGCTGCCCAAAGGGTAACGCCCCATGGCGAGGCCACTTACGCGAAGCGTCGTCCCCGGTGGATCGTGCCAGCGCGAGACGGCGTTCTCCCTCAACGGTGCGCCTCCCGCGCCGATCAGAGGACCGTTCTTCACGATTCAGACATCGAACGCAACTTGTCGCACGCTCGAGCCAGGGTCTGCTCGTAGACCCAAAGCTCGTCGGCGCGCATTAGGAATCGTCGCCGAGAGTCACGTCCACTTGCCACCCGTTGTCGTCCATCTCGGACTTCGAGAAGCTCAAGTCGCCGCGGTACGAGACTTCCACGCTGTAGTACGACGCGTCGTCCACGTCGTCGACGGTGAAGTCGAACACGCATGTGCCGCCCTCGACCGTGCCAGATTCGAGGCGGCCCGATCCGATGAGGTCGCCGCTCGCGTCCTTGACCCGGACGTCTGTGCCCTCGTCGATGTCGCCGTAGCCTCCCTCGCCGGAGCACCCATCGCCGTTTTCGTAGTAGTCGTACGTCTCAGAGTCGTAGAGGGTCATCGTCCCTTTGATTGTGTGCTTGCTCTGAGCGGCTCCAGCGATCGCTCCGAACGCGACGAGCGCGGCGATCGACGCAAGCACGCCGATCACGAGGTACTTCCCGCGACTCGATTTGCCGGGGAGAGCATGCGCAGGAGCAGCCGTTATTACCTGTGGCTCGTGCGTCATCACTTGGTGAGGCGAAACGGCCTGCAGCGGTGGCGGGGTAGCCGCGGCCGCCGTGAGCGGGGTACCGCACTCACCACAGAACGTCATGCCTTCTGTCGGTGATCCGCATGAGGGGCAGTAGCGCGTGTCGATGGTGGTCATTGGTTTCCTCCCGTGGTTCCGGCCTCTTGGGGAATCGTCAGCTCGAGACCGTCGTAGATCGACAGCGGCTTGACGTGATTCGCGCGTGCGATCTTCGGCCACTTGAACCCAGAGCCGAGCTCTCGTTCGGCGATCGCCCAAAGGGTGTCCCCGCGTTTCACGACATAGCTGTGGGGCAGCTGCGCGCTCTCGACCGACGTCGAAGTCGCCTTCAGGACCTCTATTTGATGCTGCAAATCAGCGTTGCTGGCAAGCGCTTCAGCGAGCGCGGTTGCGTCCGCCGAGTTCTGTCGCGGCGCCGTCTCTCCGGGGCCTCTATATACGTAGCCGACGACGAACCCAAGGAGGAGAACACCCGCGCCGGCCAGGATTCGCGGCGCGAACGGCCGCGTGCCCGACGTAGCGACGGCCGTTGGCCGTGCGACGGGGGCGACTTTGAATTCGTCGGTCAGCTTGAGATCATCGCCCTCGCGGAAGAACCAGCCGCCTTCGCCGGCAATCGGGTCGATAACGAGCGCCGTCATGCCAGGATCAGGAAAGAAGTTGTCGTGAGCGAACTTGTCGTACTCCGAGAGAAACAACCCGAACCCTGGGTGCGAGTGGTACCAGCCGACGATCTTTGAGCCGCCGTGATCCCGGTCCACTGTCGCGAGCACGTCCTCCCACACCTCGTGCGTGAAGGTCACATGGCTCGTCGCGCCAACAGCTTTCAGTGCGGGGATGACCGCGGTAATAGAGGTGGTGCCGTCCTCGATTCGGCCAACGAGGACCCCGCCGACCTCGCGCGTCACGTCCGAACGTACGTGGTCCTCGGCTAGCGCGCGGACCCTGCCGGGGCACTCGAGAACTTGTGTCATCCGACCTGCTCCAAAATCACGTGCCAACGGTGGTCCTCGCTGCGGATCGTGACGATGTCGTCGGGCGGCAGCTGCATCGCAGAGAAGGGCGTTGTAAAGAGCCGGTCGTCGGCTCCGATGCTGCGCCGGAAGTCGAGCTGCATCGGCGCGTCGCACTCCGGACATTGACCATCAGCCTTCGGCATCGCCGACACGGCGCGGCAGTCCGCGACGGCGGACTTGCACGTCAGGCAACGTCGGGCGATAACGATCTCGCGTTCGAACTCGACGGCGACGCACTCGTTGGTTGGTACGAGACTCCGACTCAGAGCACTTGGAGTGAGGTCGTTCTCGAACGGGACGGGCTTGACCGCAGCGTAAGAGTCGTGCGCGAGGCAGTACTCGTCTTCCTCGTAACGCACGCGGTAGGTCTCAAGAGTCTCACCAAGAAAGACGAACGCTGAGCCCGGTTCTGCGAGGAGGTCAGGTCTTCCGCTGAGAATCTTGATTGCCTCCTGCGCTTCCACAGCGGCGATCACGCTTGAGGTCGTCGCAGTAGTCGGCGTATGGCCAGTGGCGATCTGTTGTGCGGAAAGAAGCGTGCACGACCGCCGCAACGACATGATCTGGCGGTCGACTTCACCCAACGTGCACTCGTAACAAGGTCCTTCCGGGACGAAGGTTCGTGCGATGCCGCGGAGCCCCTCGATCGCGCCGTCGATCCAGACGACGCCGAGTCGTCGGCAAACTCCTCCGATCCAGGCTCGGGCTTCGCGGTTGTCGAGCCCGGCAACGACAAGGTCGAAGCGCGAGAACCAGCCGACACCTCGCGCCATCACGTTTCCGACGTGACCAGTCACGTTGATCTCCGGATTGAGCCGACGCACGCCAGCGGCCGCCGCTTCCGCCTTGGCAGATCCTTCGTCGTCATCAGAGAACAGCACGCACCGAGACAGGTTCGATGACTCGATCGTGTCGAGGTCTATTACGTCGATGTTGCCGACGCCGACGAGTGCAAAGTTCTTCAGGAGCTCATTGCCGAGGGCGCCCGCGCCGACGACTAAGACGCGCGCCGCGCGCAGTCGGTCTTGGTTCCACCACGAAATGAGCTCTTGGCGGTCGTAGCGCCCGTCTGCCACCTGGATGGGCACGGTTAGCCCGCGGTGATTTCTGCAACAAGCCGCAGCGTGTCGCCGGCGTTCACTTCTGCGTCGCGGAGGCTCTGCTCGTCACGAAGCTGACGGCCGGTCGACTTGTGGTGGAACTTGTAGGACAACGGTTGCCCATCCGGTCCCGTGAGGGGGAGGTTGAGCAACTCGATCAGCTTCGCGATCAATCGAATCGTTGGCGCATCGTCAGGTACGGATGCCTCCTGCTCCCGGCTGCCCGTCGCATCCGTGATGACGACGTCAATTACTGCCATGAGGTGTCTCCCTGTTTCAGAATTTTTCCGAGCCGGACTTCGGGCCGTTTGCGGTTTGCCCACAGAGCGATACCGCCGATCGCGGGCACGACGAGCCACAACGCCTCCGGTCGTGGCGAGGTGGGATGCCGCGTCGGCGATGCCACCGCGTCAGGTGCTGACGCCAAGGTCGCCTCCACATCGCGCGCATCGAGAGCGAACGCAGTGCCTTCCTCGGAAGTGTTCTTCGTCTGTATGACTCCAACGACGGCACCGGCCTCGTCGGTCATCGGCCCGCCGCTGTTGCCTGGATTGACTGCGGCGTCGGTTTGCACAAACCGACGGCTGTCGATCGTTCTCTCCGCGGAGACGATTCCCCGCGTCACTGACAGTTCGCCGCCTGGCGCGCCTACAACGAGGACGGGATCACCGAGCTTCGCTGAATCGACACGGAAGTCGAGAACAGGCCGATCCAGGGAATCGATCTCCAACACCGCGAGATCGGCGCCCGCCCACCGCTTCGTCACGCGCGCCACGACCGTCTGAGTCGGCTGCGCAAATGCGAGCCGCACCGTCGACGCATTCCTAACGACGTGGGCCGCGGTCAGTACCTCGCGCTTCGAGATAAGGAATCCGGTCCCGGTCCCGAGGCCCGCATGAACAACGGCGACGGACGACACGGTGCTCTCCACCGGGTTCGCGGAGGCCGGAGAAATCGTCAGGAACGCGAGCGGCGTCATCAGCAGGAAGGCGTGCAGCCGGCTGAAGGTCAAGTGAGTTGGGGTGCGTGAACGGGGTCGGCCGCCGACTTCTGTCGATATCGAATGACGGTTTGACCGAACTGCAGGAGGTCGCCGTCGGCCAACACGCGTTCGGCGATCGGCTGGCCGTTGACCAATAGGGGAGTTGAGGTCGTGAGCGAGGAAGCGCGAAGGCTGCCGCCACTGCGACTAAGGACGGCGTGCTCGGGTGCGATGCCTGGATCCTTGATCAGCGTGACATGCGCGCTCGGGCTTGCCCCGACTGTCGTCGCCTCGTGGTACAGGATGAATTGCTTGCCAGCCATGCCGCCGCTGACGATCTCGAGCCAGTGATCGCGACGTGCAGTCTCGATAAGTCCAATCGCACCGCCGACCAACGCTCCGGCGAACACCAAGGCGACGAGCCTCGGCATGACGCCCGAATCGGCATTGAGCCACTCTCCGATGTAGTCGAAGAGGAAACCACCGATGAATCCGCCGATCGCGCCGCCGACGGCTCCGTTTACCGCCCGCTTCGACGATTGCGTGGCAGCACCCAAAGCACCCCCAACCGCCGCGCAGGCGATCGCGAATGCGATTCCGCGCGGGGCGTGCATTGCGTTCCTCAATGCGTTTAGCGCGTCTTCCTCGGACTGGCCGCTACGGAACGCACGCTCGATGGCGTCTCTGAGCATCGACTCATAAACGTGCTGCGCGATCCAGCCGCCAACGATTCCGCCGCCGACCAGAAAGGGGAACGCGCGTCGGCACGCGCTCAGCGCCTTTTCGGTGCTGCGGGCTTGCACACCTTCCCAGCTGCTGATGGCGCAACCGAGTGCAACCGCAACTATGGAAATGAAGAGAATCGTGCTGACCGTGTTCGAATCGCCGTACCAGTGGTGAGACGCCGAGTCAGGACTGAGCATCACCTCCTGGACGGCCCACCCTGCAAAACCGCCGACGACTCCAGCAATCGCAAGCGACATGGCCGTGCCTCGCCACCACGCCCCCGCGGTAGTGGTTGGTGCTTCACCGACCGGGATCGACAGAGGGATCTCGCGTGCCGACTTCATGTCCTCGATGCGTCGATCCACGTCGGCTCCGGAGAGGTCGTCCCACGTGATCTCGATCTTCTTCATCGGGTCGATGTCAGTCATTTAACGCTCCTGTTCCTACGGGCTTTAAGCGAATCTCTGGCACTGCGGGAAGCAGTTCAAGGCTCCCGACGGGCAACTTGTCGAGGTTTTCCGACGCCCACTTCGCGGCGACGGCGTTCAGCGGCGAACGCGTGTTGTACAAGCGGAACTGCAACATCTCCCCGATCTGGACGACTACGTCGACGAGTGTCTGGCTCGGGCTCCAGTAGTCCGCGATGCAAATGTGGTTGCCGAAGTTCGGATGAAACACCTGCTCTTCGGTAGTGCAGTACGGCTGCTCGCGCGGATAGCCCGCAGGCAGCTGAATGGTGACGACGTGCTGACTTACACGAACGAGGTGATTCTCCGGGGTCAGGCGAAGTCCTGGCACCGAGTACACGACTCGATACCGTTCCGGCGGAACGGGCCCGACCGGTTCGACTCGCAGATATGGATGACCAGCAAACGCGACTGTCAGTCGCTGATAGTCGCCTTCGAGTCGTCTCTGCCTTGGGTTCATGTCTTCCTCATTTCGGACCGGAGGCACAGCCCGGCATCGGGCATCCGCCGTTGTCGGCCCAACAGTCGCGGTGCAGGACCGTCGCGCAGGAGGGACAGCTGCCGAACAGAACGTCGTCGTCGTCGCTCTGGCAGTAGGGACACACATGCTTGACGTTCGGCGCGCGTACGGATTTCGCTCGGTCACTCGCGGTTGCCGTCACTGGCCGTGCGGGTGTCACGCGCTCGCTTGGCTGTGGCGTCGTTACAGGCGCGAACCGAAAACCGCACGTAATGCAGAACTTTGTGCCTTCGGCGGGCTTGCCGCACTGAGGGCAAAACTTCGGAGCATGGACCGGAGCGGCAGAAGGTGCCGCAGTTGTTTTGCGAGCGGCGTTCTCCTTCACGGCACGCTTGAGCGCCACAACATCGATTGCGCTCCCGCCGTCAACCGCGGGGAACCCGAGCTCGGCGCAAGCCGCTAGCAATTGGCGCGTCGAGACCCCGAGTTCGGTGGCGAATTCGTCAACGCGCATGAACTTGCGCGCAGCGGCGGGCTCTGAAATAGACACTGCTCGCCCCCCTTACCGGCGTTCCTCAGAGGGGATCGTTTTTGTGACGACGACGACGGCGAGCGCGGAGATTGCGAGTTGCCGCAGCTTGCATGTGACAGGCCGACGCATGGTCCCTCCCAGGGCCTAACTGGGTCTCAACTGCTCCTAAGGGCGGATCGACCCGAATTGGTAATGCCTGACGGTAAGGACGCGCGACGCCGTCAACCATCCCGCATGTGGGGGGTTCTTCGGCGATTCGCCGACGCGTTAGCTGCGTTCAGGCCTTCGCCCCGTCGCGCCCCACGTTCTAGTTTCGTGGAAGCTGTCGACGGCTCGCTCAGCACCGGTCGAGATGAGCGCGACAACCAAACCCATCATTGCGACTGAGATCCCGAGAACGACCTGCCCGTCGTCTTCGGGCGCGATCCCGAAGCCCAAGCTCACAACGCCTGCGAGCGCGCCGAACGCTCCAAACCAGAGCATCCCGCGGCGTCGCCGATCGATTGCCGCGACAAGAATCGCGGCCGCGATAGCAACAGTCGCGATGCCACCAACGACGCGCGACTTTTCCATGACGGTCGCCAGTCCGATCGCTAGCGACGCCCCGCCGACGAGATACAGCGGAGTCGCCATTCCCTTGAGGTCGTAGCCGTCGAGCCAATACGCGGTCACGAGAAAGGCTCCCGCGCACGCGATCGAGACCGCGGCGATGCTTGTTGTCACACCTTCTGGATTCAAGCTGTCTGCGTTCGCCCCGGAAACAAACATTCCAGCCGCGGCAACCGCTGCCGCCAGGCCGCCCAGATGCGCGCTGTGGCCGCGACTCGGTCCGACGAAGTACAGGACGCCCAGGATGCCAAGCGTGATGAGCGCGGCGAGGGGTGCGGATGGATCATCGCTGCCCGCGACAATCGATCCTCCCAAAGCGGGCGCAGCGATGAGCGTCATTGCAACGGCCGCGGGAACGAGCGGTGGAGGCGCGGTAGCAAGAGCAGCGACGCCCGCGGCGAGAACGAGCACGATGACTACCGATGCACCGCCTGTCGCGCCACTGTCGCTGATCAGGCTCGACGAGAAGATGACGCCGCCGACCGCGAGGAGCGCGCCTCCGACCGCGGACAACCATTTTCCCAAAGCGGGCGCGCCGCGTCGCTCGATTGACGGCCCAAGCTGTCCTCGCAGCCAGTTGATTATTTCTTCCGGTTGGAACTCGCGGCGGGGTCGCGTGCCGTATGAAACGTCCGGTGCGAAGAATTGCTCGTCCCGTCCGGAAGTGGAGGACGCGTGCTCGTACGTTGCCGAACTGTCGAACGGTGCAGGCTGTTCGAGCGGGCGCGGGTCTGTCGCCAAGGGCACTGCGTGTCCGCAGCCTGTGCAAAAGCTGCTCCCGACCTGGAGACGGGCACCGCAGGCTTGGCAATACGTCGGGAAATCCGTCGGCACAACGCATCCTCCTGGCGCCGGCGATCACGCCGACGCCGAAAGCATAAGACTCGGCCGGTCTCGGCGTCTTGGCCCCGTATGCGGCATATTGAGGCGCAGCGATCGTAGGGAGTCACCAATGTTCTGCGGAGACTGCGGATACTCAAATGAGCCTTCGGCGGCGTTCTGTGGCAGGTGCGGCTCGCCTCTGACCGAGGAGGCTTCGGCCTCCCCGCCGCCCTCGCCGCCGGCGTCTGCCGTCCTGGAACCCGACAACTCAATCGTGGCGGAACGCATCGCTGAGTACGAGCCCGCGCCGCGCCCGCCCGCGACTGAATTCCACGACGAGGACGCCATGCGCCGTCCGCGTCGTTGGCTTGTTCCCGTCGTAGCGGCGTCGCTGCTTGCGCTCGGAGCGGCGTCGTTCGTCGTTATTTCCGCGTCCCGGAAGAAGGACGACGAAAACCTCCAGGCATCAGCCAGCTCGACGCGAACGACACGAGCTCGAGCGACGACGACGCTTACAACGCTCCGCTCGGTGACGATGCCGAGTGTCGTCGGCCTCCAATTAGAGACAGCGGTTCGGATCTTGAATGGGCTTGGTGTCCAGGTCGACACGGCTCCGCGCGAGAGCATCCAACCAGAAGGCACTGTGATCGAACAGACGCCCGCGACCGGTACAGAAAATCCATCCCGGGCGACGCTTGTTGTTGCCACAAAGGGCGCGCGACTGAGTAACGCGTCGAAGCTCAGACTGAACGGCTTTGGAGGCGTCGCCGTAGGGATGACCAGAGGCGACGCCGAAACTGCCGCAGGTCGACGGTTCACCGAAGGCGCGGGAACCGAGGGGTGCGTGGAGTGGGCAGTTGAAGGCCTCGCTGGCGTCAGCGTGATGACGTGGGACGACAAAGTCGTCCGAATCAACATCAGTCAAACGCCGTACACCACTCAGTCGGGTATTGGCGTGGGGTCGACGGAAAGCGATGTGTACGCGAAGTACCCCGGCCAAATACGAACGCAGCAACACACGTACGACGAGAATGGTCACTACCTCGAATACATCCCTAAGGACGCGAATCAGCAGCAGTTTTCGCTGCTCTTCGAGACCGACGGCGCGCGCGTCACGCAGTTCCGCGCGGGAAACAAGGACGCGGTGGAACTCGTCGAGGGTTGTTTCTAGTTACGGGCACAATCCTGCAAATGGGAGCTTTTTTCGCGCGCGTTGTTTGAGGTGTGCGTCGCGGAAGCCGTAGGCGACTAGATCGACTCCAGCGTCTCCAGCTATTTCGGTGGCAGCGCGGTCGCGAGGCGACGGTGAATCGCGGCGCGCTGTTCCGCGTCAAATGCACCGCTCGCAGTGAGAATCGGGCGCAGCGCTTTACCCCACGCGACTACGACCCCGTCCACAACGCGGGGCTTGGCAAACCACGGCCAGTCCGAGTCGACGAAACACAGCGCGCCGGAAACAGGCGCGTCCTCGAAGTCGGTGCCGAGGAGCGCTCTCTTGACGTGCGCTCGTTGCTTGTGAACTCCTGTAACGAGTTTCGTTCGGTCCCGGCCGTTCACGAAGAGTCGGATGTCAGTGCGGAACCATCCGCCCTTGTCGACTACCTCGACCTTGCCGTCGTAGTGCTTTGGGTCGATCACCCAGATGCCGTTAGGCGTGATCGCGAGATGGTCAATGTTCGCGCTCGATCCGGGAATTCGACGGTCATGGAGCGCGAGAACGCCATCGTCGCGCATTGACTCGAGCGCGGCGCCGAAGCGTTCCTCACCGACCGCGCCCTTGAGCCACGTCGCCCCTGCGGTGGGCGGCCCCGCCATCGCGATGCCGATGCGCCCAAGGACGGGGTGTTGTTGTTTCAACTGTTGTCGGCGTTGCAACTGCGCATTGCGGAGTCGCTCGCCCTTCGCTCGTGCGGACTTTCCGGCGACGCCGCCCGCGGCCTCGGCGCGCGCGGAGGTCGCTTCGGCCGTCACGGTGCAAGCGAGACACGTCACTGTGCGGCGCACGTCGTCCCACGTCGCCGTTGTGCCCGCCGGTAGCTCGGCGGCACAGACGCAGCACGAGTCCGAACGACGCAACGCCAAGTGTTTTGTTGCCACTAGACACACCCCCGCCGAAAGTGTGCCGCATTCTCCCAGGGCTGCACGGCTGTAGTTCCGCCGCGGCGTGACACCGTTTGGGCATCATGGGCCCGTGGCACGTCGTCGGTCCCGTGGTTCGTTGCTGGAGTTCGTCCTCTGCCTCGGCGCGTTCTTCATCGCGACGCACACAATCGTGGACCGCGCACACGATCAGCTGAAGCTCGATCCTCAGCGAGCAACCTGCTCGGAACTGGTCGCTTCGAGCGACAGTCGCCGAAGTGACTATGCGGCTGATCAGCTGAAGCGGCTCCGGCAACGTGACTCTCGAGGCGTGCGTGGTGATCTTGTGCCCGCTTTTGCCGAAGCTGTTCGTTCGGCGTGCGTGTCCGCGGCAACAAAGCCGGCGAAGGACGTTGCGGCCGACGTCTACTCAGGCGCCCGAGACCAGTACGGCGCGCCGTAGACGCGAGCGAAGCGTTGGGCGCTAGGTCGTATACGCCGGGTTCTGGTTGAGCCGGTCTCGGCGCTGCTGCTCGAGGACACCCGTCGGGTCACTGCCGGTGGCGGAAGCCCAGTTCGTCCAGAACAACAATCCGAACATCGCGACCACGCCGAGCAGCAGCACGACGACGGCGACAACGGCTGGCGCGCCGGCGGCATTCGCGCCCGCGTCGAGCGCCTGCCCTGCTGCAACGAACAACGCACTGTGGACCATGTGAGGGTGGTACCTCACTCTGAGTGAGATCAGACGCGCGGCGCCGAACGTTCGCGCGACGCTCAGCGCGGGATCGTGATCGTTTGGTGTTCGTTGGAGACGTGCGCGGTCACGTAGTCACGGGCGAGGGGGTAGACGATCGTCGTCGCGATCGCGGCGGCGAGGGCGCGACGCCACCAGCGGCGGAACGGCCGCAACGCGAAGTTGAACAGGACGCAAAGCATGATCCGCGCAGTATGACGACGCGGTGTGACACTGCAGGTACGCAGAGGCACGCGCCGAACTACTGGCGGGGCTCGCGCGATAGCGGCCGCTCTAGCTTCGCGAGCGCGTCGATGACATGCTCGGTCGGCGTCGTGCCGCTGTTGAGGTCGGACCAGATCGACGCCAACGTGTCGATGTCGTCGAGGTTCACGTCGCGCACGCCGAAACGCATCTCGTCCACGACGCGCAGGATCAGTCCCATGATCGCCTGACGCGCTTCGTGGTCGGCCGCGTATTCGTCGGCCAACCGGGCGAGCAACTGCTCGCGACTCTCGCTTCAGATCTGGTTGGTGGTCATGACGCGGCGAGGGTACCGAGGTCGTGCACGCGCAGCGATCGGTTTTGGCGACGACGTAGCAGTAAGCCCGCAATTGCGGGATAGGCGTAGAGGTGGCGCATACGTACCGTCCGAATGAGACACGAGGGGCGGTTGGTTCGAGTGGATGAGCGCGGGAACAGAGCAACAGGCGAAGCGAAGTGGGCACCTGATCCGACCGGGCGGCATGAGCTGCGGTTCTGGAACGGCACGAGTTGGTCGGGCCATGTAAGCGACGGAGGTGTCCCTGACGACGACCCGCTAGTCGCGCCGTCGCACTCGCAACGTGCACCAATCTGGAGGCGGTGGTGGGCGGTCTCGGCGGCCGCGATCGTCGCGTTGATGATCGTCGGCTCACTCCTCCCGAAGGAGAAGACGACGAAGGTCGCATCAGCGGACGTCGCAGGAACGGCGGCTGAAGCGGCGGCACCGACGGCGACGACGGTTGTCGTCACCGTCGCCACGACGCCGAAGGTCTCAGCTCCACCCGTCACCGCGCCGCCAGCGACTGCGCCGCCGGTTACGCGGCCACCTACCACGACGCCGCGGCCGGTTGTCACTGCGGCGCCGAAGGCTGCGGATCCGTACGCGGGTGAGACCGTGAGCCAGAAGAACGCGCGCCGGTCGGCGGCTGAGTACCTCGACTACTCGGCGTTCTCCCGAACGGGCCTCATAAACCAGCTGAAGTACGAGGGCTACTCCGAACCCGACGCCATTTATGGAACGGACGCGCAGCATGCCGACTGGTTCGAGCAGGCGGCGAAGTCCGCCCAGTCGTACATGGAGTATTCGTCGTTTTCTCGACAAGGTCTGATCGACCAGCTGAAGTACGAGGGCTTCTCCCAAGCCGAGGCGGAGCACGGAGCTGACTCCGTCGGCTTATAGCTACAGGACTTCGTACACGTCGTAGCGCAACGTGCCCATCGCGGGATTCGACTCGCCGATGCCGAGGCCTTGCACGTTGTTGAGCCACACGTAGGGGCCGTCGGGCGCTTCGAAGGTCGGCGCGGTGCGCAGCGACAGGCTGCCGTCGCCGGCGGGTGTGCCTACGCCGTTGTAGGTGACGTAGATGCGCGTGCCGTCGTCGGCGACGAGGGTAAGGCGCACGTCGAGGCGCAGCGTGCCGTCGGGACGGAACACCGCGAAGTCACCGCCCGCGCCTTCGGCCACGGTCCCACTCACTCGATCGCCCTTGAACGTGCCGTCGCTCACCGACACGATGACGCGCGTGCCCGTCGGCCCGGCGATCACTTGCGGCGGGATGGCGCCGACGTTGGCCTCGAGCGTGAACAGATGGCGGACGGGCAGCGTTGTGACGTCGGTCATGGTCGTTGGTCTACCGCGCCGCGTAGTTTGACGTTGATGTATGGGGGAGCTGGAGGCATTCATCGACGCGGGTCTCTACGACCCGGACGCGCCGAACGCGGCGGAACGCCGCGAGTATCTCGAGTTCTTGCTCGGGCGCGGGCACTCCGTCGCCGACATCATCAACGCCGCGCAAGACGGCAACCCCGACGTCCTGTTCCACATCGCGTGGGACCTGCGCGCGCCGTCGCCGCCGCGGATCTCCGCGAAGGAGATCGCCGAGCGCTCGGGCGGGTCGCTCGAGGACCTGCTCGAGATGCGCGCGTTGTTCGGGGTGCCGGTGAGCGATCCGGAGGCGCCGGAGATCCCGGAGACATTCCTCGCCGACTTCAACCTGTTCCTGATGGCGTGCGGGCTGTGGGGTCGCGACAACACCCTCGGCTACGCGCGCACCATCGGCGCGGCGGTGACGATGCTCACCGAGGGTGGGCGCGAGTTGGTGCTCACGCCGCTGCGCACCCGCAACGCGACGGAGACCGACATCGCAGTCTCGAACGAGTTCGCTATGGGCGCGTGGCAGGCGATGCGCGACGTGGTCAGCAACCTCATGCGCGAGCAACCCGGCCGCGCCGATTGGTTCAGCGAGAACCTGCTGCGCGGCGAGTTCACCATGGGCGTTGCGTTCGTCGATCTCGTCGACTCGACCGATTGGACGACCAGCGTCGGCGAGGCGTCGCACCGGCAGGCGCTGGGTCGCTTCGAACACGAGGCGGCGCGGCTGGCGGCCAAGCACGACTGCCGCGTCGTGAAGTTCATCGGCGACGAAGCGATGGTGGCCGGTCACGACGCCGCCGCGGTCGCCACGGTCGTCGCCTGTCTGTGCGCGTTCGTGGCCGCCGATGACGTGTTGCCGGGGACGCGCGCTGCGATCGGCTTCGGCGAGGTGACGCCGCGCGGCGGTGACTACTTCGGCGACTTGGTGAACCTCGTCGCCCGGGCGACGAAAGCCGCGCCCGTCGACGGCATCGTGGCGACCGAGTCGGTCGTGACGCGCCTGGTGCCGTCGCAGTGGTGCATCAGCGCGCCGCGTGCCGTGTCGTTGCGCGGCGTCGGCGACGTCGAGCTGTACGACATCCGCGCCGCCGACGCTTGAGCGCGTTCGCTCAGCGAGCGCGCACGCGGTTGTTCTTCGGGTCGTGCTCCAACTCGACGAGACCGAGCTCCTCGAGCAGTGGCGGCACGTACATGGCGAAGCGTCCGCGGTAGCCCTTGCGCAGCCCGTACCAACCGCCGACGGGGTTGTCCTCGGCCCGGGCCCACGCTTCGAGTGTGCCGTCCTTGGCGGGCTTGCTCTCGTCGGCGCTGCCGAGGTCCATCCAATCGCCGTGTGCCTTGAGCATGGCGGGAACGTCGTCGAGACAGCGGGCGAGGTACTTCAACTTCGTCGAGCCGACCTGGCACACCAGCTCGGCGGGTTCGACGGAGTCGTCGCGGTACATCGTGAACTCCGACGTGCCCGGTGGCGTCTTGAGAACCCACGGATCGTCTTTGGTGCCCTTGCCCATGGCCGTCCGTCCGAGCTAATTCGTCGCAACCACCGTAGGTCGAGTCGTTTTGTAGTGGGCGCGCGATCCAACTCGTAACGGGTACGAGTCCTGCATGGGACATCTCAACCGCACCACGACCGTTGCCTGCCCGCCGACGAAGGTGTTCAGCGTGCTGTCGGACGTCGACCGCCTCCCCGAGTTCTCGGAGATGACCGTTGCCGTGCGCAATGGCCCCGGCCGCGCACTGCAGACCGGCGACCGCTTCGAACAGGTGGTGCGCGTGCTCGGCAAAGAACTCGAGTCGGAGTGGCAGGTGGTGGAAGTGATGGAGCCGTCGTTACTGCGCTTCGAAGGCAACACGCCGGGCGGCGCCAAGGCGACGCTGACCGAACGGCTCACGCCCGACGGCAACGGCACCCTCGTCGAACTCGACGTCGACTACGACATGCCGCTCGGCCTTCTCGGTGACGCCATCGACGCGCTCTACCTCCACTCCAAGAACGAGGAGAACGCGGACGAGATCCTCGCCAAGCTCAAGGCGCTGTGCGAAGCAACCTGAGCGCGGCGTTCCGGCGCACCGGCGCCGACCTTCCCGGCGGTGACCCGCGGCCGACCCACGGCGCCGAGATGGAAGGGTGGTTCTGGCGCATCACCGACGTGCCCGCGGGTGTCGTCGCCATCGCGCTGTGTGGCATCAACAATCGTGAGTGGGCGACGGTGGCGATCGCCGCGCACCCGTTCGGCGTCACGTACTCCGACGCGGTGACGCCGGCGTTGGCGTCGTCCGACACCTACGTCGTGGAAGCCGGACGCGCCTTGCTCGCCGACAAACGGCGACTGCACGCGTGCGTCGGCGACGCCGAACTCGACGTCACCTTCGACGACCTCGTCGGCTGGCCGCTGCGCCTCGGCGCCGGCGGCGTGTTCTCGACGTTGCCGTGGCTCGGGCAGTACTGGCATCCGCACGTGCTCGGCGGACGGGCGACAGGCACGTTGCGCGTCGGCGACGCGACACACACGTTTTCGGGCGCGCAGGTCTACGCCGAGAAGAATTGGGGAGCCGGGTTTCCTGAGTACTGGTGGTGGGGCCAGGCGCAGGGGTTCACCGACCCGGAACTTTGCGTCGCCTTCGGGGGCGGACGCCTGCGCGCCGGGCCGCTCGGCGCCGACGTCACCGGATGCGTCGTGCGGACGCGTGAACGCACGCTGCGGTTCGCGCCACCGTTCGCCGTCGTGCGCAAACGCGTCGACGGCAAGACGTGGCGCGTCGAGGCGCGCAAACCGCGGTGGAAGGTGACGATCGACGGCGACGGCGGCGGGCACGAACCGTTCGTGTTGCCGGTGCCGATACCGGCGGAGCACCGCAACGTCGACCACGACTTCGAACACCTCGCGGGGCGCATGCGCGTCATCGTTGAACACAACGGCGTGCGCGTGCTCGAAGACGAGAGCCACCTCGCGGGTCTCGAAATCGGGTCGGTCGATCCCGCGCAATTGCCCGCGCACCGCGTCGACGTGTTCAGCCGTGAGAGGCTGGCAACGTGAGCGACGACGAAGAGTGCATCCACCTGATGGATCCGGCGTTGTGCTCGATCTGCAACGGCAAGGACGCGAAGAGCAAGCCGAAGACTCGACAGAACGTGACGGCGCACGCCGCCCCGAAGCCGCGAGTGACACGAACGCCGACGCCGAAGACGCCGACGAAGCGCCTCACGACGTCGGTCGTGGCGACGCGCTCGGCTGACACCGAAGAGTCGGTGGAGGAGTACCGCGCCCGCTACACCGGCGAGCGCGAGTCGACCTTCGACGCCTACGTCGAGGTGTTCTTCAATACCGACGCCCGTGACTTCCCCGGCGGGTTCCTGGCGTTCACGCGCTGCGCCAACGCCGAAGCCGAGCGCAAGGCGACGGCGCCGGCGCTCGTGCTGCGCGCCGAGCGGCTGATGCGCGACGCCGGCTACGAGTCGGAAGAACTCGGCGCCGTCGGCGGCGGTCGCCGCTGGCACCTCGCCGTGTAGCAGACTGCTACGCTCGGTCTATGACACAGCCCGTGCGCATCGCCAGCGACTTGTTCGAGTCGGCGCGTCGCACGGGCGCCGCGCAGGAGCGCAGCGCGGCGCAACAGCTGTCGTACTGGGCGCGCATCGGGCGCGAGATCGAGGCGTCGTCGGCCATTGGGGTGGCCGAGAACGCGCGTCTGGCCGACGCCGCGACGTACGACGAGATGCCGCCCACGCACCAGGCGCTCGTGCGCGCCCAATGGGAGACCGGCATGAAGGACGCGATCGCCGGGCTTGACCTGCGAGCGCGGTTCGCGGCGGAGGGCCGAACCTACGCCGTGGTCGGCGATGCGAAGGGCGGCGCCCGCGACGTCGACATCGCGGCGCCACGCGCGACGAAGCGTGCCACCAAGAAGAAGCCGGCGACGAAGAAGGCGGCTCGACGAGTCAAGGCGTGACCAACGACCCGACGCTGCACGTCGTCGTCGGGCCGAACGGGGCAGGGAAGTCGACGCTGTTTCGCTACGTGATCGAGCCCGTGACCGGGCTCCCGTTCGTGAACGCCGATGTCATCGCGGCGCAGCGCTGGCCGGCCGACGCCGAGGCTCGGAGCTACGAAGCCGCTCGGATCGCGGACGACGCGCGCGCCACGCTCATCGCGGCGCGGCGGTCCTTCGCCACCGAGACCGTGTTCTCGCACGACTCGAAACTCGAGCTGCTTCGCGATGCGAGCCGTGCCGGGTATGTCGTCGTGCTCCATGTGGTGCTTGTGCCAGAAGATGTCGCGGTGGCGCGCGTTGCGGAACGCGTCGCCCACGGGCTCGGTCACACCGTGCCCGAGGACAAGATCCGCGCTCGCTACCAACGGCTGTGGACTCACGTCGCCACCGCGATTCGCATCACGTCGTCGGCGTTCGGCTACGACAACACCGACATCGACCATCCGTTTCGGATCGTCGCGACGTTCCGCAACGGCCAGCTCGTCGAGTCGGCCGGTTGGCCCACGTGGGCGCAGGCGCCGTTGGTCGACCTTGCCTGACGCCCGTCCGGGGCCGTCACACCCCTTCGGTACCGTGGCCGGTTGGGCATGAACGAATTCGCTGATCTCGCACGCGTCGAGGCGTACCTGGGGCCGTCGGTGTTCGCGCGCGGGCGCGCCTATGCGGAGAACGGCCAGGTGCTGCGGATTCAGCGCGAATCGCAAGGCCAGTTCGACCGGTTGCGCGGCTCGGTGGTCGGCAACGGCGGCCTGTATGAGACCTCCGCGGTCGTCCTGATGAGCCGCGACGGCGGGCGCGTGTTCAGCGGCGGCGAGTGCACGTGCCCGATGATGGAGGACTGCAAGCACGTGGCGGCGTTGATCGTCGCCGCGGCTGGCCGAGACGTAGCCAGGGCGGCAGACCGGCCGCGGCGTGCCGCGTGGGAAGAGCCGTTGGCGGCGCTCGTCGGTGGGCGCGGCGACGACGTCGCCGCTGGTGTCAACGTGCCGCTGGCGATCGAGTTGTCGCTCGAGCCGGCGCACGACGCCACCGGCGGCACGCGGCTGATGGGCCGCCTGATGCGCCCCGCCGGCGGCAACCGGCCCGGCTGGGTCAACGGCAACCTGGCGTGGAACCAGCTCGACGAGTGGATGGTGGCGCGCGAGCACGTGCGCGCTGACCACGCGGCGCTGGCACGTGAGCTGTTCGCGTTGCATTCGGCGCGGGCGAAGTCGGCGTCGCGGTACGGCCACAGCCGCTACAGCAGTTACGGCGCCGAGAAGACGATCGACCTCACGCACTGCGGTCCCGAGTTGTGGACCGTGCTCGACGAGGCCGCGATGCTCGGCCTCGTCCTGCTGCACGCGAAGGGCCGCCACGGCGAGTTGGCGCGTCCGGTCGACGGGCGAGTCGTCCTCGACGTCACCGGTGTCGCCGGCGGCGGCTTGCGCGTCACGCCCAAGTTGGAACTGCCCGACGACGCCGGCCTGCAACCGGCGGCCTTCCTCGGTCGCACCGGACACGGGTTGGTGTGCGCCGAATACGTCGAGGGCAACCAGCACCCGCGCTTGCGGCTGGTGCGGCTGGCGACACCGGCGAGCGTCGAACTGCAGCGCATGGTGCTGCGCCACCAGATCGTCGACGTGCCCGCCGAGGAGGTGCCGCGCTTCACCGCCGAGCTGTGCCCGGGCCTGCAGCGCGTGGCGACGGTGGTGTCGTCCGACGGGTCGTTCACGCCACCGGAGATTTCGCCGCCGTCGCTGGCGTTGCGCGTGCGCTTCGGCGCCGCGCACACCGTCGACGTCGGCTGGCAGTTCAGCTACGACATCGGCGGGCAGACGCGCCACGTGTGGACGGGCGCGTCCGAAGGCGCAGAAGACTTCCGCGATCTCGCCGCGGAGCGCGCGCTGCTCGACGCCGTCGACGCCCGCGCCCACGGCCTCGAGTCGCTCGGTCTCGTCGACGACTACGGCCGTCCCCGCGAAGGCGGCGCCGTGTTGAGCGGGCTCAACAGCATGCGCTTTGTCACCAACGTGTTGCCGCGCTTGGCTGACATCGACGACGCCGACCTCGTCGTGGAAGGCGAGCCCGCCGACTACCGCGACGTGGGCGACAGCCTCGAGATCGGACTGTCGACGGGGGAGTCGGGCGAGCGCGATTGGTTCAACCTCGGTGTCACCATCAGCGTCGAAGGCCACGAGCTACCGCTCGCCGACGTGTTCCGCGCGCTCGCCGCGGGCCACAGCGAAATGCTGCTCGACGACGGCGCGCACTTCTCGTTACGCGAGCCGCGCCTCGTGGCGTTGAAGGAGTTGATCGAAGAGGCGCGGCTGCTCGACGACGCGCCGGCGTCCGGCCTGCGCATCAGTCGCTACCAGGTTGGGTTGTGGGACGAGCTGGCGGCGCTCGGCGTCGTCAACGAACAGGCGGCGGCGTGGCGGGAGCAGGTGAGTCGCCTGCGCGACCTCGAATCGCTCACCACCCACGACGTGCCGGCGTCGGTGCAGGCCGAGCTGCGCCCGTATCAGCGCGACGGGTTCGCGTGGTTGGCGACGCTGTGGGAGCTGGGACTCGGCGGTGTCCTCGCCGACGACATGGGCCTTGGCAAGACGCTGCAGACGCTGGCGCTCGTGTGCCACGCCCGCGAGCGCGACCCGTCGCTCGGACCCTTCCTCGTGGTGGCGCCGACGAGCGTGGTGCACGGGTGGGTGAGCGAGGCCGCGCACTTCGCGCCGCACCTCATCGTCGAGCCGGTGACCGACACGTTGAAGAAGTCGGGCCGCGACATCGACGAGATCGCCAAGGCGGACGTGGTCGTGACCACCTACACGCTGCTGCGCCTCGATGCCGCGGCGTACGCGTCGGTGGCGTGGGCCGGCGTGGTGCTCGACGAAGCGCAGTACGTGAAGAACCACGCGGCCAAGACGTACCGCAGCGTGCGCGAGCTGGGCTCGCCGTTCACGCTGGCGCTCACCGGCACGCCGATGGAGAACAACCTGATGGAGCTGTGGTCGCTGCTGTCGATCGCCGCGCCCGGGTTGTTCCCCGATCCGAAAGGCTTCGGCGAGCACTTCGCCAAGCCGATCGAACGCTTCGGTGACCGCGAGCGGCTGGCCACGCTGCGCCAGCGCATCAAACCGCTGGTGCTGCGGCGCACGAAAGAGCTCGTCGCCCGCGACCTGCCGCCGAAGCAGGAGCAGATCCTCGAAGTGGAGCTGCACGCGCGGCACCGCAAGATCTACGACACGCAGCTGCAGCGCGAGCGCCAGCGCGTGCTCGGCCTCCTCGGCGACTTCGACAAGAACCGCTTCACGATCCTGCGGTCGATCACGTTGCTGCGGCAGCTGTCACTGCATCCCGGCCTTGTCGACGACGCCAACGTCACCGTGCCGTGCGCCAAGCTCGACGCGCTCGCCGAACAACTTGAAGACGTCATCGGCGGCGGCCACCGGGCGCTGGTGTTCAGTCAGTTCACGTCGTTTCTCGGGATGGTGCGCGCCCGTCTCGACGCCGAAGGGATCGCCTACTCGTACCTGGACGGCAGCACGCGCAACCGGGCAAAGGTCGTCGACGAATTCCGCGGCGGCGACAACCCGCTGTTCCTCATCTCGTTGAAGGCCGGCGGGTTCGGGCTCAACCTGACCGAAGCCGACTACTGCTTCCTGCTCGACCCGTGGTGGAACCCGGCGACCGAGAACCAGGCGATCGACCGCACGCACCGCATCGGTCAACTCCGGCCGGTCAACGTGTACCGCCTCATCGCCGCCAACACCATCGAGGAGAAGGTGGTGGCGCTGGCGCAACGCAAGGCCGAGTTGTTCACCGGAGTGATGGACGACGGCGACCTGTTCGGCAGCGCCCTGTCGGCCGAAGACATCCGCGGCTTGTTCGACTGAGTTTTTCCCCAACTGGTCCTCCCCACGACCGCCGGACGGTCGTGGGGAGGACCAGTTCGGAAAGGACCCGGGCGCAACTACGGCAACTGGTCAACAGCGCGCTGGTTTAGCTGCGCGACGTCGTCTTTGAGCTCGTTGGCGGCGGTCGCGGCGTCGGGCGTCGAGGGCGCGCTGTCGGCGGCGAGCGTCGCCACTTTCTGGGCTTCGGCGACGAGCGCGTCGTGCTCGGCGCGCAGATCGGCGGGCGGCGTGATCTGTTGCAACTCCTGCGCCAGCGCTTGGTAGTCGGGCGACGTCGGCGAGTCGTCGACGGTCGCTTCGTAGGTCGCCTTGACCTTCGCCGTGTAGGCAGCAGCAGCCTTCGTCGACAGCGCGGCGCGCGGGTGCGGCGGCGTCGTCCCGGTGTGACCGCCGTGCGTAACCAGCGAGACGCCTACCACCGCGAGGAGAACAGCGGCTGCGCTCGCGGCTAGGACGCGCCTAGCCCACGAGGCAGCTGCGGCCCCGTCTGTGTTCTCGTGCGGGTGCAGCGGCGTCGACATGACGGCGTGCTCGAACTGCATGATCTCGACCAGGCTCGCAGCGTCGTGCGCCGGAAAGCCGAGCACGGAGCAGGCGGCGAGCACGTCGTCCACGGACACGTCGAACCGCCGCGCGATCTCGTCGACGCGCAGGTATTCACCCAGCTCGTGATCGGCGGACACCAGGGTCGGACGCATTACAGGTAGCTAATAACGCGACGGGCCCCGCCACTACCCGCATTTGGGGGTTTGTTTCGCCGGGACCACTCTCTACCTTCTTCACCATTCGTCCGGTTTCCGGACTGCTGCGAGATGGAGGGTGCCGTGTCGGTAGCGCCGAAACCAAGCCGCCGGCAGCTCCTGTTGCTCGCGATCGCTGCCTTCATGGCCCTCACCCTGATGGGCAACGTCGGCCAGAACTTGAGTGCAATGCACGTCTCCGGCGGCACGGGCTCGGGGGTGACGAGCATCGCATCACCCGGCGTGACCAAAGCCAAAGGGCAGGCCGTGGTGCAGCAGTGGTCGCGTTGGTACGACCAGCGCAAGGAAACGGTGCTGGGTTTACGCCACGAACACGACTCGGTGAAACAGTTCGACGAAGTCACCGCGGCACCGGGGACGTTGGTCGAAGGCTGGCTGCTGCTCGATTCGCTCGTGTTCGTGCCCGCGCTGTTGTTTCTCCTGCGCGGACTGGTGAGACGCAGACGCGCCATCGTCGCCGCCGACTCCAGCGCGGAATGGTTCCTGAAAGCCGGCATGTGGGCAGCTGTGGCGTATGCCGTGAGTGATGAACTCGAGAATGTGACGACGTGGGTCGCCATCTTCCGAGGCGACCCTTTCGCTGCCGTGCAAGCCTTCAGCGCGCTGAAGTGGCTGTCGCTCGGAACCACCGTGGCGATCTTGCTGGCCTCGTTTCTGCCGCGACTCTCGGGAGGTGATGGAAAGACGCTGGAACGGGAGCTCGGGCCCACGGTTCGTGCGTTGCGCGTTCCGATCCTCGTCGCGACGTTGGCAGCTCTCGTCCAAGTTGCGCTGCCCGCGAACGTCGGAGGGCAGTTGAAAGACGTGGTCCGGTCGTGGGTGGTCGGCGACCGGTTCGGCACGGCGGTTGTCGCGCTCGTCGGTCTCATCCTCGTAACCGTGATGCTGGCGGCCATCGCGCGGGTGGTAACCGTGCGAGAGGCGAAGGACCACTCGGGCAAGAACACTCTCGAACGCACTGCCGTTTCCGCGCTGGTGACGGTTGGGGTCGTCGCCCTAATCGGTCGGTCAACGTACGCCACGGTCTTTGTCCTCATCACTGTCGTCATCGTCGGCGTCGTGGGCGTTTTCCTGTCCGGCAGCGCGCGTCCGCCTGAGATGACGCCGCGGTTACCGCAACCAAGGCGAGGCGTCGCGCAATTGGTCGTTGTCCTGCCGGCGCTCGCGTTCACGACCCTCGTGCTTCGCAGCGTCAATCTCGCGGGTCCGGCCAGTCCGAAAGCACAACTCCTCATGTGGGCCGTCGCTGGACTCGTCGTCGCAGCCGCGGGATGGAGGTGGGCCCTGCCGCGCGGTAGCCACGCTCCGTCGGCAACGGTCACGCGAGCCGCGACTGCGATCGTGATCTTGTTCGGCCTCGGCGGTGCGATCGTCGGTGTGCGCGTGATGCAATCGCCGTTGGCGACGGGTTGGTGGCTGGGCTCGTTCGGGGTGTTGTGGGCGTGGCTGTTGGTGGTCGGATTGCTGTTCTTCGCGCTCGAACGTTTGTGGTGGCAGCGCCCCCGCGGCTTGCTCGGCGCCGTCGGGCTGGCGCGCTTCCCAATCGTGATACCGCTCGTCCTGTTGACCCAGGTCGTCTCCGCCGCGGATACATCGAACGGTTTTCACCGCGTGCGCGTTCTGGAGGACAGGCCCGCGCGGGCCGTCGAAGCTCCAGCGCTGACGGCGACAGTCACGGCGCGCGCGAAAGGCGCGGTCGCCGCAAGTACGGGTGCGCCGCCGACGGTCGTGCCGGTGTTCGTGATCGCCAGTTCCGGTGGAGGAGGACGGGCGGCCTACTGGACCATGACCGTCCTCGACTGCCTCTTCGACCAAGTCGCGCCCCCGAACGTCGGCGGTTCGCAACGCGTGTGTCCGGCGACGAAACCGCGAGGCATGCCTGCGCCGCCCGCGTGGGAGAACGTCATCGCCGCCAGTGGCATTTCGGGCGGGAGCGTTGGTCTGGCGATGTACTCGGCAAGCAAGACGGTAGGCAAGCACTGCGGTGTACCTCCGGACCCAAACACAATCTTCCACCGCGGGCTGCTCGACCCGACATTTGCGTCACTGCTGTTCGTCGACAGCCCGAACTCGTTGCTGCGCCAACACGGTTGGAAAGACCGTGCGTGGGCGCTCGAACGCTCGATGGAGGCCGAGCTGCCGTCGATGAGGACCGGACTTTTCGCACAGCAGGCGGGCCGCACAACCGCGTGCCGCGCGAAAGGCGTCGGCGAACTGACCACGCCTGTGCTGCTGCTCAACTCTGCAGCGGCCCACGACGGCTGTCGCATCAACGTCGCTGCGGTGAATCTCACGCCGGGGCCGGGCCCGACGGGAAGTGCTGCCGAGCGAGTGCTTCAGCCGTGCCGCACGCTGGCGCCCGCGTCCAGCCCGCCGCACAGCGCGGGTGACGCGAACGCGCGTACCTCCGTTGGTCCCCTCACCGCGAGCCGCGATGTGTCGGACTGGATGTGTGCGGCGACCAAGGGCGATGCCCCGAACACGAGCGCGGGGCGAGACCTCCGGTTGTCGACGGCGTCGCTCCTTTCGGCGCGATTCCCGGTGGTCTCACCGACGGGCGCGCTGAGGTGGTGCACTGGCGTGAAGCTGACGAGGAAAAACGAAAGAGTCGCGTACGCAGTCGACGGCGGCCTCGTCGATAGCTCCGCCGCCAGTCCAATGTCGGAAATCCTTCGGTGGCTGCTCACGAACCCAGAGGCGCGGGACGGTCGCACCGATGTCTGCTTGCAGCCCGTGGTCCTTCAGATAGACAACGGCTACGAGGACTCATCCGTTGCGACAGCCCCGACTCTTGGCCAGCTTGCGGCTTTGCGCAACCAGGCGAGCATCGTTGGTAAGGCCGCGGCGGACATCGCGCGGCAAGACCTGGCAGATCTCGCGGCCT
>JBEEFV010000018.1:0-47399 GCA_041166405.1 Actinomycetota bacterium | reverse complement strand
GCGGGAGCAGGGCGATGGTGGTGATGGGCAAGCCCTGGGGCTTGCCCATCACGGCGAGACGGATGGGGGCCTGCGCTTTGCCCAGCTTGAGGCCGTTGGCTTGGCCGACGGCCTCGATCGCGTCCTTGACGCCGTCGTGATCCCACGGGCATGTCTCGAAGGCTGCCGTGCAGCCTTCGAGCATGGCGGCCGAGTTGTCGGGCCACGGCGTCGTTACCTCGACGGGAGCGGCCAGCCAGTCGACCAGGCCCGGCACGTCCGACAGCACCTCGACGCGCGTCTGCACTTCGGGCGCGACTTCGCGTGACAGGTTCGCCCACGGCTCGCACGCCGCGATGAACTCGTCGACGGAAAGCGCGCGGATGTACTCGCCGTTGAACGCCCGCAGCTTCTTGACGTCGAAGAAGGCGGACGACGAGTTGAGGTCGTCGAGACGGAACAACTGCACCATCTCGTCGAGGGGGACGATCTCTCGGTTCTCGCCGGGCGACCACCCGAGCAGCGCGAGGTAGTTGCACATCGCGGACGGGAGGTAGCCCTCGAGCGCGTACCGCTCGAGCACGACGAGGTCGCCGTCGCGACGCTTGGAGATCTTGCGGCGTTTGTCGTCGACGATCACCGACAGGTGCGCGAACACCGGCAGCGTTCCCCCGCCCAACGCGGCCCACAGCAACTCGTACGGCGCGGTGTTCGGCAAGTGCTCTTCGCCGCGCACGACGTGGGTGATCCGCATCTCGATGTCGTCGACGACGTTGGCGAGGATGAACAACGCCGAACCGTCGGCGCGCTGGATCACGAAGTCTTGGATGTTGTCGTTGTCGAACTCGACGACGCCGCGCACCTTGTCTTCGACGACCGTCTTGCCCGGCGGCACGCGAAACCGCAGCGCGTTGCCTTCGGGCGGCAGACCGCGATCACGACAGAACCGGTCGTAGCCGCCCTGCGGATCGCCCGGCTTCTTGCGGGCGTCGATCTCCTCACGCGTGCACGAGCAGTAGTAGGCGTTGCCGTCGCCGAACAGCCGCGCTGCGGCCGTCGCGTACAACTCCGCACGCTCGGACTGGCGGTACTCCTCGTCCCAGTCGAGACCGAGCCAGGTGATGGCGCGACGGATGCCGTCGACGTGTTCCTCGCCGTGACGTTCCCGATCGGTGTCCTCGATGCGCAGGATGAGCACGCCGCCAGGCGCCTGACGCGCCAGGAACCAGTTGTACAGAACGCTGCGCGCGCCGCCGACGTGGAAGTAGCCGGTCGGCGAAGGTGAAAACCGCGTGCGCACTCCGGAATACTGTCAGGCCTGATGCAGCGCACCATCTTCGAGGACGAGCACGAACAGTTCCGTACCAGCGTTGCCCGATGGCTCGACAACGAGTGGGTGCCCCACGCCGACGAGTGGGAAAAGGGCGGCATCGTCCCGCGCGAGATGTTCCTCAGCGCGGGCAAGAACGGGTTCCTCGGTATGGACGTGCCCGAGGAGTACGGCGGCGGCGGCGTGGCGGACTTCCGTTACAACCTCGTGCTCGGCGAAGAGATGCACGCGCGCGGTCTCGGCGGCGCGGGCCTCGGGATCCTTCTGCACAACGACATCTGCATGCCGTACCTCCTCAAGTACTGCACCGACGAGCAGAAGCAGCGGTGGCTGCCGGGCGTCGCCAGCGGCGAACTGATCACCGCCATCGGGATGACGGAGCCCGGCATCGGCAGCGACCTGGCGTCGATGAGCACGTCGGCGATTCGCGACGGCGACCACTACGTCGTCAACGGCGCGAAGACGTTCATCACCAACGGCATCAACGCCGATCTCGTGATCACCGCCGTGAAGACGGATCCGAGCCAGAAACACAAGGGCATGTCGCTCGTCGTGCTCGAGCGCGGCATGGACGGCTTCGAGCGCGGCCGCAACCTCGAGAAGATCGGCCAACACGCGCAGGACACCGCGGAGTTGTTCTTCACCGACGTGCAAGTGCCGGTCACGAACCTGCTCGGCCCGAACGAAGGCGAGGGTTTCATCCAGCTCGTGCACAACCTGCCGCAGGAGCGCCTCTCGATCGCGACCGCCGCGGTCGCCGCCGCGCGCGCCGCGCTCGGCTGGACGCTCGACTACGTCAAACAGCGCACCGCGTTCGGCCAGCCCGTCGGCTCGTTCCAGAACTCGCGCTTCGTGCTCGCCGAGATCGCGACCGAACTCGAAATCGCGCAGACCTTCACGGACCGTTGCGTCCTCGCACTCAACGAGCAGTCGCTGACAGCAGAGGAAGCGGCGATGGCCAAGTGGTGGGCGACGGAATTCCAGAAGCGCACCGTCGACCGCTGCCTCCAGCTGCACGGTGGCTACGGCTACATGCTCGAGTACCCCATCGCGCGCGCCTACACCGACGCGCGTGTCACCACAATCTACGGCGGCACCACCGAGATCATGAAAGAGATCATCGGCAAGAGTCTCGGTATCTAGAGGGCGAGCAACTCCTGGCCTGACGCCATCGCCGCCTTCACCATCGACGGCGTCATGCGCAGCGTCGACTCCGGCACGGCGTCGGCGATCGCCCGCCGCTTCCAGTAGTGGTGCGACGCTTCCGCGAACAGTTCGACACGCTTCTGCACGACGTTGGTCGCCGCGCCGCCGAGGTAACCCCACACGCTGAACGCGACTTCCCAGTCGTAGATGACGGGGCCGCGCCCGAACAACGACGCGCGCTTCGTGGCGACGCCGAGGCAGCCGTTGATCACGTCGTTGCGGTGCTCGCCTTCGACGAGCTCGAGTTTGTCGGCAAAGCGCTTCCCGAGGAACAACGCGTAGCCCTGGTCCGGGCCCTGGTTGCCGAACCCTTCGCCTTCCGGCATCGGACCGCCGACGGTCTCGCCGGGACGCTCGGGCTCCCACCGCTTCGGCGGCGGCAGTTGCTGCGTCGCGCGGTCGCGCTCGTAGGGCGAGCTCGGGACGAATTCAGGCTGGGCCATCGCGCACGAAGTTAGTCGGGGCCGCCTACTCCTTCGTCTTCAAAGGCGTGCTGCAGGTGCTCGAGGAACGCGGCGCGGAACGGGTCGTCGGGTGCTGCTTCCGGCTCTGGTTCGACTTCGTCTTCGAATTCGAGCTCAGGTTCCGGTTCGGGTTCCGGCGCCGGCTCGGGCTCAGGTTCGACGACCGCGACCGGCGCGACCGCCGGCTCGTCGTACGAGAACAACGCGGCCTCGATGTACTCGCGCTGTACGCCCTGCGCGTGTTCGAGCGCCACCCGCAGGTCGGCGCGCGCGTCGACCCCGGCGTTGTGCAACGCCAGCGCCACGTTCTCGAGTCCTTCCTGCGATCCGGTCCGCTGCGCGCGCTTGAACGCTTCGCGCAGCCGACCGATCTGGTCCTGCTCCGTGTCGACGGGTTGCGGCGCGGCTGGCGCCGGCAACGTCTGCTGCCGTTCTGCGAGCGCGGCCATCGCCGCGGCCTCGCCGGTCTGGCGCTCGGTGACCATGCTTTCGAGGCGACGGACGTCGGCGAGCAGTCGCCGCACTCGGCGCAACCGCAACCGGTTGAGCGCCCGCAACGCGAAGCCTGCGAGCACGAGCAGCGGCAGCATCGCGATCGCGCCCCACGGAATGACGAACAGCGAGACGGCGACGGTCTTCGTGCCCGCCTCGGTGGAAACCTTGACGTGGGCCGTCATCGGGCCGCCGTACCACGGCACGTGCACGTTCGCCGTGTACTTCTCGACCGAGCGCGCCAGCAGGACGTCAGTCCCCTTTGCCTTGACGCCGTTGATCCTGACGTCGGGGCGCAGCCGCACGCGGCCGGTGTTGGTGAGCAGCGTCGTGACCTCGAGGGTGCTCGGCCACCACTTGGAACCGAGCTTCTTGGTGACGTTGGTGATCTTGAACGACTGCGTGGCCGCGCCGGGCAACGTCACGTAGAGGCGCGTGGCGACGCGCTTGATGATCTTGAGCCCACCGGCCTGCGCCGACGCCTCAGGCGACGACTCGGCCACGACGGCACCGACGTGATCGCCCGGATCCGCATTGTCCGGGATCCTCAAGGTGAAGCGCATGCGCACGAACTGCTGCGGCGCGAGGGTCACCTCCTTCTCGTCGAACGCGCCCCACGCGCCGACGTCGGTCGGATCACCCTTCGGAATGGTCGGTGTGCCGTCCTTGCCGAATACGAGATCGGCCAAGTACAGCTTGACTGTTTGCGGGACCCTCGCGGGGTTGCCGATGCGAGCGGTCGTGAAGACCGTCTGACCGGGCTCCGCGTTGAAGACGAACCACTGGCCGCTGTTGGGGTCGTCCGGCTTGCTCTCGGTGGGCGTGACGCCGACCGACGGCGTGTCGCCCTCGGGTGACGCAACGGTCTGTGCGGCCGCCGGAACAGCGGCAATCGCCGCGCTCATGGTGAGCGCGGCGATCGTCGTGAGGATGAATGCCGATGCCTTGCATCGGCGGTGGGCTTTGGCAGCAACAACCGCCGATGCAGGCATCTATGGACTCTTTCTGTTCGCTACTGGACGAGGGTGACGGTCATGGTGCCGGTGTAGATACCGGTCGCCGTGCCGTTGGGGATGTTCAAGTCGAGGTTGGCGGTCGAGGTGTAGACACCGGTGTAAACCGACGTCGCGCTCTGACCGGTCGTGGTGAAGACTGTGCGGGTCGTCGACATGTCTTGCGATCCGCTGGTCGGCGTAACGGTGCCGCCGCCGGAGACGCGGGATGCCGCGCGGGTGTTGATGTCGACGTTGCTGTTGGCGAGGGTGTTGCCGCCGTTGGTCAGGGTGCTGAGGTCCGCGGTGACGCTCCACGGCGTCACACCGGTCACTGCCGCCTCGGTGACGACCGCGGTCATCGAACCCGAAACCTTGTCGTTGCCCGGGGTCGCGGTCAGGGTGATCGCGGGGACCGAGGTGATCGACCGGAGGCCGATGCCGCCGGCGGTGACGTTGGCGGTGACGGTCGCCGTGCTCGCGCTGGCTACGCCCATTTGTGAAAACGCCAGAGCGCTTCCGAGAGCTGCAGCGACGATGATTCGCTTGCGCATGAAAAGGTCCCCCCTTGTGGGTGATTGTTGGTGTCCGATTCCGCCAATCGGACGACGATCACCAGGGCCAAACGTCCCATCGACCTTTGCCGCATCGTTGGGCGTGTTTTGGGCCAATTCCCAATTCGTGGGCTACGACCGGCGCAAAGTCACGACAAAAGACGATCCCTTGGGATGTCGCCGTTGTGCTCGCACGGTGCCACCCATCTGCTCGACGAGTGTGCGCACGATGAAGAGTCCGAGGCCGACGCCGCCTTCGTCGTGCACGCGGCGGTCGACGGCCTCGCGCTGCACGAACTTCTCGAAGATGATGTCGAGGTCGCCCGGCAGACCGATTCCTTCGTCGTCGATCGTGAGTCGCACGCGGTCGCGCTCCGCCGCCTCGGCGCGCATCGTGACGGTGCCCCCGTCGGGTGAGTACTTGACGGCGTTCTCCACCAGGTTCGTGACCACGTGGTTCAACGCCGTCGTGTCGCCGCGCACGCTCAGCCCGTCGGGCACGTCGACCACGAACCGATGCGTCGGTGCGACGCCGCGCTGGTGCTGCGCCTGCTCCTCCAGGAGCGGGCCGAGCGCGACGGTGTCCTGCACCGTGGAAGGAGCGACGCCCGCCTCGAGCTGCGCGCCAAGCAACAAGCGCTCGACAAGATGCTCGAGGTTGCGCACCTGAAAGCTCACGGTTTCGACGATCCCGTGACGCGTCTCGTCGTCAACGTCGTCCCAGCGTTCGACCAACAACTCGGTGTAACCCTTCATGACGGTCAAGGGCGTGCGCAGTTCGTGTCCGGCGATGGCGAGGAACGCTTTTTTCGACTCCTCGACGTGCGCGGTGCGGCGCCGCAGCAGCGCGTACAACGCGACAATCACCGCGAACGCAGCGGCGAGGACTGTCGCGAGCGCGGCCGCGGCGGCCGAAGTGGCGCGGTCGCCGGTTACGGCGAGGCTGGCGGCGGGCCGGGGCAGCACGACCGACCACCCTTCTGGGAGCGGCGCGAACGCCGCCACGGTACGCGTGCCGCCGGCACCGGCGTAGGTCAGCGTCCCCGCACCCTTGGGCGCCGTCGCGACCGCTGGGGCCACGTCGTCATCGACGTGCTGGATGACGCGACTGGTATTCGGCGGCACCGGCGCAACAATCGTGCCGCCGCCCGTGACGACTTCGACGGGATGGCCTAACGCCGTCTCCGCGGCCGCGATGGACTTGGCCAACGAACCCGTGGGCAGGCGAGTGAATCCCACAAGCACGCCGTGTCCCGGCCCGGCGAGCGGCGTCGTCAACGACGCGAGCAGGTCGTGCGTGAAGGGATCCTCCACGACGTCGCCGGCGGCATCGATGCCTCTCAGCGCGGCATCAACTGCGGCGCTTGGTCTCAAGTTGCGGTCGATCGCGCCGAGTGCTGGCGGGAACGCGGCGACGCGGCTATCGGGCCCGAGGACTAGGAAGCCGAACTCGAAGTTCCCGGCCGGCCCGAGCACTGCGCGCGCGGCAACCTGTTGCGCGCCGCTTCCCGTCCACGGCTGCAGCGCGGCTTTGACCCCGTTCAGTTGTCCGCGGGAGTTGTCGAACCACTGTTGGACGAGTGACGCCGCCAGGCGCGCCTCGGCAGTCATCTCGGCGCGGTGCGCGTCGACCGACGGCCGGTCGGCGCGGCGAACGATTCCGACGGCGCCGACCCACGCCGCGACTGCGACCGCCGCTACGACAAGCGGGACGAGCGCGGCGCGGACGAAGCGCACTCGCTAGGCCAGGAGCGCGGCGATGCGCGCAGCGAGTGCCTTCACCTGAAACGGCTTCGTGACGTAGTCGTCGGCGCCGGCGTCCTTGCCGCGCTTCACATCGGCGTCGCTCGTCTTCGCGGAGCACAACACGATGGGGATGGCCTTGGTGGCAGCGTCGCCCTTGAGCGCGCGCGTCACGGCGAGGCCGTCGAGCTTCGGCATCATGATGTCGCACAGGATGATGTCGGGCATCTGTTCACGGGCGCAGCGCAGCCCCTCTTCGCCGTCGGCGGCCGTCGTGACCGTGTAACCCTCGAGATCGAAGGTCATTTTGAGCATGCGCACGACCATCGGGTCGTCGTCGACGATGAGCATCTTCGGCACGGGCCGAATGGTAGATACCTACGCGGCGGTGTGGAGAAGTCCGTAGACGATCGAGTCACAAAGCGCCTGCCACGACGCTTCGATGATGTTCTCGGAAACCCCGATGGTCGACCACGACCGGTCGCCGTTGGTGGAGTCGAGCAGCACACGCGTCACCGCGCCCGTCCCCTTGTTGGAGTCGAGAATGCGCACCTTGTAGTCGGTGAGGTGGATGCGATCGAGCGCCGGGTGCAGCGAGCCGATGGCGGCGCGCAGCGCGTTGTCGAGCGCGCTGACCGGACCATCGCCCTCGCGTGTCTCGACGAGACGCTGGTCGCCGACGAACAGCTTCACGGTGGCTTCGGTGGAGAACCCGCCCTCGCCGCGCTCGTCGGCGATGACGCGGAACGACTCGAGGCGGAAGAAGTCCTGCTCCCAGCCGCCGGCCCGTCGCATGAGCAGCTCGAGCGAACCGTCGGCGGCTTCGAAGTGGTAGCCGTCGTGCTCGAGGCGCTTCAGCGTGTCGATCGTTTCGGTCAGGGCCGGGCCGTCGAGGTCGAGGCCGAGTTCTTTCGCCTTCAACACCAGCGTCGACTTGCCGGCGAGCTCGCTGACGACGAAGCGCGTGCCGTTGCCGACGGATGCCGGCGGTACGTGCTCGTAGGCGTCGGGCCGCTTGGCGATGGCGGAGGTGTGCAGGCCCGCCTTGTGCGCGAACGCCGACTGCCCGACGTACGGCGACTGCGGGTGCAGCGGCATGTTCACCAGTTCGGCGATGTGATGACTGACCGGCGTGAGGCGTTCGAGGCGATCGCGCGGGATCGTCTCGACGCCCATCTTCAACGTGAGGTTCGGGATGATCGTCGTGAGGTTGCAGTTGCCGGTGCGCTCGCCGTAACCGTTGATCGTCCCCTGCACCTGGCGCGCGCCGGCGCGTACGCCGGCCAGCGCATTGGCGACACCGCAGCCGGCGTCGTCGTGCAGGTGTACGCCGACCACGACGTCGTTCTTGAAGTGATCGACCACCGCACTCACCGCGGCCTCGACATCGGACGGCAACGAACCGCCGTTGGTGTCGCACAAGACGAGGTGCGTCGCGCCGTTGATCACCGCGGCCTCGAGCACACGCAGCGTGAACTCGGGGTTGTCGCGGTACCCGTCGAAGAAGTGCTCGGCGTCGAGCATCACCCGCAGCCCGGCCCTCTTGAGGAACTCGACGGAGTCGCCGACCATGGCGACGCCTTCAGCGAGATCGGCCTCGATGGCGTGCAGCACGTGGTACTCCGACGACTTGCCGACGATGCACACCGTTTCGGTGCCGGCCTCGATGAGATGGCGCAGCGTGTCGTCGCTGTCGACCTTGCCGGCCTTGCGCCGCGTCGAGCCGAACGCCACGAGCTGCGACGTGTCGAGCTTCAATTCGGTGCGGGCGCGCTGGAAGAACTCGTCATCCTTCTGGTTGGCGCCCGGCCACCCCCCTTCGATGAAGTGCACGCCGAGCCAGTCGAGCTGTTCGGCGATGCGCAGCTTGTCGTCGACGGTGAGGGAAATGCCTTCGAGCTGTGAGCCGTCGCGCAGCGTCGTGTCGTAGACCTCGACGGCGGACGGCTGGCGGTTACCTGACGTGCTCATTCCAGTCCTTGTATCGATCGACTTCGCCGTGGACGGCCTGGAAGTACGTCGCCTGGATCGCGGTGGTGATCGGGCCGCGTTCGCCGATGATGCGGTCGTCGACGGAGTGGATCGGCACGACCTCCGCCGCGGTACCGGTGAGGAACGCTTCGTCGCACGTGTAGAGATCGGAGCGCAGGATGTTGCCGACCTCCACTTCGTAACCGAGGTCGCGCGCGATGGTGAACACCGACGACTGCGTGATGCCTTCGAGTGCGCCCGCGCTCACCGGTGGCGTGATAATTCGCCCGCGCTTGATGACGAAGATGTTCTCGCCGGTGCACTCCGACACGTAGCCCTGCGGTGAGAGCAGGATCGCTTCGTCGTAACCGGCCTTCAGTGCCTCGACCTTCGCCAACGACGAGTTGACGTACATGCCGGTGATCTTGGCGGCGGGCGGCATGGCGTTCGGGTCGTGGCGCTGCCACGAGCTGATCTTCATCTTGGCGCCCTTGGTCAGGCTCTCCTCGCCGAGGTACGCGCCCCACGGCCACACCGCGATCGAAACGTTGACTGTGCACGGCATCGGGTTCAGGCCCATCTCGCCGTAGCCGAGGTACACGATCGGGCGGATGTAGCACTCGTCGAGTTCGGTCACCGCGACGGTCTGCTTCGTCGCCTCGACGAGCTCGTCGATGGAGAACGGCGTCTCCATGCCGAGGATCTTCGCCGAGTCGTGCAGGCGCACGATGTGGTCCGTAAGTCGGAACACCGCCGGGCCACTCGACGTGTTGTAGGCGCGGATGCCTTCGAACACGCCCATGCCGTAGTGCAGCGTGTGGGTGAGCACGTGGATCTTGGCGTCTTCCCATGCGACGAGTTCGCCGTCCATCCAGATCTGCTTCGACGGGGTGATGGGCATCTATTTCTCCTACAGAGCGGCAGCGACGAGGTCGCCGATGGTGGACGGAACAGGATTCGTTGCGAGGACAGCGTCGACCGCTTTGCGGATCCGGGCGCCGGTGTCGGCGTCACCCAGGAACTCGAGCATCATCGCCGCCGCCTTGATCTGCGCGGTGGCGTTCACCTTGTCGGTGCCCAGCGCATCGTGCGCCGAGCCGTGCACCGGCTCGAACATCGACGGGAACACGCGGTCGGGATTGAGGTTGCCGGTGCCCGCGAGCCCGACGCCGCCGACGACGGCGCCGGCGAGGTCGGTGATGATGTCGCCGAAGAGGTTGTCGGTGACCACGACGTCGTAGCGGCCCGGGTCTTCGACGAAGTAGATGCACGACGCGTCGATGTGGTTGTACGCGGTAGCGACGTCGGGGAACTCCTTCGCCACGTCGTTGAACGTGCGTTGCCACAAGTCGCCGGCGAACGTGAGCACGTTGGTCTTGTGCACGAGCGTGAGGTGCTTGCGTTCACGACCGCGCGCCAGGTTGAACGCGTAGCGCACGCAGCGCTCGACGCCGTGACGCGTGTTGACCGAGCCTTGCGTCGCGATCTCGTGCGGCGTCCCCTTTCGCAGAAACCCGCCCTCGCCGGCGTAGCTGCCCTCGGTGTTCTCCCGGACGACGACGAAGTCGAGACCGTTGCCGACGAACGGGCGCAGGTTGATGTACTGATCGAGGGCAAAGCGCAGCCGCAGGATGATCCCGCGCTCGATGGTGCCGCCCGGGATCCTCGTGTCGCCGATGGGCGGCCCGAGCGGTCCCTTGAGGATGGCGTCGTACGACGCGATCGCGGCGATGTCGTCGTCGTCGAGCACGTGACCGTCGCGCAAGTAGCGGTCGGCGCCGACGTCGAACACGGTCGTGTCCAGGTCGACCCCGGCGGCAGCGACCACCTTGAGCGCGGCCGCGGTGATCTCGGGTCCGATCCCGTCACCCTGGATTACGGCCACCCGATGGGCCACACACGCTCCTTAGAAATGAAAAACCGTCCTCCGCTGAGCGGGGACGGCGAAGCGCTTCTGCGGGGATGCAGAAGCGCTAGGTGATAATCGCTACGACGTTCGTCAACATTCGTCGCACAGTTTAACCTCTTGCCGCTATGGCGCCAGCTCAACTCTCCCGCGAGGCATACGAACGGCTTTCCGCCGAGCTCGAGGAGCTCACGACCGTCGGCCGCACCAAAATCGCCAACCTCATCGAAGCCGCCCGAGCGCTCGGTGATCTTTCCGAAAACGGCGACTACCACGCAGCGAAGGATTCGCAGGGCCACATGGAGGCGCGGATCCGCAAGCTCGAGGCGCTGCTCGATCGCGCAGAGATCGTCGACGCCGCGACGAGCGACACCGTCGTGGTCGGTTCGGTCGTCGGCGTGCGCTACGAAGGCGACGACGACGTCGAGCAGTACCTCGTCGGCTCGATCGAAGAGCGCCGCGAAGGCATCGAGGTCGCGTCGCCCGAGTCGCCGCTCGGTAGCGCCCTGCTGGGCCACAAGGTCGGCGACGTCGTCGAGTACTCGACGCCTGCGGGCGCAACGCTGCGCGTTGAGATCGCCGAGCTGAACTAGCTAGCTCGGCACCGCCGACACGTCGATCACCTCGTGGATGTTGGTGACCGGCGTATCCGGTGTGCTGCCGCCGATGAGGTGCAGCCAACCGTCGAGCACGACCGCCGCGAGGCCGAAGCGCGGAACGCGCATTTGCGATTGCGTGACCCAGAAGCCCGTCCCGAAACATTCGACCGACGCGACGACTCCGCTGCTGTTCTGCCCGCCGCCAACGCACGAGCCCGCGCCGGACGCCAGGACGCGTTCTTTGTCGAGGTGTGACTCCGTACGCCAGCCGCCCGAACCCGAGCGCCACGACTCGACGCTGTTGACCGCGGGCGCGCCGGGATTGCGGCCACCCACGGCGTAGATACGTCCGTTCATCGCCAGCGCCGACGCGAACGCACGCGGGATCGACATCGGCTGCGTCACCTTCCAGTCACCGCCGCCCTTGGGCAGCACCTCGACGCTGTCGAGGATCGTGCCGTCGGCGCTCTGGCCACCGAGCGCGACCAGGAAACTGCCGAGCGTCGCCGCCGCGACGCCCGAGCGCGCCGTATGCAGCGACGGACCGTCCTGCCACGCATCGCCACCGGAGTGGAAGACGTACGTCTTGGACTGCGGGACCGGCTGGCCGTTTTCGATGGCGGTACCACCGACGATCCACAGGTCGTCTCCGAGCACGCCGAGCGCGGCGTCGCGCAGCGCCACCGGCAGGTTCGGGCCGCGCGACCACACCCCCGACTTGGGGTCGTACGAGTCGACGCGCACCGAGTACCCGCCGCCGCTGCCCACTCCACCCGCGACGACGATCACGCCCTGCCACGCGGCACCGGCGACCCCGGTCCGCGCGACAGGGAGCGGCGTCTCCGCGGGCTTGACGCGTCCGGCAACTGCGGTGGTCGTCGGCGCGACGCGCGTGGCCGCCGTTGTACCTGTCGTCGGCTTTTGCCCGGCGGTCGTCGTCGTCGCGCGCACCGCCGCGCCGAAAGGTGTCGTGACCGGCGTCGTCGTCGACACCACGGCTGCGGGAAATCTGCCGTGCCGCGTCGTCGGCGAGTTTGCCTCGATGTCGTGGTTGCCACCGCAAGCGCCCAGCAGGCCGACGACGAGACCGACCACAACGAACAGTGCTGTCGGCCTCACGTGACCAGTGTGGCGCGCGTGGAGCGCAATCCGGTCGCGTTCACCGCGGCGCGGGCCAACGCCCACGCCGTCAGGCCCACCCACAGCGCTCGCAATCCGAGGCTCGGGTGGACGAGAACGGCCACTGCCGCCACCGCAAATGCGCCCAGCCCGCTGAGCGTCGACCAACGCACCGTGACGAAATCGTTGTTGCCCATCAGCACCCCGTCGAGCAGATATGCGGCCGCCGCCGGAAGCTGCATGAGCGCCAACACCGGCATGACACCGGCAGCGACGCGCACGACGGGCGCGTCGTCGGAGAACAACCCCGGGATCGCGTGCCGGCCGAAGAACACGACAGCCGCCAGGACCACCGCGCCGTAGAGCGTGAGGCGCGCCGAGCGCGCCACGACGAGTCGGAACCGGGCGACGTCGCGCGCGCCCGCTGCCTCCGCGACGAGCGTTTGTGCCGCGATCGCCACGGAGTCGAGCACCAGCGCGGCGAACAGGTTGAGCTGTGCGATCACCTGATGCGCAGCCAGCGACGCCGTGTCGATGCGCGCCGCGACGGCGGACGCCAGCGTCAGCGCGGCGAACAGCGCGCCCGTGCGCACGACGAGGTTCAGGCTGACGCGCCCGATGGCTCGCAACTCGTCGCGGTCGCGCCGGCCGCCTTGCGCGCGGCGCGCCAGTCGCGCCGCGAACACCAGACCTCCACCCCACTGCGCGAGCACGGTTCCCCACGCCGATCCCGCGATGCCCCAGTGCAGGCCGTACACGAACCACACCTCGAGCGCGAGGTTGACCGCGTTCGACGCGACGACGACGAACAACGGGCTGCGCGTGTCGCCTTCGCCGCGCGCGACGCCCATGCCCGCCCAACTGAGCAGGAGCGCCGGCATGCCCCAAACCCCAATGCGTAAGTACACGACGGCGTCGTGCAGCACGTGGCCGTGCCCGCCGAGGCCGCGAACGATGGGCGACGCGCCCAGCGTGAGCACGACGACGAGAAGCGCGCCGAGCGCGCACGCCAGCCACAGCACCGTTGCCGCGACGCGCCGGACACCGACGTCGTCGCCGGCGCCGCGCAGATAGCCGACGCGACTCGTCGTCCACCACGTCAGGACGTTGCACAGCCCTGACGACGTCGTCAGCACGATGGACGCCAGCCCGAGGCCCCCGAGCGCGGTCGTACCGATGTGGCCGACGATCGCCGTGTCGGCGAGGACGTACAGCGGCTCGGCGGCAAGAGTGAACAACGCCGGTATCGCCAGCGCCAAGATCCGCCGGTCGAGCGCGTTCACTGTGACAGCGCGTTCACTGAGACAGCGCGTTCACTGTGACAGCGCGTTCACTGAGACAGCGCGTTCTCGATTTCGCGCGCGGCGTTGCGCACGGCGTCGCCGTGCTTGCTGCCCGGCGTGCGACCGAGGCGGTCGACGGGGCCTGAGACCGATACCGCCGCCACGATCTCGCCGCGGTGCCACACGCCCGCGCTCACACTGGCCACGCCCGGCTCGCGCTCCTCGACGCTGGCCAGCCACAGCGTCGACGGTGACCGCTCGCGCAGCACGCGTCCGGCCGAACCGCGCGAGACCGGCAGCACCGAGCCGACGGGCACGATCGTGCGGAGCGAATGCGGCGACTCGGCGGCCAGGACGCACACGCGCTCGTCGCCGCGGCGCACGTAGAGCTGCGCACTCTCACCCGTGCGGTCGCGTAGTGCGGCGAGCGCCGGAGCCGCGGCGGTCACGAGGTCGCTGCCAACCATGCGCGGGCCGAGCAGGAAGCGGCCTTCGCTGTCGCGGTCGACGAACCCGTGGGCCTCGAGCGCAACCGCCAGCCGGTGCGCGGTGGCGCGAGGCAGCCCGGCGGCGGGAGCGAGTTCGGCGAGCGGCAGCGGGCCCGACGCCAGCGCGTCGAGCACCGCGACCGACTTGTCGAGCACACCCACCCCCGTTACGATCCGTTCCACAAAGCGAGAATCTAATCTCAGATAGTGAGACCTTCAAATGGCGCCTACCACGCTTAGCCAGAAGATCTGGGACCGTCACGTCGTTCACTCGGCGCCCGACGAGCCCGACCTGCTGTTCATCGACCTGCACCTGATCCACGAGGTCACCTCGCCCCAGGCGTTCGACGGCCTGCGCATCGGCGGCCGGCAAGTACGCCGGCCGGACCTGACGTTGGCGACGATGGACCACAACGTGCCGACCACCAATCTGCTCGAGCCGATCAAGGACCCGATCAGCGCGCGTCAGATGGAGGTGCTGGCGGAGAACTGCAACGAGTTCGGCATCACGCTGTATCCGATGGGTCACCGCGACTCCGGCATCGTCCACATCATCGGACCCGAGCAGGGCCTGACGCAGCCCGGGATGACCATCGTGTGCGGCGACAGCCACACGTCGACTCACGGTGCCTTCGGCGCCCTCGCATTCGGTATCGGCACGAGCGAAGTCGAGCACGTGCTGGCCACACAGACGTTGCCGCAGCGCAAGCCGGGCACGATGGCCGTCGTCGTCGAAGGCGAGTTGTCGCCCGGCGTCTCGGCGAAGGACGTGACTCTGGCGATCATCGGCCGACTCGACACCGGCGGTGGCATCGGATCGGTGATCGAGTACCGCGGGTCTGCCATTCGCGCGCTGACGATGGAAGGGCGCATGACGCTGTGCAACATGTCGATCGAGGCGGGAGCGCGCGCCGGCCTCGTCGCGCCCGACGACACGACGTTCGCCTATCTCGAAGGTCGTCGCCACGCGCCGAAGGGCAAAGACTGGGAAGCGGCGCTCGACGACTGGCGCACGTTGCGCACGGACGACGACGCCGCGTTCGACAAGACCGTCGAGCTCGACGCGGCGTCGATCGAGCCGCACGTCACTTGGGGCACGAACCCCGGGCAGGTCGTGCCGCTCTCGGGCCGCGTCCCGTCGCCCGACGCGTTCGCCGACGACGTGCATCGCAACGCCGCAGCGCGCGCACTCGAGTACATGGGTCTCACCGCCGACACGCCGATGACCGACGTCAAGGTCGACACGGTGTTCATCGGCAGCTGCACCAACGCCCGCATCGAAGACTTGCGCGCCGCGGCCGCCGTGGTCGAGGGCCGCACAGTGGCGAAGGGCATGCGCGCCCTCGTCGTTCCTGGCTCGATCCAGGTGAAGGAAGCGGCGGAGGCGGAAGGGCTCGACAAGGTGTTCACCGCCGCCGGGTTCGACTGGCGCGGCGCCGGGTGCTCGATGTGCCTCGCCATGAACCCCGACAAACTCGCGCCCGGCGAACGCGCTGCGTCCACGTCGAACCGCAACTTCGAAGGGCGCCAAGGTCCGGGCGGTCGCACGCACCTCGTCTCCCCCGCCGTCGCCGCCGCCACCGCAGTCGCCGGCCACTTCATCAACCCCAAGGATCTTTGACATGGAACCGATCACGACGATCACCGGCACGGCGCTGCCACTCGAGCGCAGCGACGTCGACACCGATCAGATCATTCCCGCGGAGTGGCTCAAGCGAGTCGAGCGCACGGGTTTCGGCGAAGGGCTGTTCGGCGCGTGGCGCAAGGACGCGTCGTTCCCCCTCAACGACAAGCGCTACGAAGACGCGGTCGTCCTCATCGCCGGACCGAACTTCGGCACCGGCTCGTCGCGCGAGCACGCCGTGTGGGCGTTGACCGACTACGGGTTTCGTGCCGTCGTGTCGCCACGGTTCGGTGACATCTTCCGCAACAACGCCACCAAGGCCGGGCTAGTACCGGTGCAGGTCTCAGAAGAAACGGGCGCGGCGTTGATGAAGGCCGTGCAGGACGATCCGACGCTCGAACTCATCGTCGACATCGACTCGCGCACGATCGGGTGTCTCGCCGCGGGCATCGAAGAGCAGTTCCCGCTCGACGACTTCACGCGCATGCGCTTCCTCGAAGGCCTCGACGACATCGGCCTCACGCTGCGCAACGCCGATGCCATCAGCACCTATGAAGCCAGGCGCAAAAGCTGGCTGCCGTCGCTTACGTAACGGCTACATCCGACCGAAGGCGACGCTGACGCGAATCGTCGCGGCGTACGCATTGAACCCGTCGATCGGGTCGTTCTGCGTAGTGAGACCCCAGATCACAACCTGCGGGGAATCCGTCGCTTGGGCCAAGCCAGTGATGACCTGAACGCCCGGGCTTTCGTCGGGGATCAGCGGGCCGATCGCGATGCCAAGACCAGGTTGCGCATACGGGTGCGCCGGACGGTAGAACGCGCCGTGGTTCAGACCCAGGCCGTCGGGGCGGTAGTCGTTCCACCCGGAGTCGCCGTACTTGGTCGACACCGCGATGCGGGCGACGCCGTTGGTGCAGTCGGCCGCGACGTTGACGCCGCCGTGGAACGTCGTGCCGAAGGCCATGAAGCCGCCACCGGTACCTTCCATTGGGGCACCCGTCGACTCGAACACGCGCACGTGCGGGCCGCCACCGAGTCCGGCGCCGGTCACGATCTCAGCCCTGCTGTCGGGGCCGCCCAGGTCAGCACCGCCGACGCTCACGCCGCCCGTGAAGTTCGGGTCGTACGCCATGAACTCGCCGAGGATCGTCAGTGTCGGGTTCGCGCCGAGCACCGTCGCGCCGCCGAAGATGCGCACGTGCGGACCGCCGCCAGCGCCGGGGCCGGTGATGATGTCGGCCTTGCCGTCGCCGTTGACGTCGGCGACGGCGACGTTCACGCCGCCCGAGAAGTTCGGTGCGTAGGCGTAGAAGCTGCCGATCTCGTTGAGCATCGGTTTGCCGTCGGTGCCGGGCGCGCCGTTGAAGACTTTGACGTGCGGGCCGCCGCCGGCACCGACGCCGGTGACGACGTCGTCGTAGCCGTCGCCGTTGACGTCACCCGCGGCGACCTGGACGCCGCCGGTGAAGTTCGGCGCGTACGCATAGAAGCTGCCGATGACGGTTTGAGGGTCGGACCACACTTCGACGTGCGGGCCGCCGCCGGCGCCTGCGCCGGTGACGATGACGGACTCAGGCTGGGCTGATTGCCCGGGCAACGTCGTAGACGTCGTAGACGTCGTAGACGTCGATGACGTCGGAGGAGTCGCGGGATGCGCAGTGCAGTCGCCCATCGCCGCCGAAGCTGGGCTGAACACGCCCGTGGCGATCATCGCCACGCCGGATCCCATAAGAGCAAGCGCGCCGAAGATCCGCCATTTAGTCATTCGCATTCTCGGCACTACCCACTACCGCGACGTTTCATGCCTTATGTCCGGCTTGCCGGGTCGGCGCAGTTGTCCCAGAACGGGAACTGCCCAGCACCGCAAGGCGGTGCTGGGCAGAACCAGTCGGTATGGCGGGTGGTTTAGACCTTGCCCGCCGCGACCGTGACGCCGCCGGTGAAGCTCGGCGAGTACGCCATGAACCCGCTGCCCAACTGGCCAGGCACTGGCGCAGTTGTCAGGTCGAAGGCCCGGACGTGCGGACCGCCGCCGGCGCCGGCGCCGGTGATGATCTCAGCCGGCTCGTCGGAGTCGATGTCGCCGACGGCAACGAACACGCCGCCGGTGAAGTTGGACGCGTACGCCATGAAGCCGTCGCCGCGTTGGCCCGGAACCGGGTTGCCCGAAACGCTGAACTGGCGAATGTGGGGGCCGCCGCCGGGCCCGGGAGCCGTGACGATGTTGGCGACGCCTGTGTTGTCGAAGTAGCCGGCGGCAACACGCACACCGCCTGCGAAGTTCGATGCGTAGGCGTAGAAACCATCACCGATCTGACCCGTCATCTTGTTGCCGTTGGCGCTGAAGGCGCGAACGTGCGGACCGCCGCCAGGTCCGGCGCCGGTGATGACCTCAGCCCTACCGTCGCCGTCCAGGTCAGCCGCGGCGACGTAGACGCCACCGGTGAAGCTCGGCGCGTACGCCATGATCCCGGAGCCGAGCTGGCCGGCAAACGGCGTGCCGTTTTCCTCGAACGCACGGACGTGCGGGCCGCCGCCAGGACCAGGAGCAGTGATGATCTCAGCGCTGCCATTTCCGTCGAGGTCGGCAACCGCGACGCGAACCTCGCCGTGATAGTTGTCATACGGCGTGATGTCCTGCGCCGGCGGAGTGCCGTTGACGTTGCGGATCTTCACGACGCCAAGCTGACCGATCACGATCTCGCCGGTGCCGTCGTGGTTGAGGTCACCGCGCGCGACGTACGTGCCGCCCGAGTAGCTCGACGGGTCGACGGTCATGAACGCGCCCCAGTCGCTGTTCAGGTTCGCGGGGTTGACGACGCGGATGTGCGGACCACCGCCCGGGCCGGGGCCCGTCTCGATGGCGAGCCGTGTGCCGCCTCCGTAGAACCCGTAGTTGTACGTCGCGGGGGTGCTGTTCAGCGATAGGTGGTCGGTGGCGAACAAGCCACCCAGAACCAAGGCGGCTCCAGCCGCCACTTTCGTCCAACGGCGAACGAGGTGAAACTTGTTTGTCACGTATCTCTCCCATGTCGGGTGCAGCACAGCGTACTCACCCTATGTGCCCGACGAGAGCCGTCGGGGTGACTCGGGTTCGTTATCCGAGTCGTCAGACCGTACCGCGAGATATCGACGTTGCCAGTCGACTAACTGCGCGATCGCACTCGCAGCCGCGACGACGGCACCGACGAGCAGGGCCGACGCGGCCAGCGATGCCAGGGCAAGGCGTCGGTTCGGGGGCGTGATCGAGCTGGGGAGCACCGCGAGCGCAAGCTCCGAGAACGCCCCGGCGAGAAGAAGCGCGGCGCCGCCCTTCACTGCGCGACGAAGCGCCGCACGCAAACCTTCATCGTCGAGCGCCGGCCGCGATCGAGCGATCGGCGAGGCGTGCCGCACCGCTACCGACGCGAGCCAACCCAGAGCGCCTAACACGACGAGGATGGTCGAGAAGAACACCGGCTGCCACCGCACCGATCCCACGACGATTCCATTCGGGCGCGCGATCAGAAACGCTTCCATGGAGACGCCGACGACTCCCATCGCGATTGCAGGCACCCGAAGCAAGAGCTCGGGTGCGAGCAAAACGAGGATGCGCAGATGGAGGAGCCCATCTCGCACGGCTGAAAGCTTCGAGACACCTACGCGGTTGCGATAGACGGTCCGCACTTCGCGCACGCGATACCCGTGCCCAGCAAAGCGCACCAGCATCTCTGAACAGATCTCGAACCCCGGCGTCCTGAGTCGAAGCGCTAAGGCGTCCGCGCGCCGGAACGCGCGAAAACCCGACTGGCTGTCGCGAACCGACAGGCCCGGGGCAGCCATGCGGTTGATCCACGAGAGCAACGGTGTGCCGAGGTGGTGGTGCGTCCACGGCGTGAGCGTGTCGCCGGCGGTGTCGCGGTAGCCGATGACGAGATCCGCTGTCCCCGCAGCGACCGGTTCGACCAATGCCCCAAGGTTCGTGAGCTCATAGGTGCAGTCCGAATCCGCCATCACGATGATCTCGCCGCGTGCCTCGGCAATCCCACGGCGGATCGCGTTGCCGACGCCGCGGGCCGCCTCGTGCACGACGCGCGCTCCCGCGGCGGCAGCCAAGGTCGGAGTCCCATCGACCGACCCGTTGTCGACGACCAGGATCTCGCCATCCAGCCCCGCAGAGGCCAGGCCCGCGCGCGCGTCCTCAATGCATGCCACTACGGACGGCGCCTCGTCCAGGCACGGAAGGACAACGGTGACCTGCGGCATCAGCGATCGACTTTAGGTGGTCGCCTTGGCCGCGCTCGGGTCAGGTCGATCGAGGAGCGAGCGGTACGTCGCGACCGCGCCCGGCCATCCGCGATCAGCGACTGAGCGCGTGCAGGTGTCAGCCAACGACCGACCGTCGGCCTCCGCGACCGTCTCGGTGATTGCGTCCACGACGGCATCAACGGTTCGCTCGACTGGGACGACGCAGTCGGGAAGTTCCGCCATCACGTCAGGATCGGCGCCGAGCACGACCGGAAGCCCGCATGCGAGGGCTTCGAGCACCGCCAGCGGTTGACCTTCGCCTTCGGACGGCAGCAGCAGCAGATCCGCGGCGCGATACAGGTCAACCAACCGCGATCGTTCGACAGCACCGAGAACCTCGACGTTCGGTTCGGCCCACGGCAACTCGTCCGTATCCAGGCCGCACACGACGAAACGGACTGAGCGGAGTCGCCGGGCAGCCCCAAGGACGAGGTCTAGCCGTTTCTTCGGCGCGTTCCGCGCGACGACGAGGACAACCGGCCCCGTCCACCCAAGCGCACCGCGCGATTCGAGACGGCGTGCAGCCGTCGACGGACTGAAGAGTCCGAGATCTACTGCGTTTGGGATCTTCCTGATCGTTGCACGCGGCGCGACCCGTCCGACGTCGGCCGCGACGCGATCGTTGAGGGTGGCGATCATTGCGTCGCGTCGCACCGCGAGCCTCGCACCGACGAACAACGCACAGAATTGCAACCACCCGGCGATCCTTGAGCGATAGGGAACGAGCCCGACGTGTTCAGTGACGACAACGCGTTGTTCGGACCTCGACGCCAGCAGCGCTACGACACTCGAAACGAACACGAGGCCGTGGATGTGGACCGCGTCTGCGCCTCGGACGACTCGCCAAAGGCGCACAAGCGATCTTGGCGTCAGCAGCGGGACAGGAATCCCGCGGCGTTCGAGCCCGTTCCATCCGTGCAGAGCTTCTCGGCGATACGGCGCTGCGGCTGCGCCATCGTCGTAGCCCGTGACGATTACCTCGTCGCCGGCGTCGGTGTAGCCGCGAGCGAGCGCGTCGACGACGCCCTCGAGCCCACCAGCTCTCGGCGGCAAGTAGTTCGTGACGATCGCGATGTGCATGAGTTGCCGCTCTGGAGTGGCGAACCAGCGTACGCGACAACCTCCTGTAACTTGGCGAGTTCCACTTTTAGGGAGCGGGAGAAGTGGTATTGGCACAAACGGTTGCGCACGAGGTGGGCGACACAAACAAGCGCAATCCACACGCGGTTCGCTGGCAACCCGAGCGGGTGCTTGCCGACGCAGTGTTCGTCGGATTGTCGCTGTTCGTCGTCTTCGTTCGCGCACGCGCCCTCTCGAAGGCGGGCGCGCCCCCCGGCTTTGACGGCGGCGACTGGCTTGGACTCGGACGCGGGCTTTTCGGCGACCATGTTCGCCCCGGGGGCCTCGCGGCTTCGCCGATTATCCCGGTCCTCATATTTGTAGGCGTCAAGACCGTCGGAGCGCAGTTCACCTTCGTGTCGTTTGGAGCGCTGCTCGGAGCGCTACCGGGCGCTGGCGTCTACTTCGTCCTTCGGCGGCAGATAACAGCGCTTGATGCGGCACTCGTGTCCGTCCTTGTAATGGCGTGCGCGGGTTCAGGCGAAGCGGCGTCGTGGGGCGGGTATCCGCAGTTGCTTGCGCTCGGACTATTACCGGTCGCGGTCGTGATGGCGGACCGAGCGTTCGACCGCGCGAAGCCTTCGCTCGCGGTCGGCGCGGGGGTCCTGTTGCTCGTAGTCGTGCTGGTGTCCGACTTTGTATTCACCTTCGCCGCTCTAGCCGCCGCGGTGATCGTCATCGCTCGCCTGCCAACGCTCGTCGGTTTCGTCGGCTGGAAGCGCATCGGCAAGCTGCTCGTTTTGCTTGCAGCCCCGCTCGTGCTCGCTCTGCCGCTCGAAGTCCAAATCCTCAAAGCGAGGATCGAAGCCGTCCTCCACCCCGCAGGCACCTCGCTTGTCAATCCTTCGGCCATCGATCGCATCAATTTCGTATTTTCCGACCGCGCCTTGCTGTGGCGGATCGTGATGCTCGCGGGCGCTGGGGCGCTTGTGCTCCTGTGGGAACGACGGTTTGAAACGCACTGGCGCATCGCGGCCGGCCTCGCGCTCGTCGGTTTCGGGCTTACCGTCGCCTTCGGCGAACCTCGGCTCGCTTATGTCCTTCCGACCGCTGCGGCGCTCAGCGTGACGCTTTGGTCGCCAGAACTTCGGCGGCTCACACGGGTGCCTGTGTTTGCCGTCCTCGCGGGGATCGCCTGTGTCGTACAGCTTCAGGCCATGCCTAAGACGGCGCGTGTGCAGGCCGCGTACTACCAGGCGCTGACCCCCAGCGTCGTAGACGCGATCAACTGGACGCGCACACACAGCGACGCGTCGACGTTGATCGCGGTGACGCCGTACAGGGACGGTCCGGCCTTGGGCTGGTGGGTCGAAGGCCTCGCCGGCCGTCACACGCTGACCGGGTCGAACCTCCGGTGGCTGCACTTCGCCTCCGAGCGTGCCACCGCAGAAGAGGCCGCCAGTGTTTTCGCAAGTGGGGTGCCGACTGTCGAGGGGCTTCGACGGGCCCGCGCATTGCAAGTCGACTTCCTTTTCATCGACAAGCGGTGGAGCGATTTCCAAACAGGTCGGGTGGCATCTCTCCGTCGCGAGTCGCCTCACAGCGTTGCGTTTGAGAACAGCGCGGTCGTCGTGTTGAGTACCGCGGGATTGTCCTGACCCTGATAGACGGTTGTCGTGAGCACTAACGACGCTCAGGAGCAGTACGACGAGCTTTGGCGGACCCGGTGGTCGGCGTTGCAGACGCACGGGCCTGTTCACCGTCACATGCGCGACACGTTGGTCAACGACGTCCGCGCGCTCGCGCCCATGTCGATTCTGGACGTCGGATGTGGCGCGGGTGACAACCTCGCCGCGCTGCACGACGCCGGCAACTACGAACTGAGCGGCGTCGACGTCTCGGAAGCCGCACTGGCACTGGCGGCTCGCCGCGTCCCCGATGCGCACCTCGTCATGCTCGACGTAACGCGCGATCGGTTGCCAGAGACGTTTGACCTTGTGTACTCGAGTCAGGTGATCGAACACATCCTCGACGACATCACCGCCTTGGAGAACATCGCCGCGATGTCGAAGCGGTACGTCTACCTATCGACGATGACCGGCCGGATGCGGCGTTCGGAGATCGCGATCGGCCACGTGCGGAATTACTCGGCCGTGGAGCTTGCGCGGAAAGCGGAGGCCGTTGGAATACGCCCTGTCCGAGTGTCGAAGTGGGGGTTTCCGTTCTATTCGCTGTTCAGGTCCGCTGCAGAGCTGACCGGAGGGCGCACGGGCGACGTCTCTTCGCCGGTCGGTCGGGCCCTCTGTGCCGCGATCTTCCAGCTGTACCGACTCAACTCGTCGAAGCACGGCGACGTGTTGACGCTCGTGGGCGAAGTTCAGGCATGACGCTGTGGCGACGCCTGTTCCGCTATTCCGCGGTGTCCGTCGCGGCAATCGTCATTGGACAGGTCGCGCTGGTCGGCTATTTCTATTTCCTGCACTGGTCCGCGCGCCCGGCGACGATCGCCGCCAGCATCACGAGCGGCGTGCCCGCGTACTACCTCAACCGTCGCTGGGCGTGGGGCAAGTCGGGCCGCTCCCACGTTCTGCGCGAGGTCGTGCCGTTCTGGACGATGACCTTCGCCGGTTTGGTTCTATCGGCCTGGTTGGCGGGGTACGCCGGCAAGTTTGGGCAAGATCACTTCGACAGCCGGGCAATGCAGACCGTGATCGTCGACGGCGCGTCGATCGCGGCGTTCGGCGCGTTGTGGGTACTGAAGTTCGTGGTGTTCGATCGCTTCATGTTCACGAGTGAAACTACGGTCGCTCCGTAGTGAAGCGGCTCCTCAAGTTCGGCTTTCGGCTCGGGGTCCTTGCGGTCATCGTCGCGGTCACGGTCAAGCTGCTCGACGACCGGCAGTCCGATGCACCTGTGCGCGACGTCGAGCCCCGTCGACCAGAGCCAACGCCGCAACCCGATGCCATCCCAGAACCCGCTCCGACCGAGGTTGCGTGGGTCGAACCGCAAGGCGACGTGTGCCCGACAACGCACCCGATCAAGGCGAAGTTGAGCAGCAAGGTGTTCCGCCGCCCGAACTCCGCCGGCTACGCGACCAGCAAACCCGACCGCTGTTACGCGTCCGAAGACGCGGCGATCGCCGAAGGGTTTCGCGAAGCGAAGCGCTAAGCCGTCACGGCGCGGGCGTCGAGGATGCCCGGTTCGCTTTGAAGCGCGGCGACGACGGCGTCGGGCACGCCCGCGTCGGTCGCCAGCACCATCAACGCAGCCGAACCGTCGGTCGATCGACCGAGATGCATGTTCGACACGTTGATGTTGGCGTCGCGCATGGCGGCGGTCACGAGCGCCAGCATGCCGACGCGGTCGTCGTTGCGCACCACGAGCAGGTTCTTCGCCGGCGGGACTTCGCAGCTGATGCCGTCGATGGCCGTGATGCGCGCGTCGCGGGTCAGGCCTGTGATGGTGCCGGCGACGGAGCGCTCACCCGAACGCAGTGTGATCACGCTGCGCTGCTCGGTGGCGCCGACCTTCAACTCCTTGACGTCGACACCGAGTTGCTCGGCGACGTGCGGCGCGTTGACGAACGACACCGGCTCGTCGCTCATGGCGTCGAGCACACCCCGCAGCGCCGAGAGCGTCGCCAGGCTGACGTCGTTGTCGGCGACGGGGCCGCGGTATTCGACTTCGAGCACGGTCGTGCGGTTCTCGCCCACGAGGCCGGCGAGTAGGCCGCCGAGGCGTTCGGCGAGGGCGACGAACGGCCGGACGGTCTCCGACGCCGCGTGCGCGTTGACGTTCATCGCGTTCGGCACGAAGTCGCCGGCGAGCGCGAGCACGACCTGTTCGGCCACTTGCACGCCCGCCTTGTCCTGCGCCTCCGCGGTGCTCGCGCCGAGGTGAGGCGTCACGACGACGTTGGGCAACGCCAGCAGCGGCGACTCCTTCAGCGGCTCGTTCTCGAACACGTCGAGCGCGGCGCCGGCGATGCGACCATCCTGCAACGCGGCCGCGAGGTCGGCTTCGTCGACGATGCCGCCCCGTGCGTCGTTGATGATGCGCACCGTCGGCTTCATCTTCGCCATCAAGTCGGCGTTGACCAAACCCGTCGACTCTTTCGTCTTGAGCAGGTGAATCGAGATGAAGTCGGCAATGGCGACGAGCTCGTCGAGTTCGAGCAGCTCCACGCCCATCTGCTTGGCGCGCTCAGGCGACGTCCACGGGTCCCACGCCACGACGCGCATCCCGAACGCGTTGGCGCGCTGGGCGACGAGGGTGCCGATGCGTCCGAGGCCGAGCAAGCCGAACACCTTGCCGTGCAGCTCCACGCCTTCCCACTTCGACTTCTCCCACCGTCCGGCCATGAGCGCGCCGTGGGCTTGGGGGATGTTGCGCGCCAGCGCCAGCAGCAGCGCGATCGCGTGCTCGGCCGTCGACACGCCGATGCTGAACGGCGCGTTGGCGACCATGACGCCGCTCGCCGTGGCGGCGGCCATGTCGATGTTGTCGACGCCGACGCCGGCGCGACCCACGACGATCAATTCGTCGGCCGCCGCGAACACCTCCGCCGTCACCTTGGTGGCCGAACGCACGATCAGCGCGTGCGCCCCCTTCACCGCGTCGAGCAGCTCCTCGGGCGACAAGCCGATGCGTTCGACGACTTCGTGGCCGGCGGCGCTCAACGCGGCGGTGGCCGACGGGGCGAGCGGTTCGGTGATGAGGACGCGCGCCATCAGCTGAAGAGCTTCTGCATGCGCGTGATGCCTTCGACGATGGCGTCGTCACCGAGCGCGTAGGAGAAGCGCGCAAATCCGGGAGAACCGAATGCCTCGCCGGGCACGAACGCCACCTTCGCTTCCTCGAGCACATACGACGCGAGATCGAGCGTCGTCGGCAACTTGTCGGTCAGCAGACCCTTGAGTGACGGGTAGGCGTAGAACGCGCCGTCGGGCGTCGGGCACACGACGCCGGGGATCTCGTTGAGCATCGACACGATCGTGTGGCGGCGCCGGTCGAACGCCTCGCGCATCATGGCGACGGCCGACAGGTCGCCCGAAACGGCGGCGAGTGCGGCCCGCTGCGCGACGTTCGACACGTTCGACGTCGAGTGACTCTGCAAGTTGGTCGCGGCGTCGATGACGTCTTGCGGGCCGATCATCCACCCGACGCGCCACCCCGTCATCGCGTACGTCTTGGCGACGCCGTTGAGCACGACGGTTTGGTCGGCGAGCTCGGGCACCTGCACGGCGATCGACGCGAACTTGGCGTCGCCGTACACGAGGTGCTCGTAGATCTCGTCGGTCACGACCCACAGGTCGTTGGCGAGCGCCCACTCCCCGATCGCTTTGACTTCGTCGGGCGTGTGCACCGCGCCGGTCGGGTTGTTCGGCGAGACGAACAGCAACGCCTTGGTCTTGTCGGTGCGCGCCGCTTCGAGCTGGTCGACGGTCTGGCGAAAACCTTGTGTCTCGTCGGCGAGCACGAACACCGGAACGCCACCGGCGAGTTGAATCGCTTCGGGATACGTCGTCCAGAACGGCGTCGGCACGATCACCTCGTCACCGGGATCGCACAGCGCGGCGAACGCTTCGTACACCGCTTGCTTGCCGCCGTTCGTCACGAGGATCTGCGACGGCTTCACTTCGTAACCGGAGTCGCGCTTGGTCTTGACGGCCAGCGCTTCACGCAAGTCGGGCAGGCCCTGGGTGGGCGTGTAGCGGTGGTTCTTCGGGTCGCGTGCCGCGGCGATCGCCGCTTCAACGATGTTGTCGGGCGTCGGAAAATCCGGTTCGCCGGCGCCGAAGCCGACCACGTCCTCGCCGGCCGCGGCAAGGGCCTTTGCCTTGGCGTCGACGGCGAGAGTTGCGGACGGGGCGACTGCGGCAATTCGTCGGGAGAGGCGATTCACGGCTGTAATGCTTGCAGAGATGAGCGAGGACCCAAGACTCGATATCGCGGTACCGAAAGAACTCCTCCCTGTCGACGGAAGGTTCTGCTCAGGACCGTCGAAAGTGCGCCAAGCGCAAGCCGACGCCGTGGCCGCCGCGGGCTCGACGCTGCTCGGCACGAGCCACCGGCAAGCGCCCGTCAAGAACCTCGTCGGTCGCGTGCGCGACGGCCTGGCGAACCTGTTCGAACTCCCCGACGGCTACGAGATCCTGCTCGGCAACGGCGGCACCACGCTGTTCTGGGACGCGGCGACGTTCGCCCTCATCGAGAAGAAGAGCCAGCACCTCAGCTTCGGTGAGTTCTCGTCGAAGTTCGCGGCGGCGGCGAAGGCTGCGCCGTTCCTCGACGATCCCGACATCATCGAGGCGCCGGTCGGTACGCGTGCCGATGCCGTCGGCACACCGGGCGTCGACTTGTACGGGCTCACACACAACGAGACTTCGACCGGCGTCGTCGCGCCGATCGTGCGACCCGCGGGCGCCGACGCCAACGCGATCGTCGCCGTCGACGCCACGTCGATCGCCGGCGGCGCGCTCGTCGATCCGACGCAGTTCGACTGCTACTACTTCGCACCGCAAAAGTGCTTCGCCGCCGACGGCGGCATCTGGCTCGCAGCGTGCTCCCCCCCCGCGATCGAACGCATCGAGCGCATCAGCGCGTCGGGGCGATGGATTCCCGCGATCTTCGACCTGCAGACCGCGGTGACGAACTCGCGGTCGAACCAAACGCTCAACACGCCCGCCATCGCGACGCTCATCATGCTGGCCGAGCAGATCGACTGGATGCTCGACAACGGCGGCCTCTCGTGGGCGGCGAGTCGCAGCGAGAAGTCGTCGTCGATCCTGTACGGATGGGCAGAGGCGGCGTCGTTCGCCACGCCGTTCGTCGCCAACGCCGACGAGCGCTCACCCGTCGTCGGCACGATCGACATCGACGGCTTCGATGCCGGTGACCTGTGCAAGGTGCTGCGCGCCAACGGCGTTTTCGACACCGACAGCTACCGCAAACTCGGGCGCAACCAGATTCGCATCGGCATGTTCCCGGCTGTCGAACCCGACGACGTCGCCGCCCTCACCGCGACCATCGACTACATCGCCGAACGCCTGCTTTAACCTTTTGGCCCGTGTTTGGGCTGCGGGGTTTTCGCGTCGTCGCGTCGGTCGTGTCCGCGGCCACGATCGTGTCGGCTGCACCCGCAATCGCGCAGACTACGACGCCCACGGCGCCGCTCGGTCCACCGCCGAAAGCGTTCATCGTCGTGGACCAGGCGACCGGCGCGGTGATATCCGGTAGCAACGAACACACCCCACTGCCGCCGGCCAGCCTCACGAAAATTCTCACGGCACTCGTCGCCGTCGCCGCGCTCAAGCCGACCGACACCGTGCCGATCAGCGAGCGCGCCGCCGCGATGCCCGCACACAAGCTGAACATGAAGGCCGGCGAAGTGTGGCCCGTCGACGAAGTGCTGTCGGCGTTGCTGGCGTCGTCGGCGAATGACGCCGCGGCCGCCGTCGCCGAACGCGTCAGCGGTTCGCTCGAGAACTTCGACACCGCGCTCGACGCGCTATCCCAACACCTGCAGATGGCGGACGCGCCGACACTGCAAGACGCGGCCGGCCTCGACGACTCGTCCTCGGTGCGCGGCGGCAACCGCATCTCGGCGCGTGACCTCGCGATTGCGGCGCGCGCGGTGCTGGCCGAACCGCGGCTGGCGCCGATCGTCGCCCGTCCGATCACCGAGTTCGTCGGACCCGACGGCATCCATCACCGCCTCGTCAATCACAACAAGATGCTGACGCGCTACGCCGGCGCGATCGGAATGAAGACGGGCTACACGCGACGCGCCGGACGCGGGCTGATCGCCGCGGCGACACGTAACGGCCGCACCGAGATCGCCGTCGTCCTCAACGTCGCCGACACGTACGGATGGGCCGCGCAACTCCTCGACGCGGGCTTCGCGCAGCCGGTGCCACGCGCCGCGGATCACCTGCCGGCGTTGCACGCCGGGCTGCGTCTCGCACCTGCCACCGCGTCGCTCACCAACCGCGCACCGGCGCGCGGCGCAACGGTGTCAGCGACGCTGCCCGCGCGCGATGGCACGCCGATCGCGCTTCGTTTGCTGTTCGTACTTCTCGCGCTGGTCGTCGTGCTGTGCTGCATGTTGCGGGCGCGTGTGATCGTCCGCCGGCGCTATCGACGGCATCGTCGTGCACACGCGCAGGTCCGGCGCCAAGTGCACCGTCGCCGCAACCCCCACCTCACGCCGCACTACAAGCCGCACGAGGAACTCGCCGACCGCTTCCACGAGGTCAGCAGCCGCCGTTAAAACGCGAACTGGTCCTCCCAGTAACCGTGCGACGGTTGCTGAGAGGACCAGTTCGGAGGTTTTGCGAGGTTTTGCGAGGTTTTGCGGGCTACGGCGTGCCGGCGACCGAGATGGCGACTTCGACGCCGCCGTGGAAGTTGGGGTCGTAGGCGAAGAAGCCGGTGCCGAAGGGCATCGACCCGTCCTGCCGGAAGACCTTCACGTGCGGACCGCCGCCGGGGCCGGCACCAGTCACGATCTCAGCTTCGAGGTCGTTGTCGAGGTTGCCGAGGCCGACGGAAACGCCACCGGTGAACGTCGGGTCGTACGCCATGAAGCCGCCACCCTGCGCCGCGCCACCGCCGTCGAACACGCGGACGTGGGGACCGCCGCCAGGACCGGGAGCGGTCACGATGCGGTTGGCGACAGCGGCCAGATTGACGCCACCGGTGAAGCTCGGGTCGTACGCCATGAAGCCCGGCGTACCCGTCGCCGAGCCGTCGGCAGTGGGTGAGAACACGCGGACGTGCGGACCACCACCGGGACCGGGGGCGGTCACAATCTCGTCCTTGGCGTCACCAATCTCGTTGCCGACGGCGACGCGCACGCCGCCCGTGAACGCCGGGTCGTAGGCGTAGAAGCCGTTGATGACAGCGGCGTTGTCGCCGAGGCCCTTGATGCGCCACACCTTGACGTGCGGGCCGCCGCCGGCGCCCGGTCCCGTGACGAGCTCGTCGCCGTTGGTCGGATCGCCGTCGAGGTTGCCTGCCGCGGTGAAGACGCCGCCGCCGAAGCCCGAGTCGTACGCCAGGAAGCTGGCGAGGTTGGTGCCGTCGGTCGCGAAGATCGTCACACGCGGAAGCGTGCGCGTCCGCGAGTTCGACGGGTAAGCGCCAAGCGAAGTCACGATCTCGTCGACACCGTCGGCGCCCACTGCCCAACCGTTCTGGACGGGCTTGAAGAAGTCACCGCGCGACACGTGAATGCCGCTGGTCAGGCTCGGGTCGTAGGCCATGAAGCCACCGAGGTCGGCGCCGCTGGCGCCCCAGATGCGCGTGTGGGGACCGCCGCCTTGACCGGGAACGGTCGTGATCTGACCGAAGTCGTCGTTCAGGATCTTGGCGTCGCGCGTCGCGGGATCGCCGAGGTTGGCGTTGATCGGGTTGCTCAGCGTGACGTGATACGTCTCGTCCTGCTCGTCGGCCGTGTCGCCGTTGATCGGGACGGTGAAGCTCTTCGACGTGGTGCCCTGCGGGAACGTCAGCGTCCCCTTCGTCAGTTCGTAGTCGCCCTTCGTTTCGCCCGCCGTCGCCTTCGCAGTGCCATCAGAGGTCGTGTAGTCGACGGTGACGATCTGCGCCGCCGCAGGAGTCAGCGTGACGTTGATCGTCTGCGTCGTCTGCGACGTGTCGCCCTCGGTCTTGTCTTGGATCGGATCGATCGTCAGCGCGGGCACCGCGCCGGCGTCGTCGTTGTGCAACACGATGTTCGCGGGGTTGCCGCCGTTGATGGCGACGTTGTTCGGGCTGCCGAAGTTGAGCAAGAGCGTTTCGTCGGGCTCGGGGATCGTGTCGCCCTTGATCGGGATGTCGATGTGCTGGACGCTGCCGTCGTTGGCGTCCCAGTGCAGCGTGCCCGCGACCGGGGTGTAGTCCTTCGCGCCCTTCGCGGTGTCGGACGTCGCGCTGCCGTCGCTCGTCGCGTAGTTGACGTCCATGCCGATCGTGGTCGGGTTCGACACACTCACGTCGACGCGCCGCATGTTGTCGGCGTTGCCTTCGTCGGCCGTTCCCGGCTGCGGCACGATGTTCAGCGTCGGGACCGGAGTGCCGTCGTCGTTCGGGATCGTGATCGTGCCCTGCGTGCCGGCCGCGGCCTGCACGGGGTTCGTCACCGAAAGCGTGAAGGTCTCGTTCGGCTCTTTGACGCTGTCGCCGGTGGTGTTCACCTGCACCGTCTTGGTGCCGCTCTCACCCGACGCCCACGACACGTGCTGGTTGACGGCCGTGTAGTCCTGTCCGGCGCGCGCCGAGCCGTCGCTCGACGTGATGTCCGCGGTGATGGTGGTGCCGAAGTTCACGCCGCCTTGCAGCGTGACGTCGACGTTGCACGGGTTGGCGCCTTCGGCGCAGTTCCGGCTCGAGATGTTGATCGTGTGGATGCCGTTCACAGCACCCGCCGGAGTCGCGAACGGAAGAACCGTCACGAGCGCTCCGAGCAGGAGTGTGCTTACAGCCGCGGTGAAGACACGTAGGGAAGTGCGCATAGGCGCAGGAGCCTATATGTCAACGAATTGCGAGATCCATCGGCAGGCGCTTAGCCGCCGGAAACATCCTGCGGGCGCGCGTTACCAGCTGACACGAAAGGCATCAGCTTGCGTAGTTCCTCGCCGACGACCTCGATGGGGTGCGACTGCCCCGCTTTGCGCATTTCGTTGAAGCGCGGCGCGCCGTTTCGGTGCTCGGCGATCCACTCCTCGGCGAACTTGCCGGACTGGATCTCGTCGAGGATCCGCTTCATTTCCTTCTTCGTCTCCGCGTTGACGACGCGCGGGCCGCGCGTGTAGTCGCCGTACTCCGCGGTGGTCGAGATCGAATACCGCATGCCGGAAATTCCGTTGGCGTACATGAGGTCGACGATCAGCTTCAGCTCGTGCAGGCACTCGAAGTACGCCGACTCCGGCGCGTAACCCGCCTCGACGAGCGTCTCGTAGCCCGCTTGCACGAGCGCCGTGACGCCGCCGCACAGCACCGCTTGCTCGCCGAAGAGATCGGTTTCGGTTTCTTCGCGGAACGTCGTTTCGAGGATGCCGGCGCGACCGCCACCGATCGCCGACGCGTACGACAGCGCGAGCTCACGCGCCTTGCCCGACGCGTCCTGCGCAACCGCGATCAAACACGGCACGCCGCCGCCTTCGGTGTACGTGCGGCGCACGAGGTGGCCCGGTCCTTTGGGCGCGCACATCGCGACGTCCACGCCTTCGGGCGGATCGATGAGACCGAAGTGGATGTTGAACCCGTGCGCGAAGAACAGCGCGTCGCCCGGGTTCAGGTTCGGCGCGATGTCGTTCTCGAACACCGACTGTTGTTCGGTGTCGGGCAGCAGCACCATCACGACGTCGGCTTCGGCGACGGCTTGCGCGGTCGGGAGGACCTTGAGCCCGGCGGCTTCGGCCTTCTCCTTCGACGACGAGCCTTCGCGGAGACCGACGCGTACGTCGACGCCCGAGTCCTGCAGGTTGAGCGCGTGCGCGTGCCCTTGGCTGCCGTAGCCGAGGACCGCGACCTTGCGGCCCTTGATCAACTCGACGTCTGCGTCTTTGTCGTACAACACGGTGGCCATCGGTCAGCCCGCTTTCTTGGTCTTGAGAATCTTCGCGTCAGGTGCCTGCTTCTCCAGCTTGGCCAACGCGACCCGTCCGGTGCGAGCCAGCGCTTCGATGCCGTACGGACGCAGGAGGTCTTCGAAGCCGTCGATGGTGTCAGGTGACGAGGTCACGCTCACGGTGATGGCCTCGTGGCCGACGTCCACGACGCGGCCGTTGAACACCTGCACCAGTTCCATGATCTCGCCGCGCGTCCCTTTGCCGGTCGTGCTGACGGTAGCGAGGAGCAGCTCGCGTTCGACCGAGTCGGCGGGGCGGAGTTCGGTGATCTCGACGACGTCGATCAGCTTGTTGAGTTGGTTGCTGATCTGTTCGAGCGGCGTGCCCGACACGTCGACCACGATCGTGATGCGCGAGAAACGCTCGTCGTCGGTGGGTGCGACCGCCAGCGAGAAGATGTTGTAGGCGCGGCGGGCGAACAGGTTCGACACGCGGGCGAGCACACCGGCCTGGTTGTTCACGAGCACGCTGAGAACGTGGTGATTCGCAGCCATTACTGCACGATCCCTTCGATCGGGCCGGTGATGATGTCGTCGTTCGACGCACCGGCGGGCACCATCGGGAACACCTTCTCGCTCGAGTCGGTGCGGAAGTCGATGACGACGGGTCGGTCGTTGATCGAGTTCGCCTTGTCGATCGCCGGCTGAATTTCCTCCGGCGAGTCGACGCGAATGCCGACGCAGCCCATCGCCTCGGCCCACTGCACGTAGTTCGGCAGGTCCGGCGACAGGTACACCTCGGAGTAGCGCTCCTCGTAGAACATCTCCTGCCACTGACGGACCATGCCGAGGTAGGCGTTGTTGAGGATGGCGATCTTCACCGGGATGCGCTCGGCGCTGGCGGTGACGAGTTCCTGCGCCGTCATCTGGAAGCAGCCGTCGCCGTCGACAGCCCACACCATCTTGTCGGGACGACCAACCTTGGCGCCGATGGCGGCGGGGACCGCAAAGCCCATCGTGCCGAGGCCGCCCGAGTTCACCCACGTGTAGGGGTTGTTGAACTTCCAGTACTGGCTCGTCCACATCTGATGCTGGCCGACGCCCGACGCGACGATGCAGTCGTCGGGCGCGCTGTCACGCAGGTGCTCGAGGACCATCTGCGGCTTGAGGCCGCCACCGGGCTGGGGCTCGTCGTACTTGAGCGGGAACTTCTCTTGCCAGCCGCTGACCGTCGAGCGCCACGCGCTGCGGTCGGCCTGCTTGAGCTTGAGTTCCTTCGTGGCGGCGATCAGGTCTTCGATCGTGCAGCGCACGTCGCCGACGAGCGGCACGTCGGGGCGACGCACCTTGCCCATCTCGGCGGGGTCGATGTCGGCGTGGATGATCTTGGCGTCGGGCGCGAACGCACCCACACGACCGGTGACGCGGTCGTCGAAGCGCGCGCCGAGCGCGACCAGCAGGTCGGCGCGCTGCATCGCGGTGACGGCTGTGTAGTTGCCATGCATGCCCGGCATGCCGAGGCAGAGTTCGTGGTCGTCGGGGAACGCGCCGCGCGCCATGAGCGTCGTGACGACGGGGATGCCCGTCATCTCGGCGAACTGCTTGAGCGCCTCGGCGCCGCGCGACTTGAGTACGCCGCCGCCGACGTAGAGAACCGGCTGGCGCGCTTCGGCGATCATGCGCGCCGCCGCCGCGATCGCTTCGGTCTCGGCGTGCATCTGCACCCTGTAACCGGGAAGCCCGTCCTCGAGTTCGGAGTCGGAAGGCCAGTACCAGTCCATCGCCGAGTTCGGGTGCTTGGGGTCGACGATGTCCTTCGGGATGTCGAGCAGGACGGGGCCAGGTCGTCCTGTCTGCGCGATGTAGAACGCCTCGCGCACGGCGCGGGGGATGTCGGCGGCGCTCGTCACGAGTTCGTTGTGCTTCGTGACGGAGCGCGTAATGCCGACGGTGTCGCACTCTTGGAACGCGTCGGTGCCGATGGCGAAGGTCGGCACCTGTCCGGTGATGACGACCATCGGGATCGAGTCCATGTAGGCGTCGCACAGCGGAGTGACGATGTTCGTCGCCGCGGGGCCACTGGTGACCATCGCGACGCCGGGGCGGCCCGTCACGTGGGCGTAGCCCTCGGCCATGTGGCCGGCGCCCTGCTCGTGGCGCACGAGGATGTGACGGATCGGGCTGTCGATGATCGGGTCGTAGACGGGCAGGATGCACCCACCGGGCAACCCGAAGATCGTCTCGACGCCTTCGAGTTCCAATGACTTGATGAGGGCCTGGCCGCCGTTCATCTGCTGGGACTTCATTCGGGATTTCCTTCCAAGAAACGAAAAACGGCCTCCCGAGTGGGAGACCGTGTAGCGGAAGCGCGCGTTTATGCAGTCGGCGTCCGCTACGTACCTACTACGAGAATGATGCGGCTCGACATGACCCGCACACAGTAGCGCACCCGTCCCCCAAAGTGAACTCCCCACCCCCGGGGCGAACTGGTCGGACCAGAGCGCCATCGATGGTCGTTTCCTCAGACCAGTTCGCCCCACTTCCCGAACTGGTCGCACTAGAGGGCCGTCGATGGCCGTTTCGTCCGACCAGTTCCGTCAGGGTTTGGGTCGTCGGGCTCCGACGCGGGCCGCGCGCCAGCGTTCGATGACGACGGCGGGGCGGTGCCAAACCTCGAACTCGGTGAACCGCTCGACGACGAAGCCTGCGGCGCTCAGTCGCTCGTCGCGGATTGAGTCTGACTCGAGATCCAATGGCGCAGTGTGGAACAGGTCGCTGTCGATCTCGCCGACGAGCGGCACCTCCGGATCGACCATGTCGATACGACCGATCCACGACACGTTGTCGCCCAGATTGCGCTGTCGCTTCGGTTCCGGCAGTCCGGCGCCAACGATCAGTTCAACGAACCGCCCCTCGAGATTGCTCTCCGGAGGCTGCCAGTCGACGGGGCGCGTCGCGAGGTACTCGTGGAAGAACGCGCTGCCGCGGCGCCCGCGTTCGCACCAGTCGTCCGCCATCATTTTCAGTAACTCACCTGAAGTGAGGCGCCGCGCCCACGCGTTGTTGATCGCGCGCTCGAGGCGGCGCGTGTGGACGTGGCCGTCGTTGGCCAAATCGAACAACGCCCGCGTCGGCGTCACCACGGGTATGTCGTTGAGCAGCATGCGATGGTCCGCCCGCCATAGCCGCGGGTGGTGAACGGTCACTCCGTCAAGATCGGAGGTCGTGCGCCCGCGAGGACACGAAACGTGGATCGGGTAGCGCTCGAATCCCGGCACGTTGCAGAGCGCAAGCAGCGTGTCGTGCGACAACGCCGCGTCTTTGCCTGCGTCGTAGAGACCGATCCACGCGTCTCGTTCGAATGAGGACGGCGATCCCGACAGCACGAGGACGCGCGGGGTCGGTGCCGACCACTCCCCGTCTCGCAGCCGGCGCGCCAACAGCCGGCCGTGCAGCCCGACGCTTCGCGCGGCCCGCGTGCTGACAACCCCCGCGGTCTTCGCCGCGATCTCACGAGCCAACCTGTGCGCGTCGGTCACGGACCGATTGTGCCGACGGGGTGTAACACCGTCCCCTCCTTCCGAATCGGTCTGACGAGCGTGCCGTTTACGGCACGCTCGTCAGACCAGTTCGGGAGGAGGGGTTCGGGAGGACGGGTTCGGAAGGCGGGGGTTAGTTAGTGCATGCCGGCGCCGCGGAGGGCGGGGGCGGCGGTGGTGCGCATGCGGCTGAGAACGCGGCTGGTGACGGGGACGGCGTCGGGATGGACTCCGCCGTTGGCGTCGGTCGCGGCGTGCCAGGCGGCGAGACGGGCGTCGTAGACGCCGGCCTCGGACAGCTGCGTGCAATCGAGACGGTCGGTGTTGAGGTCGACGACGATCTCATCGCCGTCGTGAATCAGGGCGATCGGTCCACCGAGGAACGCTTCGGGACCGACGTGACCGATGACGAGGCCGACCGAACCACCCGAGAAACGCGCGTCGGTCATCAACGCGATCGTGATGTTGCGCTGCCGGCACAACGTGGTGATGCGCGACGTCGGGTCGAGCATCTCCGGCATACCGGGCGCGCCGCGCGGTCCTTCGTAACGGATGACGACCATGTCGCCGTCCTGGAAGTCGTCGGGCGCGTTTTCCAACGCCGCGATGAGCGACGACTCGCGTTCGAACACGCGCGCCCCTCCGACGAACTTGCCGTCGACGATGCCCCCTTCGACGCCCGCCACCTTCAGGATGGCGCCGCCCTCGGGCGCGAGGTTGCCGCTCAACATCCGCAGGCCGCCCGTCGGCTTGAACGGCGAGGCGATCGGCAACACGACGCTGCCGTCGGGCGCCGGCGGATCGAGACGCGCGACTTGCTCGGCGAGCGTCTCGCCGGTGCAGGTGACGGTGGTGCCGTCGAGCCACCCGCCGTCGAGGAGTTCCTTCACGACGACCGGCACGCCGCCGACGCCGTCAAGATCGAACATCGAGAACATGCCGAAGGGCCGCATGTTCACGAGCACCGGCAAGCGGTGCGACAGCTCGTTGAACTCGGCCTGCGTCATGACTTCGGTCCACAGGTCGATGCCGGCGGCGCGCGCGATCTCGACGCTGTGCAGCGCGACGTTGGTCGACCCGCCCATCGCCATGGTGACGGTGAGCGCGTTGCGCAACGACGCCGGCGTGACGATGTCGCGCGGCGAGATGCCCTGGTCGCTCATCGTCAACAGGCAGTCGACGAGCTGCGCCGGAAACTCCTTCACGCGCCGCGGGTCGTCCGACGCCGGCGAGATCATGTGCAACGGCTCCATCCCGAGAACGCCGATGAACGTCTGCATCGTGTTGTACGTGAACATCCCGCCGCAGCTGCCCTGCCCCGGACACGCGTGCAGGGCGACGCGCGTCCGCAGTTCCGGATCGGGATCGCCCGCCACCTGGAATCCCGAGATGATGTCGAGCGGGTCGCCGGTTTCGGGATCGCGGCCGGGTTTGATCGTGCCGTCGGACAGGATCACCGCGGGCTTGTCGTATTCCAGCAGCGCCGCGAGCGTGCCGACCGGTGGCTTGTCGCAGGCGACGACGGCCACGACACCGGCGGCGTCGGACGCGCGCACGTGCGCGTCGGTCGTGTCGTTGACGAGCTCGCGACCGATCAGCGAGTACCGCATGCGGTCGGTGCCGTTGAGCTGGCCGTCGGACACGCCGAGCGTGAACGCCGGCGCGATGAGTCGCACCGGGAGGTCGTCGGCCAGGATCCGTTCCGACATCGCCTCGAACACGGCGCCTACTTTTTCCTGGACACCCAAGTAGCACTGGCTGTCGCCGAGCGTCCCGAGCACCGCCCACACGGGCTCGTAGATCTTGTCGACGCGCTGGCCGAGGAAGTTGGCCGTGCCGACGCGCTGCGCGTCACGTCCAGGGTTGTCCGACACGAAGCGATCCGTCATGCGTGCACTCTCGCGCTTGTCCGTCGCGGTGACGAGTCCACGGCTGATGGTGACACTGGCAGTATTACTTTCGGTCGTATGCGCGCGGCCGAGTTGGGCGAGTTTCTTCGTTCGCGCCGCGCGCGCGTCGACCCGCAGTCCGCGGGTTTTCCCACCGACCGCCGCCGCACGCCGGGTCTGCGCCGCGAAGAGCTGGCGTCGGTCGCCGGTGTCACCGTGTCGTGGTTGGCGAAATTGGAACAAGGCCACGCGCACTCCGTGTCGCCCGAAGTCCTCGCAGCGCTGGCACGTGGCCTCGGACTCACCGACGCCGAGCGCGCCCATCTGTTCGCGCTCGCCGGCTACCGCGCCGACAACGCGGCGACCGACGCCGAAGTCACACCGGCGTTGCGCAAGCTCGTCGACGAACTCGAACCCAATCCCGCGTACCTCCTCGACCGGTGCTGGAACATCGTGGCGTGGAACGCCGCCGAGGCGCGGTTGTTCTCTCCCCTGGCGACGTGGGAAGGCGCTCCGCCGAACTTGTTGCGACTGGTCTTTCTCGACGCCGAGTTGGCGCAGCTCATGGCCGACCACGACGACGAGTTACAACGCCTCGTCGCGCAGTTTCGTCTTCACTGCGCGGATTGGCCGGACGACGCGGACATCGCGCGACTCGTCGCGGAACTGCGCACCGATTCCGCGCGCTTCGCCGCGCTGTGGGACGCCAAAGACGTCAGCCCGTTCTCGTCAACTCGGCGCGTCTTCCAGCATCCCGTGGCCGGGAGGCTCGAGCTCGATCACCACCGGCTCGCCGTGCTCGACCAGCCGGGAATGCAGCTGGTGATCTACACCGAGGCCTCCGCCCTGTAGTTTCGGCGGATGGTCGGGGCCGACGTCGTCGTTGCCGACGGCGTACGCAAGATGTGGGGCGAGACGCTCGCGCTCGACAGCGCGACCTTCCGCGTCGGTCCCGGCGTCACCGGCCTGCTCGGCGCCAACGGTTCCGGCAAGACGACCACGCTCGGACTACTGCTCGGGATGCACGCCCCCGATGCCGGCGAACTCAGCGTGCTCGGGCTCGACCCCGCGACCCAGGGCGCCGAGATTCGCGGCCTCGTCGGTTACGCCCCCGAGCACGACACGCTGCCGCCTGACGTCGCCGCCTACGAGATCGTCACTCACCTCGCCGAACTGCGCGGCCTGCCGCGTCGCGAGGCGTCGGGGCGCGCCAGCGACGTGCTGTTCGAGCTCGGACTCGGCGAGGAACGGCTGCGTCCCGTCGGCACGATGTCGACGGGCCAGCGTCAGCGCGTGAAGCTGGCGCAGGCGATCGCCGCCGACCCCACGCTCGTGCTGCTCGACGAGCCGACCAACGGGCTCGACCCGATGCAGCGCGAGGAGATGTTGCGCCTCGTGCGCCGCGTCGCCGACGAACTCGGTATCCACGTGCTGTTGTCGTCGCACCTGCTCGAAGAAGTCGAGCGCGTGGCCGACGCCGTGATCATCCTCGACCAGGGCCGCACCGTGGCGACGGGCAACGTCGCCGAACTGCAAGCAGGTGACGGACCCGTCGAGATCATGGTGACCTTCGACGGCGACACTGACAAGTTCATGGCGTCGTTGCGCACCAAGCGCGTCGCTGCCCGCGCGCTCGAAGGCGGCGGGCGCGTGCTCGTCACCGTGACCAGCGAGGCGACGTACGACAAGCTGCGCGACGCCATCGCATCCAACAACCTTTCGCTGCGCAGCATGAAGCGGCAGCGCGAAACCCTCGAAGACGTTTTCTTCGCGGCCAGCGAGCACGCCGATGTCTGACGCACGACTCATCGACACCGGGTACCGCCGCTACGACGGCCCGCGCCTCGGCGAGTGGCACGCCACCGTCGCATTGTGGAAGCACACGCTGCGGCGCATCTTCGGACTCGGGCGCCCGGCGCGCTGGAAGCTGCTGCCCGTCGCGACGGTTGCCATCGCCTACGTGCCGAACATCGTGTTCGTCGGCGTGACGGCGTTGATCCCTGACGACCGCCTGCGCAACACAGTCCTCCCCGGCTACGCGTTCACGTACGGCTTCATCACCGCCGCCATCGCGTTGTTCGTCATCTTCGTCGCACCCGAAGCGATTTGCCCGGACCGCCGCAGCGGCATCCTGAGCCTCTACCTGGCGACGCCGCTGACGCGCACGCGCTACATCGCCGCCAAGGGCGCGGCGGTGTTCACCGCGCTGCTCACCGTCACCTTCGGCCCGGCGCTGTTGTACCTGATCGGACTGGCGGCGCAGAACGCAGGGCCCCACGGATTCGGTGCGTTCATGTCGACGCTCGGTCGCATCGCGCTCATCGGGGTCGTCATGGCCGCGTACTTCGCCGCGTATTCCGTCGGCGCCAGCAGCCTCACCGACCGCAAGGCGGTCGCGGCCGCGATCATCTTCTTCTTCCCGCAGGCGGTCGGTATCGCCATCGCAGTGCTGACCAACGCGTTGAACGCTCCCGACTGGCTCGCCGGGTTGTCGCCGAACACCGCGCCGATCGGCCTCGCGGTCAACATGTTCCACCAAGGTGACAGCTTCCGCAGCGACGTCGGTTACGTCATCCCGATGGCGGCGTTCGCGGCTGGAGTCGCGCTGTGGGCGGTCGCGGGCGCGGCGCTGGCGTGGGTCCGCTACGCGCGATTGCGGGTGACGCGATGAGCGACACCGTTGTCGAGTTCGACGGCGTCTCGAAGTTCTTCGGGGGTGTCGTCGCCGTGAGCGACGTCAGCTTCACCATCGAGCCGGGCGTCACCGCCTTGCTGGGCCCCAACGGCGCCGGCAAGTCGACCGTCATGCGCATCCTGTGCGGCCTCGCAGCGCCGTCGCGCGGCACCGTGCGCCTGCTGGGCAAGAACCCCCGCGGCGCCGTCGAAGTGTTCCAACACCTCGGGCTCGTGCCGCAACAGGAAGTCGTGCCCGAAGTTCTCACCGCGCTCGAGTTCGTCACGCTCAGCGCGGAGCTGTCGAAGGTGTCGGGGCCCGATACGGCGGCGCGCCGTTCCCTCGGACTCGTCGAGCTCGACCCCGACGACGCCCGACCCGTGCGCACGTACTCCAAAGGCATGCGCCAGCGCGTCAAGGTCGCGGCGTCGCTCGTGCACGACCCTGACATCGTCGTGCTCGACGAACCGCTCGAAGGTCTCGACCCGCGCCAGCGTCGTCACATGATCGAGTTGTTCACGCGCCTCGGCGAGCAGGATCGAACCGTCATCGTGTCGTCGCACGTGCTCGACGAGGTAGAGCGACTGGCGTCACGCGTGCTCGTCATGGGCAAAGGCCGCCTCTTGGCGAGCGGCGACTTCCACGCCATTCGTGAGCTGATCGACGACCGACCGCACAAGTTGCGCGTCGTCACCGACAAGCCGCGCGAACTCGCGGCGGGGATCATGGCGGCGGCGGAGGTCGTCGGCGTTTCTATCGTCCGCGGCAACATCGTCGTCGACACAACCGACGTGGCCGTATTCCGCTCTTCCGTTGCGACCATCGCCAAGCAGGCCGACGCCCGGCTCATGGAGGTCGTGCCGCTCGACGACGACCTCGAGAGCGTGTTCCGCTACCTGGTGGGCGCGTCGTGATCGGCCGCGTCGCCACGCTCGTCGCCCGCACGCAACTGACGCGCGGTCGACTGATTGCGTTGCTCGCGATCGGCGGCTTCGCCGTCTTCCTCGGCCTCGTTACCGGCAAAGGCGACAGCCCCCGGCAGATCTCCGACACGCTCGACATGACGCAGGGATACGGACTGCAATTGCTGGCGCCGGTCGTCTCGCTCGTGCTGGCGTCGGCCGCGCTCGGCGACTTCGTGGACGATCGGACGCTCGTGTATCTGTGGTTGCGGCCGGTGCCGCGCTGGCAGATATCGGTCGGCGCCGCCATCGCCAGCGTCGGCACCGCGCTCCCCCTCGTCGTGATTCCCGTCACGCTCGCGGCGTACCTCGGCTCGGCAGATCCGACGGTCGCCGCGGGCGCGGCAGCGGCGTCGACCGTGGCGACACTCGGCTACGCCGGCGTGTTCCTCGCCCTCGGGTTCAAAGTGCGGCGCGCCCTCGTGTGGGGTCTGGCGTACATCCTCATCTGGGAAGGGTTCCTCGCACGATCGGTGGGGTTCTGCGCCAAGTTGTCGATCAGCGTGTACGCGCGATCACTGCTGGCGCACATCGCCGACGGCGAGCTGCCAAAGCACGCGTCGACGATCACCGGCGCGGTGATCTGGCCGCCGCTCGTCGCCGTCCTCGCCATCATCCTGACGGCGCGCATGCTGCAGACCACCGAAGTCGCCTGAACCACAGATACAAAACGACCGGCTCCACGTCATTGTGGAACCGGTCGTTTTTCTCGCTGTCTCGGCTTGAGAGGGGAGGGCAGGCCGAGGAGGCGGGTTACTGCGTTTGCGACTTACGCCGTGCGGCGAACCATCCCGACAACGTTGTCGAGCGGGATCACGCAGCGGCACGAAGGCGTGGCAACTGCGACCTCGTCGTCGGAGCACCAGTCAACGTGACCATCGATGATCTGACCATCGAGGCATGCGACTTCTACGTTGCGGCCAATCATTCTGCGGGCTGTTGAGCGCTGAAGTTCGAGCATTGGAATCTCCTCGGTGGTCCAGGAAATGTTTTCGATGCTTGAATCATCGGCGTTTTCGTTGTCGCTTTACATGCCCCAAGTGAGCCTTTTTTGGGCACTTGTTGTGACTAGTCCCGATCCCCCAAATGTGGGTTTGTTGACGCGTTGTTGGGAGTTAGCCGGCGGCGCGGCGGCCGACCGGGCGGCGGCGGCGGTGCGACTGCGTGAGCGACGGAGGCGTCCACCCGGCATCGGCGGCGTTGAGCGTCGAGCCGGGCGGGATGATTTGGTCGAGCGCGTCGAGGGTGTCGTCGCTGAGTTCGACGGAAGCACCGGCGAGGATGTCGGTCAGTTGGTCCATCGTGCGCGGACCGATGATCGCGGCGGTCACTGCGGGGTGGCTGACGACGAACGCCATCGACAGGTGCGTCAACGACACGCCGGCGTCCGCCGCGACCTTGTCGAGTTGATCGATGAGGTCGAGCTTGCGCGCGTTCTCGGGCAACGAGAAGTCGAAGCGCGCCGGGATGCGCGCCGCGCGACCGCCCGTCGGCTGCGGATCGCCCTTGCGGTACTTGCCCGTCAACCACCCGCCGGCGAGCGGGCTCCACGCGATGACGCCCATGCCGTACTTCTCACACGTCGGCAGCACCGCGGTCTCGATGCCGCGCGCGAACAGCGAGTACGGCGGCTGCTCGCACGTGAAGCGCTCGCGGTTGCGACGTTCCGCCGTCCACTGTGCTTCGACGATCTCTTCGGCGGGGAAGGTCGACGAACCGACGATGCGCACCTTGCCCTGGTGGATCAAGTCGCTGAGCGCGCCGAGCGTTTCGTCGATGTCGGTGCCGGGCACGGGGCGATGGATTTGGTACAGGTCGATGTAGTCGGTCTGTAGGCGACGCAGGCTGTTCTCGACCTCTTGGATGATCCAGCGACGCGACCCGCCGGCCATGTTCGGGTCCTGTCCCATCGGCATGTAGAACTTCGTCGCCAGCACTACGGAATCGCGCTTGCCCTGCAACGCTTTGCCAACGATCTCTTCGGACTCGCCGCCGGAGTACACGTCGGCGGTGTCGATGAAGTTGATGCCGGCGTCGAGCGCGGCGTCGATGATGCGAATCGAATCTTCGTGATCAGGGTTGCCCCACGCGCCGAACATCATCGCCCCGAGGCAGTACGGAGTGACCTGAATACCGGTGCGGCCGATCGAGCGATATTTCATGCGGCTCTCCTTGTCAAGACTTGAACTTTTCGCCCAGCGGCGTACACCAGACCCTATGGGCTACTCGTGGACTCCTGAGGAGTTCGAAGGCGAAGACGCTCCGGACGTCGCCGCCTCCTTCGACGAGGACATGCTCGCCCTCCACGCCGACCGCCACCTGTTCGACGAGCTGACGCCGCTCGAGCGCGAAGTGATCGTCAAGCGTTTTGGCTTGGAGGGCAACATCCCGCACCGCCTCCTTGACCTTGAGACGGAGCTGCACCTGAGGCGGAGCGACGTGCGTGCGGTGCAGCTCAGCGCGCTGGGCAAGCTGCGCACCCACCTGCGCTAGGCGGGTCCCGCTCCGACGAGCGCAGCCGACACTTCGAACCAGTCGCGCATCGTGCCGACCTTGTGCGGCACAGCCAATCCGATGAGCGCAGTGCTCACGCGCTCGATGTAGCCCCACTCCCACACCGCTTGTGGGTCGGTCGCCGTGATCGACGCGACGCGCGCGCACCGGCGTTGCGTTGCACCGAGCGGGTCTCCGCCGATCAAGAGGTCGCCACTCCACTCGCGCATCGGCACGGCGAGATCCGCAGCGCGTTCGGCGACAAACGGATCGGGATCGATGAACTTGTAACCGCCGTCGTCGGATTCGAGCGCGTTCCACGCGTGCGCGTCGCCGTGGACGACGATCGCCGTCGACGCGTCGAAGGCGGCGCCGCGCCGTTCGACGAACCGCAACGCTTCGTCGACGAGGGCGCGCCGGCAGGGCTCGCCGAGTTCGGTCCACTTGCGAGGGATGAAGTCGGCGAACCACTCGCACTTCTGGGCGGCAGTGAGTAGTGACGCCGGCGGCGGTGTCAGGTCGATCTCCCACGCGACCAGCAGCAACTCGCACAGCGCGTCGATCCATTCGTCGACGGTCTTGCCGTTGTCGACCATTTTCGGCCCGAGCCGTTCGAGCAGCAGGGCGCGGCGGTCGTCGTCGTAGCGCAGCAACTCGACGTAGGCGCGCCCGTGCCCGGCGGCGAGTACGTCGCGCTCGGCCGCGTAGTCGCCCGCGGCTTCCTCCGGCGGCGGCAAGATCTTGAGCACGCAGGCGCGGCCGTCAGCGTCCGTGGCAGCGAACACGTCGGCGACCGTGCCGCCCGTCAGCTTGTCTCCGACGGTAAGCGACCACTCATCGGCAAGCGCCTCGGTAACGTGCGGCGATGACACAGGCGCTGCCCCACTGGGATCTGTCGGATCTGTACCCGTCACTTGGGTCACGAGAGTACGCCGCGGCGCGCGAAGCCTTCGGGGCAGAAGTCGTGCGCCTCGAAGCGCTCTACGACGAGAAGGACATTCGCGGTGGAGCGCCGCTCGCCGTTGACGGCAACACCGTCGCCGCATTCGAAGAAGCGATCGACGGCACGAACGGCGTCCTCAATCAGATGCGCACTGTCAACGCGTACATCTCGTCGTTCGTGACAACCGACGCTCGCGACGACGCCGCGCAGGCCGAGCTGTCGGGCTTGCAGAAGGACGGCGCCCGACTCGGCAAGCTGCGCACGCGCCTCGACGCCTACGTGGCGCGCTTCGACGTCGACGAACTCGTCAAAGCGTCGACGGTCGCCGCCGACCACGCGTTCCCGCTCGAGCGCGCCGCGTTGCGCGCCACGCATCAGATGACCGAGCCCGAAGAGGCGCTGGCGTCGGACATGAGCCTCACCGGCGGCTCGGCCTGGTACCGCATGTACAGCGACGTGACGGCGCGTATCACCGTCCCGGTCGACCTACCCGACATCGGCGTGAAGGAACTGCCGATGGCGCAGGTGCGGTCGCTGGCGATGGACGCCGATCGCGCGACGCGCAAGGCGGCGTACGAAGCCGAGATCGCCGGCTGGGAGCAGTGGTCGGTGCCGATCGCGGCCGCGCTCAACTCGATCAAGGGCGAAGCGGCGACGCTGAACGCGCGCCGCGGCTTCTCCAGCGCGCTCGAGCCGGCGTTGCTGATGAACAACGTCGAGGCCGAGACGCTCGCCGCGATGCAGGCAGCAGCCGTGAAGTCGTTCCCGGACTTCCGCCGTTACATGGATGCCAAGGCGAAGTTGCTCGGCGTCGGTGAGCACCTCGCGTTCTACGACCTGTTCGCTCCCGTCGCCACTGGCACCGACGGCGCCATCGACTGGGACGGCGCGACCGAGGCGGTACAGGACGCGTTCGGGGGCTACTCCCCCGCGCTGCGCGGCCTCGCCAAGCGCGCCCTCGACGAGAAGTGGATCGACGCCGAGATCCGTGAAGGCAAAGGCGGCGGCGCGTTCTGCATGTCCGTCGACGGCGATCGCAGCCTCGTCCTGCTGAACTTCAACGGCACGTTCGACAGCGTGCAGACGTTGGCGCACGAACTGGGCCACGCCTATCACAACACCCAGTTGGCGAACCGCACGCCGTACCAGCGCGCCACGCCGATGGCGCTCGCCGAGACGGCGTCGATCTTCTGCGAAACCGTGATGGTCGAGCACGGTCTCAAAACAGCTGACGACAAGGCGCGCCGCAACATCCTCGAGATCGATCTGCAGGGCAGCTGCCAGGTCGTGGTCGACATTCACTCGCGCTTCTTGTTCGAGCAGGCGATGAGCGAGAAGCGCAAGGAACGCGCGCTGTCGGTCGCCGAGTTGTGCGAACTCATGGCCGACGCGCAGGCGCAGACCTACGGCGACGCGCTGTCGGTCAACCATCCGTACATGTGGGCCGCGAAACCGCACTACTACGGCAGCGCGTTCTACAACTGGCCGTACTGCTTCGGGCTGCTCTTCGGTATCGGTTTGTACGCGGCGTACCGCGAGGATCCCGACAAGTTCCGGTCGGGCTACGACGACCTGCTGTCCGCCACGGGTCTCGGCAGCGCGGCGGCGCTGGCGGCGCGCTTCGACATCGACGTCACGAGCGAAGCGTTCTGGACGGCGTCACTCGACGTGGTGCGCGCCCGCATCGACGAGTTCTGCCGCCTGGCCGCGGTGTGAGCTTCGAGGACTCCTACCTCGGGCAGCTCCGCAAGGTCATCGGCGCGCGGCTCGTCCTCATCCCTGGCGTGCTCGTCGTGGCGCAAGACACCGAAGGCCGCGTCTTGTTGGGTCGGCGCAGCGACACGAACGCGTGGGGCCTCCCCGCGGGTCACGCGGAGGTCGACGCGTCGTTCCGTTCCACCGCGGTGACCGAACTGCGCGAGGAAACCGGTCTCGTCACCACCGAAGCCGACCTCGTTCCGTTCGCGTCGATCTCGGAGCCCGAGTACCAGCACTACACGTATCCGAACGGCCACGAGGTGCACTCGTTCGCCGTGTGCTTCGTCACCCGTCACTGGAGCGGCGAAGCCGTCGCCGACGGCGACGAGATGCTCGAAGTCGCGTTCTTCGATCGCCAGGAACGCCCGCACATGACCGGCCCGTCGGGCCTCGCCATCGACCTCTTCGAGCGCTACGTCGACAGCGGCGAGTTCCAAGCCCGCTGACCACCCCACCCCTCGTTGTGG
>JBEEFV010000017.1:0-2600 GCA_041166405.1 Actinomycetota bacterium | reverse complement strand
CCGTTCCAGAAGTCCTTCTGGTACCGGACGTGCTGGGTCGTCGCGTTGCCACCACGCTCGTTGCCGAGCGTCGTCATCGTGACCTTCCAGCCGTTGTGCAACCCACCGATCGCATTGGCGACCGGCGCGCGCGCCTCGGTCAGGAAGGTTTCGGTGAACCCGGAGCCGCCGGTGATCTGCTTGATCGGCCGCAATTCGATCCCGTTGGACGACCCGTCGTCCTTGAACATCGGCAGCAGCACGTACGAGATGCCCTGGTGCTTCGGGACGTCGGGATCGGTCCGGCAGAGGCAGAACATCATGTTCGCCATCTGCGCGCCCGAGGTCCACACCTTCTGTCCGGTGATCACGATCTCGTCGCCGTCGACTACGCCGCGCGTCTTCAGGCTCGCCAGGTCAGAGCCGGCGTCGGGCTCGGAGAATCCCTGGCAGTAGCGGTCGGTCCCGTCGATGATGCGCGGCAAGAACTTCGCCTTCTGCTCGTCGGTTCCCCACACGATGATCGACGGGCCGACGAGCCATTCGCCCATGCCGCGGGTCACGCGCGGCACCTTCATGCGTGCGAACTCCTCGTTCAGCACCGCGACTTCGATCCCGGTGAGCCCGCGTCCGCCGAACTCCTTCGGCCACGACACGCACATGAAGCCGTGCTCCGCGAGCTTGTCGGCCCACGCCCTTGCGGCCGGTGTGTTGGAGAACGCCGCCTGCTCGTCGTCGAGGCCGTCGAGGCCCTCGGGCTGGTGCGCTTCGAGAAACCCGCGCACTTCGTCGCGGAACTTCTTTGCCGCTGGCCCAAGATCCAACTCCATTGTCATGGAGGTGGATCCTCGCGCAATCGCCTCGCTAGATGCCGAGCGGCAGCTGCGTGCCGTTGAACGGTTGGGTCCCGTTCACGAGCGACGCCGCCGGGCCGCCGTGCGTGTGCATGTAGTTGATCTCACGCGAGATGTCGCCGACGCCGTTGGTGGCGACCAGCGGCAGCGAAACGCCGAGCGTCGACAACACGCCGAGCGCGCGGCCCGAGCTGTCGAGGAAGGCCGAGCCCGAGTCGCCGGGAATGCCCGGCGTGACGGTGTTGACCCAGTGTTCCCAGCCGTTGCCGGTGTCACCCATGCTGACGCCGAGCTTCGGCGACAGCTGCGTCAAGCCGAACCGCAGCTCGGAGTTGCCGTACGAGTACACGCGCGAGAGCGCCGTGGTGCCTGACGTGTTCACGCCCGTTGGGCCACCCCAGTGCGGGATCGACGGATTCACGTTGGCCGCGTCGGCGGGGTCGAGCTGCACGAGCGCGAGGTCGTTGTACGAGCACAGGTCGGGGTTGGTCTCGCCGAGCGACTGCATCGTGATCCACGAGCTGTAGGCGAGCGTGCCGGGGTGCGACGCGCCCGTCACGTCGACCGGCGTGCCGAGCGGAAGCGACTTCGTCAAGCAGCCGTCGGTCTGCGTGTTGTCGCCCGTGCTGGCGCAGTGCGCCGCCTGTCCGATGTAGACGACGCCCGCGGACTCGAACACGAAGTTCGCCGTGCACTGCGCGCCGTTGGTGAAGGTCTGCACGCCGGGATGGATCGCCGCGGTGGCGGCGGGTGCCCAGGTGGCGGCGGTTGCGGTGGTCGGGGCGAGCGCGGGCGAGAAACCGACGAGGGCGAACAGAGCGGTAAACAGCGCGCGAAGCATCGCGGCGCCGTACCCGTCCTTTCGCCCGTTGAAACTGAAGCGCGCAAAATGCCCAGAAGGTCGCGCCGTTGAGAAACTCACAGAAACCAGCGGCCGAATTCACAGGAACGGGGTTCATCCTGTGTGCCATGACATCTTCTCTCTCTCGCCGTGCCCTCGCGGCGGGTGCCGCGGGCTTCGCTGCGCTCGGCGCCGTCGGTGCCTTCGCGGTGATGAACGCGGTCGGCGGCAATCCCGTCGTCAACTTCGCGCCGGCGGCCGCGACTAACGACTCGCCGACGACGACGGCCGCCAATGCCTCGCCCGACGACCGTCCCGGTTGTGATCACGACGGCGGCCGTGGGCGGCTCGACGACGCAACCACCGCCAAGGTGAAGGCGTCGGCCGAGAAGGCAGTGACCGACGCGACCTTCAAGCACGCCCGCCACGACCGCTCGAACCCCGACGGCTACGTCGCGATGATGAAGAAGGCGGACGGCACGCGTGTGCTCGTGCACGAGGACGCCAACTTCGCCGTCACGAAGGTCCAAGACCCGGCGCCGCCGCGCGGTCGCGGTGGACCCGGCCGCCCCGGTCGCCGCCCGCGCGGCGAGGACCGCGCGCCGCAGCCCGCTTAAGCGAAGGTTCGCACCAACTCCAAGACGCCGTCGGCGTCGGGACCCTCGGCGGTGAGCGACGTGTCTTGTGCAACGGCGCGTTGGCCGGCGACTTCGCACAGGTCGCGCGCCATGCCGCGCACGACGGTGTCGGCCGGGCCGTCGTCGAACACCCATGACCCGCCGTCGGGCGCGACGAGGTCGAACGCCACTCGGCCGTGCAGCTCCCGCCCGGCGCGCATGAACGCGTAGGGGAGCGTGCGCCACGCCAGCCGCGCGATGTGCTTCAAACGATCCGGCGACGGCAGGTCGACGCCGAGGCCGAAGGCG
>JBEEFV010000016.1:0-30617 GCA_041166405.1 Actinomycetota bacterium | reverse complement strand
AAAACGGGATTCCACGCGCCCAGTTCGAAACGCGTAGCGGTTAGCCGCGGGCTTTGAGTGCCTCAATCAACTTCGGCATGACTTTGTGGACGTCGCCCACGATGCCGAGGTCGGCGATCTGGAGGATCGGTGCTTCCTGATCCTTGTTGATGGCGATGATGTTCTTCGAGCCCTTCATGCCGACCATGTGCTGCGTGGCGCCCGAGATTCCGCAGGCGATGTACAGCGTCGGCTTCACGGTCTTGCCCGTCTGGCCGACCTGGTAGGCGTAGGGCACCCACCCGGCGTCGACGATGGCGCGCGACGCGCCAGGCGCGCCCTTCAGCAGCTTCGCCAACTCTTCGACCATCGCGTAGTTCCCAGCCTCACCGAGGCCACGTCCACCCGACACGACCACCGCGGCCTCGTCGAGCTGCGGACCGCTGCGCTCTTCGACGTGGCGATCGTTCACGACCGACGCGTTGGTGGCGCCGGTCTCCGGCACGGCGAGCGACTGCACCGTCGCGGTACCACCGCTCGGCTCCGCGGCGAACGACTTCGGGCGCACGACGTAGATGTACGGCGCGCTACCGGTGAAGGTGGCGTTGACGATGGTGGCGCCACCGAAGATCGCGTGCGACGCGACGGGCGGCGAACCGGCCTCGATGCCGACAACGTTGGTCAGCACCGGGCGGTCGAGCTTGGCCGACAGGCGACCGGCGACGTCGCGCCCGTCGTAGCTCTGACCGACGAGCAGAATCTCGGGGCCGTTGCCGGCTTCGATCGCGGCGGCGATCGCCGCGGCCACGGGCACACCCGCCAGCGACGTGCCGAGATCACCGAGGTCGTGGACGACGGTCGCGCCGTGCGCGCCGAGGTCACCGGCGATCGACGCGACGTCGGCGCCCCAGGCGACGGCTTCGACGTCGCCCAGTTCGCGCGCCTTGGTCAGCAGTTCGAGCGACAGCGACGACACCTTGCCGTTCGTCGACTCGGCGAGAACCCAAACCTTTGCCACTTAGATCACCTTCAGCTGGTCGAGGAACGCCACGATCTTCTCGTAGGCGTCACCTTCGTCGACAACGATCTCGCCGGCCTTGCGTTCTTCGGCGGCGGACACGTTCGTGATGTTCTGGCCCGAGCCGGCGGCGCCAACCTGGCCGGCGTCGATACCGAGGTCGGCCACGGTCACCTGGTCGAGCGGCTTGCCCTTGGCGGCCATGATGCCCTTGAACGACGGATAGCGGGGCTCGACGACGCCGGCGGTAACCGTCACGAGTGCCGGCAACGGGCAGGTCACCTCGTCGTATCCGGCTTCGGTCTGACGCTGCACCTTCACGTTCGAACCGTCGACCTCGATGTGCTTGGCGAAGGTCACCGACGGAAGGTCGAGGAGTTCGGCGACCTGCACCGGCGTCGTGCCGGTGTAGCCGTCGGTCGACTCCGTCGCCGCCAGGATCAGGTCGTACTCGTTGCGCTTGATCGCGGCGGCGAGGACCTTGGCGGTGGCGAGCGCATCCGAACCCTTCAGCGAGTCGTCGGAGACCAGCGTCGCCTTCTCCGCGCCCATCGCCAGCGCGGTGCGCAAGCCGGCGGTTTCGCCGTTGGGTGCCATCGAGACGAGCGACACCTGGCCACCACCGGCCGCCTGCACGAGTTGCAGCGCCATCTCGACTCCGTACATGTCGGAGTCGTCGATGATGAGCTTGCCGGAGCGGTCAAGGAAGTTATCGGGACCCAACGAACCGGGGTTGGCCGGGTCGGGGATCTGCTTCACGCAGACAACGACATTCATGGGCGGCGAGTCTTGCCGATGACGGAGTCCGCGCACCAACTCGGCTCCGGTTTAGGGTCGCGTCGGAGGTGATCCCATGGACCTTCATGGCAAACGCGTCGTCATCACCGGCGCCTCGCGCGGCATCGGCGCCGATCTGGCCCGACGATTCGCATCCGTGGGCGCGCACGTCGTGCTCGTGGCGCGTGACGCCGACGCGATCCAGAAACTGGCCGCCGACCTCGGCGGCGAGGCCTACCCGTGTGATCTGGCCGACCGCGCGCAGCGTGACGCGCTGATCCCGCGGATCGAAGACGACGGGCCGATCGACGTGCTGGTCAACAACGCGGGGCTGCTCGACACGACCGCGTTCGAGACGATGAAGCCCACGTCGATCGACGCCCTGATCGACGTCAACTTGCACGCGCCGATCCAGCTCACCCGCGCCGCGCTGCCGGCGATGCTCGCTCGCGGGAGCGGCCGCATCGTCGACATCTCGTCGATGGCGGGCTCGTCGTGCCTGCCCGGAGCAGCGGTGTACGGCGCGACGAAAGCCGGCTTGAGCCACTTCAACGGCTACCAGCGCGCCGAGTTGGACGGCACGGGCGTGTCGACGACGCTCGTCGAGCTCGGCCCCGTCGACAACGAGATGGGCAACAGCCTCGACGACCACGGACCCATGCACCGTTCGCTCGACCGCCTGCGGACGTTGCGACTCCTCAAGGAGCTGCCGCCCGAACGCGTCGCGCGTGCCATCGTCCGCGCCGTCGAACGCGACGCCACGTACCTCCGCATGCCCAAACGGGCCGCGGCGTTCCCGGTCATCGCGACGCTCCCCCGCCAGCTCGGGCGCGTTCTGCTCGCCGGCGTGGACGTGAAAGCATCAACGCCCGATGCCTCGCGTCCTCCTGCTGTGTAACCCGTCCGCGTCATCGGTCACGCCCCGCGCCCGCGTCGTCATCCAGGCAGCGATCGCGGCCGAGGCCGACGTGACCGTCGCCGAGACGAGTCGCCGCGGGCACGCCACGCGGCTGGCGCAGGGCGCAGCCGCCAGCGGCACCGACGTCGTCGTCGTGCTCGGCGGCGACGGCACGCTGAACGAAGCGGCCAACGGACTCGTCGGCTCGGCGACGGCGCTCGCGGCGCTGCCCGGAGGATCGACCAACGTGTTCGCGCGCACGATCGGGCTTCCGAACGATCCGATCGAAGCGACGGGCGCGCTGATCGAATCGCTGCGCGCCGGCAAGCGCCGCCGCGTCGGGCTCGGCAGCGCCAACGGCCGGTACTTCACGTTCCACGTCGGCGCCGGCTTCGACGCCGCCGTCGTCGAAGAGGTCGAGAAGCGGTCGTCGCTCAAGCGCTACGCCGGCAACCCGCTGTTCGTGTACGCGGCGTTCCGCACGTGGTTCCGTGGCTTCGACCGCAGCTCGCCGCCCTTCGCCGTCCACCACGCCGACGGCACCATCATCGACGACGGCTACTTCTGCATCTGCCAGAAGACCGACCCCTACACCTACCTCGGTCGCCGTCCGCTGTCGCTGGCGCCCGAAGCCACGCTCGACTCCGGACTCGCCATCACGACCGTCCGCTCAATGCGTTTCGCCACGATCATGTCGGCGGCGGGATCGGCACTCGGCTCGGGCCGCCACCTGCGTCACAGCCGCAAGATCGACCGCCGCGTCAACCTCGACTCCGTCACGCTCGTCGGCCACCGCAAGTTCCCCTACCAAGTCGACGGCGACTACCTCGGCGAAGTCGACCGCCTCGAACTCCGCTACGAACGCGACTGTCTCGACCTGATCGTCCCGTAGACGAACTTGTGTTTTGACGCACCCGAATCGTGTGCGTCAGAACGCAACTTTGGATGTGTCGGTTTAACGCAGCGTCTTGACCGCCAACGCAACGTCGTTGGTGATGACGGAGTTGACCCCGAGGTCGGCGAGGCGTTTCATCTCGACGGGGTCGTCGACGGTCCACGTGTTGACGACGACGCCGGCCGCACGGGCGGCGTCGACCAGTTCGACGGTCACCGTCGTGTGATGCGGGTGGATCGCACCGTGGCCGTGCTCGACGACGGTGTCGAGGGCGCGCCGTTGGTCGTACGCGGGCACGGTGAGCCAACCGGTGGCGATCGACGGATCCGCGGCGCGCACCGCGTTGATCGCTGCGAGCCCGAAGCTCGACACGACCACGCTGTCGGCGACACCCATCTCACGCACGAGCGCAACGACGCCGGCCGCCACGTTCTCGTCGGGGTCGTAGTCGGGGTCGATCGGCACGTTCTTGATTTCGATGTTGACGAACTTGCCGGCGCACGCTTCGAGCGCGGACCGCAGGGTCGGCACGTACGGCGGTAAGTCGCTCGCCGCGAGGCCGACGATGGCTCGGCCATCGCTCAGCGCGGCGTCGTGGTGCACGACCATCGCGGCGTCGGCGGTGCGGCGCACGTCGAGTTCGACGCCGTCGCCTCCGAGTTCGATGGCGCGGGTGAACGCGTCGAGCGTGTTCTCGGGACGCTCAGCTGATGCGCCCCGGTGCCCGAGAATCAGCGTCAACGCGTTTTCACCGGGATGTGCAGCGTGACGACTGTCCCGTGGTCAGAGATCATCTCGATGCTGCCCTGCAGTTGGCTGGAAACGAGGTTCGTCACGATCGACAGCCCGAGGCTGTCGGTCGACTCCGGCGTGAACCCTTCCGGGAGTCCGGCGCCGGTGTCGCGCACCTCGACGTCGAGGTTCACGCCGTCGTTGTGCAACGTCAGCGTGACGCGTCCGTGGGCGTCGATATCGCTGTCCTCGGGGAACGCGTGCTCGCTGGCGTTCTGCAACAGCTCGGAGATGACGACGGCGAGCGGCGTCGCCACTTCGGCGTGCAGTTCTCCGGCGTCGCCTTCGATGCGGAACTCCACGTGGCGACCGCCGACGACCGACTCTTCGGCCATGCGCACAAGGTCGCGCACGACGTCGCCGAAGGCGACCTGGTCGCCGGGATCCATCGACAGCACCTCGTGGACGCGTGCGATCGACCGGATACGCCGCTCGGCTTCGCGCAACGCCTCCTTGCCGTCGAGCGACGACAACCGACGCGCCTGCAACCGCAGCAACGACGAAATCGTCTGCAGGTTGTTCTTCACTCGGTGATGGATCTCGCGGATGCTCTCGTCCTTCGACAGCAGCAGGCGGTCACGCCGCCGGATGTCGGTGACGTCGCGCAGCAGGACGAGACCACCGGTGACCTCGCCGCGGTGCAGCAGCGGCAGGCACCGCAGCTGCACGACGACATCCGACGAGCGCTCGACTTCTTCGGTCACGGGCTTGCCCGCAAAGAACGCTCGGCTGACCGCCGTCTCTTCGACGCCGACGTCGTCGAGGCGGCTGCCGTTGACGTTGGCGTGAATGCCCATCCGGTGCAGCGCGTTGACGGCGTTGGGCGACGCGTATTCGATGCGTCCCGACGCGTCGAGCAGGATGGCGCCGTCACCGACGCGCGGTGCGTCTTCGCCGACGTCGTCCTCGGCGGCGAACGGGTACTCGCCGCGCACGATCATGCGAGCGAACCGCTCGAAGGTGTCGCCGTAGACGCGTTCGAGCGCGCCCGGCCGACGCGTGGCCGACAGCGGTGCCTCGCGTGTCATCACCGCGATGACGGTGCCGTCGCGCCGCACCGGGATCCCCTGCATCCGCACGCGGTCAGCGAGGTCGCCGAGCGCCACTTCGCCTTCGACGATCTCTCCGGAACGGAAGGCCCGCGCCACGACGGGACGTTCGGCCTCCGGCATCTTGCGACCGATGAGGTCGTCGTGGTGGAGCGTCTGGCTGGTGCTCGGGCGCATCTGGCCGAGTACGACGAAGTCTTCGTCGGTCCCTTCGGCGAGCAACACGAGGTCGCCGAAGCACAAGTCGGCGAGCATGCCCCACCCGCGGATCAGCCGCTGCAGATGGTCGACGGCGTCGTCGTCGAGTGCGGTGTGCGCCCGCGCCAGTTCAACGAGAGTCGCCACGAACTACCAGATCTTCTCGCCGAGGTGGAGCAAGCCCCGCAGGTCCGTGATGTCGGTCTCGAAGTACGGCACCGCGGCGACGACGTCGGGCGACGCCGCCAACTCGGCTCGCTGTTCAGCTTCGCGTTGCGCCACCACTGAGAAACGAAGGTAGCTATCGGCGACCTCGTCGAGCACGCGCGCCACGTCAGCTTCGTCTTCCGCTCCGGTCGCCACCGCGGCCGCGATGCGCTTGGCTTCGGCGGGAATGCGCTCGGCGACGCGGTACGACTCGGCGTCGAGGAAGTACGCCGGGAGGACCTTGTTGAGCACGATCGCGCCCAGGTGCAGCTTCCGCTCGGCCAGTTGGTCCACGAAGTACTCCGCCTCGTCGAGCGGCGCGGCTTCGAGCGTCGACACGACGACGAACGTCGAGCGCTTGTCGCGCAACAACGCCGACACGGCGCGAGCGCGCTGCACGAAACCGTCGTACATCGACTGGAAAAGGATGAAGAACTCGGCGATGTCCTGCAGGAACTGCGTGCCGAGGATGCGGTCCGCCACTTGGTAGAACGGCTTGCTCGCCATGCTGACGAGCCGGGAGCGGTACGGCGCGATGAGCAGACGCAGGAAGCGGCTCGTGAAGAAGTCGGCCATGCGCTCGGGCGCGTCGAGGAAGTCGACGGCGTTGCGCGTCGGCGGCGTGTCGACGATGACCAGGTCGTAGGTACCGCTGGCGTGGATCTCGTAGAGCCGCTCCATCGCGATGTAGTCGTGGCTTTGCACGAAGCGCCCCGCGAAGTTTTGGTACAGCTTGTTCTCGAGGATCGCCTGCTCGGTCGCACGGTCCGGCGCGTGACGCTTCACGAGGTCGTCCCAGCTCTGCCGCGTGTCGAGCATCGCCGCCCACAGTTCGCCACGCGGCTTCACGCCGGCCTCGTCGAAGGCCGAGAGCGGCACCTGCTTTTCGACGTTCCCGAACCCCTGCAAACCGAGCGCGTTTGCCAAACGGCGCGCCGGGTCGACGGTCAGCACGAGGACTTTGCCGCCGTGACGCGCCGCCGCCATCGCGCCGAGCGACGCCGCTGTCGTCGTCTTGCCGACGCCGCCCGAGCCGCAGCACACGACGATCTCCTTCGCCGCGAGCAACTGCTCGACGGAGCCGGCGTGCGCCTGCTGCTTGGACGCCATCAGTACCCCAGCTCCGCCGACAGCGCCGCTGCCACCATGCGCGTGGCGCGCAGCCCGTGCGTACGCATGAACAGATACGGCACGTACAGCATGGGAACACTGCGGTTGAGTTCGGCGCGCAAGCGCTCCAGGTGCTCGGCGCTCCCCCGCCGCAACGCCACCGCCAGCGACGCGCCTTCCATCAAGTTGTCGATCGACCCACCCGCGGCTTCGGCGATCGCGGCGCGGCGCTCGGTGGTGTTGAGCGCGTCGAACGTCTCTTCCTCGCGGCGACCGAACAACTCCGGCAGCACGCGGTTGACCACGACGGCCGCGAGGTCCACGTTCGTGTCGGTCCGCAGGCGCTCCGCCAGTTCGAGCGTCTCGTTGACGGGCATCTCTTCGGGCGTCGCCGTGATGATGAGCCCGGTGGTCGACGGGTCACCGAGGATCTCCAGCATCCAGTCCGTCTGCTGCCGAATGAGGCCGACCGAGACCAGTTCGTTGATCGACTGCGGCGCCGTCAGTTGACCGACGATGTGGCCCGACGCGACGGCGTCGATGACGATCAAGTCCCAGTGGCGCTCGCGCACTTCCCACGCCACCTTGCCGATCGTGAGGATTTCGCGCACGCCCGGCGCCGCCGTCGCCACGTATTCGAAGATGCGGTTGAGCGGACCGATGCGCACGAGCAGCGGCAGTCGCAACTGGAGGCTCAGGTATTCTTTGAGCGACTCCTCGCTGTCCATCGACATGGCGAACAAGTTGTGGCTGACCTCGCGCGGCTCGAAGCGCGTCGGGCCGCATTCGAGGAAGTGCGACAGGTTGCCCTTGGCGTCGAGTTCGCACACGAGGGTGCGCTTGCCGCGGTCGGCCGCGAGCTGCGCCAGCGCCGCCGCAGTGGTCGTCTTGCCGACGCCGCCTTTGCCCGTGACGATGAGCAGGCGCCGATCAAGCAGATCGGCGGGCGCGTCCATGATCAGTCGGGGGCGACTAAGCCCCGAAGCCCACCCGGCGGTCCGACGATTGCCGACCGAGTTCCACGTAGGCGATCTTCTCCGACGGCACGCCGATGGTCTTGCCCTTGCGGTCCGTCAGCCACAACACCGGGCTGTCGCCGGCGACGGCAGCGTCGATTGCCTTGGAGATTTCGTCGCGGTTCGTCTCGTCGGGCAGGTCGACCTCAAGTTCCTTGCCTGTGTAGATCACACCAATACGGACGTCCACGACTTCACTCCTCGTTCACCGGATTCGGGTTCACCGGATCGGGAGGAACGCTAGTCGTGCGTTCCTCCAACTCATTCCATCGACCCCATCCGGGCGTGCGACGCCCGAAGACCAACCACCCGGCGCACACCAACATCGTCACGACGGCGGTCCACTGGCTGCCGGTGAGGCCGAGACCGTGCGTGACGTCGACGCGGAACCAGTCCTCGAGGAAGCGATTGAAGCCGTAGAAAACGCCGAAGACGGCGATGAGGAAACCGTCGTAGCGCGGCGTGCGCCGCAGCCACAGCAGCACCAGCAACACGATGATCGTGAGCACGAAGTCGTACAGCGCCGGCTGATGTACGGCGTGTCCCGGCCCGGCGATGCACGGGACCGCGGTGGCGACGTCGGACGGCGGGCACTTGTAGCCGAGGAAGAAGTGCGTCGCCTTGCCGAGGTGGTCCCACACGATGAGGTCGCCGATGCGACCGATGATCACGCCGACGGCCATGCCCGGCGCGGCGGCGTCCATCACCTGCCAGAACGACAGGCGACGCTTCTTCATCTCCGGGAGCGCGAGCAGGATGGCGCCCGCGAAACCGCCGAGCAGCGAAATGCCGCCGTGCTGGATCATCACGATCTCGACGAGATGGTGCGTGTAGTCGCCGATGTGGTTGAGGACGTACGCCAGGCGCGCCCCGATGATCGCTCCGATGGCAGCGCGGGTCAGCAGCGCGCTGACGTCATCGGCGGTGATGCCGCGCTTCTCCGCCGCCGGCAACATGACCCGAGCGCCGACGAGAAACCCCACCGCGATCCCGATGCCGTGGGGCGACACGCTGAGCGGGCCCAGCTTTATGTGGACCAGCGGGTGATACGAGATGTACGCCAGCACGCCGCAGTTTCTAGCGTCACACCCCGGCGTCATACTCATCGGCATGAGTTTCGAACACGCGCACGCGGCGTTGCGGGTCGCCAACGGCGCCTGGCCGCTGGTCGAACGCGGCGCGCGGGAGGATGCGGAGGCGGTCGCGTTGGCGCCGTTCGCAACGCGGGCCGACGGTGCCGGAGAGCGCGCCGTTGCCGAAGATCCCGACCGCTTTCGAACGTGTTTCGAACGCGACCTCGATCGCATCAAGCACAGCCGCCCGTTCCGGCGCCTCGCCGGTAAGTGCCAGGTGTTCATCGCGCCCGACGACGACCACCTGCGCAACCGCCTCACGCACGCCATCGAGGTGGCGCAGGTCGCCGTAGGCATCGCGCGGCCCGCGGGCCTCAACGTGGCGCTGACCGAAGCCGCGGCGCTCGGCCACGACTGCGGGCACGGCCCGGCGGGGCACGCGTCCGAAGAGGCGTTGTCGCCGTACGCTCCGGGGGGCTTTCACCACGCGGTCTACGGCGCCGACGTCGTGCTGCGTCCGCTCAACCTGTGCGCGGAGACGCTCGACGCCGTACGAAATCACAGCTGGAACCGGCCGGCGCCGAAGACGCCCGAGGGCGAAGTCGTCGCCTGGGCCGACCGCATCGCCTATGTGTGCCATGACTTCGAAGACGCAGTGCGCGCCGGCATCGTCAAGGCCAGCGACCTGCCCGAAGAGGTCGCCGACGTCGTCGGCGTACGCCGCTCACGCCAGCTCGATGCGTTCATCACGTCGGTGCTGCGCACGATCGAAGACCACGGTGTCGTCGGGATGCAGACGACCGAAGCCGAAGCGCTCGCCGCGTTCCGAGCGTTCAACTTCGAACGCATCTACTTGCGGCCCGACTCCGTCGACCAAGCCGAGCGCGTCATCGAATTGCTGCGCGCGCTCACGGAGTGGTTCATCGCCCGTCCCGGCGAACTCGGCCTCGACCCGGGGAGCCGTGAGTCAGAAGTGCTCGCCACCGCGGTGCAACACGTCAGCGGCATGACCGATCGCTACGCGCTCAACCTCGCCGTCGAATACCTCGGGTGGGACCGAGCCAAGCTCCCCCGCGGCGTTTAGTCCTCGGCGGCGTAGCCGTTCGGGTTGTTCGACTGCCAGCGCCAGTGGTCGACCATCATGTCGTCGAGCCCGCGCTTGGCCTGCCACCCCAGCACCTCACGCGCGTGCGTCGGGTTGGCCGACACCGTCGCGATGTCGCCGGACCGACGCCCTTCGATCTCGTACGGAATGTCGTGGCCCACCGCTTTCGATGCGGCGGTGATCAGTTCGAGCACCGAATAGCCGCGGCCGGTCCCGAGGTTCACGACCTCGGCGCCGTCGATGACGTCGAGCCGTTCGAGCGCGGCGACGTGGCCCTCGGCGAGGTCGACGACGTGGATGTAGTCGCGGATTCACGTGCCGTCCGGCGTCGGATAGTCGTCGCCGAACACCCGCACCTTCGGCCGGCGCCCGACGGCGACCTGCATGACATTGGGCACGAGGTTGTTCGGGATGCCCTTCGGGTCTTCGCCGATGCGGCCGCTCGGATGGGCGCCGACGGGATTGAAGTAGCGCAGGATGGCGATGCGCCACCCGTCCTCGGCGACGGCCAAGTCGCGCAGCATGTCCTCGACGTAGAGCTTGGTGCGGCCGTAGGGGCTCGCGGTTTCGCCGACCGGCATCGCCTCGGTCACCGGTTCTTCACCCTTGTCGCCGTACACCGTGCACGACGACGAGAAGACGAGGTCGCGTACGCCGGCGTTGCGCATGACCTTCAACAGGCTCACCGATCCGGCGACGTTGGTCTCGTGGTAGTCGAGCGGTTTCTCGACCGACTCGCCGACGGCCTTGAGCCCGGCAAAGTGGACGACGGCGTCGACGTCGTACTGGCCGAACACGGCGTCGAGTGCATCCTCGTCGAGGATGTCGACTTGGTGGAAGGCGACGTCACGGCCGGTCAGTTCGCCGATGCGTTCGACGGCGACCGTCGAGCTATTGCGCAAGTTGTCGACGAGCACGACGGACCAACCGGCCTCGAGCAACGCCACGGCGGTGTGGCTGCCGATGTAGCCGGCGCCTCCGGTCAGCAAAGCGGTACGCATGCGGGGGTCCTACCCCAACTTCAGTTCCGACCGGTAGACGCGGGACGCGCCCAGGTCGGCGATGCGCTTGGCGAGCTCGAGAAATGCTTGCGCCGCTTCGCTGTCGGGATCACTCACGGTGATGGGCTCGCCATCGTCGCCACCTTGGCGCAGCTCGGGCACGAGCGGGATCTGGCCGAGCAGCGGCGCCTCGATGTCGTCGGCGAGCAGCTGGCCACCACCGCTGCCGAACAGCTCGTAGCGCTTGCCGTCGTCGCCGGTGAACCACGACATGTTCTCGATGACACCGCGGACCGGAAGGTTCAGCTTCTTCGCCATGGCCGCGGTGCGTTGGGCGACGCGCTGGGCCGCCGCCTGCGGCGTCGTCACGACGTAGATCTCGGCGCGCGGCAGGTACTGCGCCATCGAGAGCGACACGTCACCGGTTCCCGGCGGCATGTCGACGACGAGGAAGTCGGGCTCGTCCCAGTACACGTCGGTGAGGAACTGCTCGAGCGCCTTGTGCAGCATCGGGCCGCGCCAGATGACCGCTTGGTCTTCGTCGATGAAGAAGCCCATCGAGATGCACCGGATGCCGTTCGCTTCGGGCGGCATCATCATCTGGTCGATCACCGTCGGGGGGCTGTCGACGCCGAGCATCGCCGGCACCGAGAAGCCGTAGACGTCGGCGTCGAGAACGGCGACGTCGTAGCCGAGTTGCTTGAGTGCGATGGCGAGATTGACCGTGACCGAGCTCTTGCCCACGCCGCCCTTGCCTGAGTTGACGCCGATGACGCGCGTGCGGCTGCCCTCACGGAACGGCAGCGGCTTGGCCGGCGCGTGCTGGTGGCCGTCTCCAGCGCCGTGCGCGTGACCGTGGCCCGCGCCACCCATGATCTCGGACACCTTCGCCCGCTCTTCGTCGGTCATCACGGTGAATTCGACCGTGGCGGCACTGGCGCCCGCACCGACGACCGCTTCGCTAACGCGGCTCGTCAGCTCGGCGCGCAGCGGGCAGCCGGCGACGGTCAGCGCGACCGTGACGGTGACGGCGTCGCCGTCGATGGCGACGTCCTTCACCATGCCCAAGTCGACGATGCTGCGGCGCAGCTCCGGGTCCTGGACGGGGCGCAACGCCTCGATGATCTGGTCTTGCGAAACGGTCACGGGTATTTCTCCTATCTGGATAGGTAGAATATCGGTGTGTCCACGGATGCCGAATTCGCAGCAGCGGTTTCCGCTGTCACCTCTGCCTTCGGTGATCCCACCCGGCGCGACATCTACCTCTACGCCCGCGAGTCGCTCGAGGGCGTGACGGCCACCGCCGTCGCCGACAAGTTCGCGCTCCACCCGAACGTGGCCCGCCATCACCTCGACAAGCTCGCCGCCGGTGGCTACCTCGAGGTGACGGTCAAGCGCAGCGCGCAGATCGGTGCCGGTCGGCCTTCGAAGCACTACAAGGCGTCGGCGATCGTCGAACCGCTCGACGTGCACACCCGCCGCGACGACCTGCTGGCGACGTTGCTCGGTCGCGCGCTGGCGCTCCTGCCCGAAGCCGAGGCCGAAAAGCTTGCCGAATCCGTCGGCGAGGAATACGGCCGGTCGCTCGCCGAGCGGATGTCGCCCGGCGACGTGCACCGATCGTTCAAGTCGGCGCTCGCGGCGGTCGCCGACGCGCTCACTGCGCACGGCTTCGCGGCCCACGCCGAGGCGCGCGGTACGTCGCTGCGCATCATCAGCGACCAGTGCCCGTTCGGCAACGCCGCGCACGAACATCCCGTCATGTGCGCCGTCGACCGCGGCATGGTGCGCGGCATGCTCGCCGGCCTGTACGGCGAGACCGTGCCCGTGACCGAAAGCTCGCGTGCCATGGGCGACGGCGCCTGCGTCACCTCGCTTTCGTAGTGAGCCGCGCGTACCTCGATCACGCCTCGGTCTCGCCGCTGCGGCCCGAAGCGAAGGCTGCGCTGCTCGAATGGATCGACGTCACCGGCGATCCCGGTCGCGTCCACACCGAAGGGCGCATGACCCGCGCCGCGCTCGAGGACGCGCGCGAACGCGTCGCGTCGTTTCTCGGCGCGCGGCCGCGCTCGGTGGTGTTCACCAGCGGCGCCACGGAAGCGATAAACGCTGCGTGCTTCGGCGCCGCCGGTCGCCGTCCCAGTGGCGCGTTCGTCGCCGCCGCGGTCGAACACTCCGCCGTTCGCGACGCGTCGGCGCGTCACGGAGAAGTGCTCGTGCCCGCGGTCGACGGCTTCGGTCGCATCGACGTCGACAGCGTGCGCGCGCTGCTCGACCACAACGTCGCACTCGTGCACTGCCAGTGGGCGAATCACGAGGTGGCGACGCTGCAACCCGTCGTCGAGATCGCCGAACTGTGTCGCGAGCGCGGCGTGTTGCTCCACGTCGACGCCGCCGCCGCGGCCGGTCACGTGCCGATCGCCTTCGACGATCTCGGTGTGGATCTGTTGTCGGTGAGCGCGTCGAAGTTCGGCGGTCCCGTCGGCGTTGGCGCGCTGCTCGTGCGGCGCGGGCTGCGCCTCGATCCGCTGCTGCTCGGCGGAGACCAAGAGCGGGCGCGGCGCGCCGGGCTTGAATCCGTCGCCCTCGTCGAAGCGATGGCGGCCGTCGCCGACGTGCTCGCCGCAAACCAAGAGCGCGAAGCCAACGAGAATTACTTGCAGACGTGCGCCGCCGCCGACGCCGCGCTGGCGGTGCCCGACGTCACGCAGTACGGCGACCCCGTCGCCCGCGTTCCGCACATCGTGTGCGTCGGCGCGCAGGGCGTCGAGGCCGAAGCCGTGCTACTCGGCCTCGATCAGGCCGGCGTGGCGGCACACTCCGGCAGTGCGTGTTCGTCTGAGTCGCTGGAGCCCTCGCCGGTGCTCGAAGCGATGGGCGTCGACGCGCACCGCAGCCTGCGCGTGTCGGTGGGCTGGTCGACCGGCGACGACGACATCCGCGCCTTCGCCAGCGCGTTCCCGTCCGTCGTCGAGAAGCTGCGCGCGCTGGGAGCGGGCTGAACGCGAAAGATTCCCGAGATCCCGGCCGGACTACCCCCACTCAGCCCGACCAGGACTCAAGGAATGCCGGAAAAGTACGCCTACGTTGCGTGCAGGTAAAGAGGAACTTTCGCGAGCATGACTACTCGCTGGGGATTCCCGCCTCCGCGGCGGCGTCGTGCAGCAGCGACTTGACGGTCTGTTCCTCGGCGCCACCCGGGCTATTCGCCAAAAACAGGCGGAACTCCGCGACCGCGCCTGCGGGGTCGTGGTTGTCCTTCCACAAAATCATCCCGCGGAAGAAGTGCGCCTCGGCGTAGGTCGGGTCGGCGGCGATGGCGCGGTCGATGTAGCTGAGACCGTCCTGTTGGAATCCGGGCACCGCATGCGTGACCCAACCGCGCTCGGCCAATGCGGGCGCGTTCTTCGGGTCGTCCTTGATGATCTGGTCGTAGACCTTGAGGGCGTCAAGAATCTTGTTCGACTGCACGAGTTGTTCGGCGCGGGCCATGCGATCGCCGCTGCTCTCCGGTAGCGACCCGGTGAGCGGCGCGCCCGCCTGGCGCGAACCGACGGTCGCGGCGAGCGCCACGCCGGCGATCCCGGCGACGGCGACGCACGCCACGACGACGAGCGCGGTGCGTCGCGGATTGCGATCACCCGGCACGGGGGCGCTGGCGGGAACCGAATCAGCCTCCAGGGCGCGCATCACGACCGCGGCGCGCGCCACGTAGTCGTCGCGCAACGCGGCGAAGTCTTCGGTGGCGAGATCGCCCGCGGCTTGCTCGTCGTCGAGGTCGGCGATGGAACGCAGCAGGAACTCGCGCTCGGCGGTCAGCTCCGATCGATCGGCGTCGTTCATCGCTGCTCGGCGCGCGCCACGAGCGCGCGGTCTTCATCGCTCGGATGGGCGAGCGATCGCCGCGACCAGCGCTGCAACGCCAGCACCAGCGCGCCACCGGCGACGACCACGGCGATCACCGGCACGATCCACACCAGCCCGCCGATGCCGCTGCGCGGAGGCGTCAACAGGATGTCGCTGCCGTAGCGCGTCTCGAGGTACGCCTCGATCTGTTGGCGTGACTGGCCGGCGTCGATGCGTCGGCGCACTTCGGTACGGATCGCTTGCGCGGCGGGCGACGCCGACTCGGCGACCGACTGGCCGCTGCACGTCGGACACCGGACGTTGTGAGCGATCGCGTCAGCGCGCTGCGCCGCCGTGGCGTGGTGGTCGGTTCCGCCGGACAGCGCGACGCCGACAGCGACCAGGACTGCGGCGGCGAGCGCGAGCCACGCCACGCGCGTTCGCGTCACCGGGTTTCGCCGGCCTTTGCCTGCCGCAGCAGCGCCTCGAGGCCGCTGTCGTCGGCACCGCCGGTGATCTTGTAGATCACGAACCCCTTCGGGTCCACGAGGTAGCTCTCGGGCAGGCCGCGCACGCCCCAGTCGAGCGCGATGGAGCCCTTCGGGTCGTCGACGACCGTCCAGTCACCCCCGTTCTTGTGCAGGAACGACCTCACCGTCGACGCGCGGTCGCCGTAGACGACCTGCATCACCGCGGCGTCGTCGAGCGACGCATGGTGCGCGGCGAACCGCACGAGCTCGGGATGCTCTTGCCGGCACGGCACGCACCACGTGGCGAAGAAGTTGACGACCACGTACTTGCCCCGCAGGTAGTCGAGGGTCTGTGCCGGGCCCGAGATCACCGCACCGGCGACCGCAGGCGCGCGATGCCCGAGCAGCGGGCTGTCCGCGGTGCGCTGTTCCGCAGGCTTGGCGCGCGCCGCAACGACGATGACGACCAGCAGCACGATGGCGACCGCACCCGCGATCCAGGGCGCGACGCGCCGACGCGCCAGCACGCCACTCGTCATACGGCGACCGGTTCGGGCTCCGGCACTGGACCGGGCTGCGAGGCCGGGGCGGTCGGCACGCGGCGGCGGCCGGGCACGAGCGCCATCGCGGTGCCCAGACCCATGATCAACCCGCCGGTCCACAGCCAGTTCACCAAGGGCGTCACGATAATGCCGATGACCGCCGTGCCCTTCGGATCTGACGGCGTCGTCACGAGCGTGAGGTAGACGTCGTCGATGACACCGGAGCGAACCGACGGTGTGCCGATGGCCTGCGTGGCGAACGGATACTTACTCAGCGCGGGGCGATAGACCCGCCCGCCGTCGACGCGCACCGACGCGCGCTCGGCGGAGCGCGTCGCGTACTTGACGTGGTCGACACCGAGATAGGTGACGTGATGACGACCCACCTTGGCGGATTCACCGGGCTTGAGGCGCACTTCGTCGCGTTGGACGAACGACATCGACGCCGCGAAGCCGACGGCGACGACGACGACGCCGAGGTGCACGATCATGCCGCCGTTGGCGCGTCCGACCACGCCACGCCACCACGGCTGGCCGGAGCGGCGAGCGGCGCGCGCCGCGAGCACAAGTTGTCGCAACGCCGCTGCGCCGGCGAACGCGCCGAGGCTGAAGGCCACCAGCGCCGCCAAGCTGCGCACGCCGAACACGACGAGCGCCAGCAGCGTGATGCCGCCGATCCACGCGGGGACCAACAAGCGATCGCGCATCACGCCCTTGCTCGCCTTGCGCCATGGCAGCGCCGGCGCCACCGCCATGAGGAACAGCAGCGCCAACCCGATCGGTCCGGTCATGCGGTCGAAGTAGGGGCGCCCGATCGTGAGCCGGCTGTTGTTGATGGCTTCGGCGATGAGCGGGAAGACCGTCCCGAGCAGCACCACGAACGCGAAGGCGGCGAACAGCAGGTTGTTCATGAGGAACGCCGCTTCGCGCGACACCGGTGAGTCGATCATCCCCGGTGACCGCAACGCGTCGCCGCGCCACGCCAACAGGCCGCACACGACGACCACGATCACGCCGAAGAACCCGAGCAACAACGGACCAATGCCGGACTCGCTGAAGCTGTGCACCGACTCGAGCACGCCGGAGCGCGTCAGAAACGTGCCGAGGATCGTGAGGGCGAACGTCGCGGTCACCAGCGACAGGTTCCACACACGCAACATCCCGCGGCGCTCTTGGACGAGCACAGAGTGGAGATACGCCGTCGCCGTCAACCACGGCAGGAACGACGTGTTTTCGACGGGATCCCACGCCCAGAAGCCGCCCCACCCGAGGACCTCGTAGGACCACCACGCGCCCAGCACAATGCCGACGGTCAACAGCCCGAACGCCACGAGCGTCCAGCGCCGCATCGCCAACACCCAGCCTTCGTCGACGCGGCCCGTGATGAGCGATGCCAGCGCGAACGCGAACGGCACCGTGAAGCCGACAAAGCCGCCGTAGAGGAACGGCGGGTGGATCGCCATCAACGGATGGTTCTGCAGCAGCGGGTTCGGGCCGGGGCCGTCGGTCGGGATGACGCCCTTGATGGTGTGGAACGGGTCGGCGGCGCCGAGCAGGAGGAAGAAGAAGAACGCGGCGACCGCCAGCATCACCACCAGCGCCCACCCGAACACCGGGTCTTCGCGCTGCGCGCGATGCCGCAACGTCAACGCCGCGAGGTAGATCGACAGCACGAGCACCCACAGCAAGATCGAGCCTTCGAGCGCCGACCACGCGCCGGCGATCGTGTACAGCAGCGGCGTGTGCCGGCTCCCGTGTTCGGCGACGTACTGGAGCGAGAAGTCGTGGCGCACGAGCGCGAACTCCATGGCGCCCATACCGATCACGGCTGCGGCGACGACGAACCACACGTAACTCCACGCGGCGCGCACCAGGTTGGTGCGCCCGCGCGCGAGTCCGACGACGAGGCTGACCCCGCCGATCGTCGACGCCAGCAACCCGAGCAGCGCCGCGCTGTGCCCGACGATCGCGGTCACTGCTTGTAGTCCTTCACGCGTCCCTTGTGTTCCTTGCGGTACTCGGACGTGTGCTTCACGAGGATGCGATCGCTCTGGAAGACCTGGCCGTCGAAGTGGCCTTCGAGGACGACCGGGATGTTCGGCTTGAACAGCTCAGGAGGATCGCCGACATGGTGCACCCGCACTTCGGCGTCGTTCTCGGAGACGACGAAGTCGACGAACTGTTTGCGCTCGTGCACCGAACCCGGTTCGACGACGCCCTCGAGCCGGAAGCGGCGCGTGCCGAGGCTGGCGCGTTGCGCGACCGCCTCGTCGGCGGTCTTGAAGTACACCGTCGCGTTCTTCAGGCCCTGCCACAGCAGCAGCCCTGCGACCGCAACCGCTACTGCCAGGAAGATGCCCGCGTAGCCACGCTTCACTGCCGCGGCCCGCGCTTGTTGACCGCCCGCAGGCGCGCCATCGCCCAGATCGAATACGCGCTCAACGAGCCGATCGTCACCGCGTAACACGCCACCACGTAGCCGCTCATGTCGCCAGCGCTTCCTGACGGCGCGCCGCGATGGCGTCGGCCAGCGCGTCCTCTTCGAGGTCGGCTTCAGCCTCGATCACTTTGGTGCGCATGACGAGAAGCCACACATAGGTGAGCGTCATCGCCAGGAACCCGAGAAGCATGGCCGCGATGAAGTCGCCGTCGAGCTCGCTGCCCGGTTTCAGCGAAGCCAACGACCGCCCTTGATGCAACGTGCGCCACCACTCGACCGACATGTGGTTGATGGGCACGACGATGACGGCCATGACCGCGATCATCGCCGAGCGTTTCGCCCGCGCGGCCGCGGTGTCGGCGAGCCCGCGTTGCGCGAGATATCCGAGATAGATGACGAACATCAACGCCGTGGTGGTGAGGCGGGCGTCCCACGTCCACCACACACCCCACGTCGGCCGCCCCCACAGACTGCCGGTGATCAAGGTCAGACCGGTGAAGAGCACGCCGAGCTCCGCGGACGCCGCGGCGACAGCGTCGAACCGCGCCCGACGCGTGCGCGGCCACAGGTACAAGATCGACGCTGCGGCCGTGACGCCGAACGCCACGTAGGCCGTCCACGCCAGCGGCGGGTGCAACGCCAGCATGCGCGAGTAGGTGCGCTGCTCGTACGTCGCCGGAAGCCCGAGTCCGAGCACGACGGTGCCGGTCAGCGTGACCACGGCGAGGGCGCCGAGCACGCGCACTGACTTCATGACTCCTCCTGAAGGGTGCCGTACCCGACGACACCGACTGCGACGTACAGCACCGCGAATGCGGCGAGTAACTCCAGCCAGCTAATCGCGTCACTCGACACACCCGCCAATCCGGCCTCCCAGGCGCGCGTCGCCGCCAGCAGAACCGGGGCAAGTACGGGCAAAAGGAGCAGCGGCAGCAAGGTGTTCCCGACGCGAAGGCTGGCGGCGACGGCCGCGTAGGCCGTGCCCGCGCACGCCAGACCCACCGTGGCCAGCACCGCCGTGGCGACCAGCACGACCGGATCGTGCAGGTGCGTGCCGTACAGGACGACGACGCCGGCGCCGAGGAGCACTTCGAGCAGCGCCAGCTGCGCGGCGACCGCCATCGCCTTGCCGAGGAAGACCCCGCCTGGCTCCAAACCGGCGAGCCGCATTCCCTCCCCCGCCTTGTCGGCGACTTCCACCGCCGCCGAACGTTGGACGGCCAGCACCGTGCAGAACACCACCGCCAACCAGAACAGCCCTGCCGACGCGCGCCCGAGCACGCCGCGGTCGGGGTCGAGCGCGAACGCGAAGAGCACGAGCACCAATACGGCGAAGGGCGCGATCTGTTGGGTCGTCACGCGCGACCGCCGCTCGATCCGCAGGTCCTTGCCGGCCACGAGGGACGCGTCACGGAACACGGACGGCCTCCGCGCTCACCATGCCGCCGGCGACCGTCAGCACGCGCGTCGACAGCGCCGTGGCGCGATCGGTGTCGTGACTGGCGATGACCACGGTGGCGCCGGCGGCCGTCGCGCCGCGCACGACGCCGTCGATCAAGTCGCGGCCGTCCTCGTCGAGCCCGGCGTGGGGTTCGTCGAGCAACCACAGCTCCGCGCCGCGTGCGACGAGCGCGGCGAGCGACGTACGGCGGCGCTGCCCGGCGGATAGCGACGCCACACGGGTCGTGGCCAGACGCCCGGCGACGCCGAGGCGTTCGAGCGCCGGCGCGACGGTGGCGACGTCGCCGCCCGCAGCCCGCACGGCGAAGGTGACGTTCTCGCGGACGGTCAGGTCGTCGTACAGGAAGCCCGCGTGCCCGAGCATCGCCACGCGCCGGCGTACCGACGTGCGGTCGCGCACGATGTCGACCCCGAGCACGCTCGCTTCGCCGCGCGCCACCGGGACCAGACCCGCGCACACGCGCAGCACCGTCGACTTGCCGGCGCCGTTCGGCCCTCGCAGCAGCACCACGTCGCCGCGCTCGACCGTCAGATCAGCGCCCGCGAGTGCGGGAAAGCCGCCGAGCAGTGCGACGACGGATCGGAGGCGGACAACAGGCTCGCCGGTGGCGGGCCCGATGTGATCGGGCGGGTGGAGGGGCTCCATGAGGCGGCACCAATGCTACGAGGGGGCCTTGCCCTGTTACCAAGCAGGCGCGTTCGGCAAGTACCTTCCTGTCCGTGGGATGGCGACCGATTGTTTCTGCGGTCGGGCGCGTCTTCATGGCCGTCGGCACGCTCATGCTGCTGTTCGTCGCCTACGAGTTGTGGGGCACCGGGATCTCCGAGGCCCGCAGCCAGAAAGACCTCGGCCACGCGTTCAAGCAGGCGCAGGCGAAGGCGCCACCTGTGAACGAGGCGACCACGCTCGACCCGCCGGCGCTGCCCGCCGGCGGCGCCGTCGCCGTTATCAAGATCCCGAAGATCGGCGTCGAGAAGACCGTCGTGCAGGGCGTCGGCGTCCCCGACCTGAAAAAAGGACCGGGCCACTACCCCGACACGCCGATGCCGGGCCAGCAGGGCAACGCCGCGATCGCCGGTCACCGCACGACGTACGGCGCGCCGTTCTACAACCTCGACGAGCTCAAGCCGTCGGACCCGATTCTCATCACGACCCTGCAGGGAAGTTTCCGTTACGAGGTGATGGACACGCAGATCGTGCGGCCCAGCGAAGTCAGCGTGCTCGACAACACCCCCGATAACCGCCTGACGCTGACGACCTGTCACCCGCGTTTCTCGGCGAGCTCGCGCATGGTCGTCACCGCGAAGTTGATCGGCGTCGCGTTACCGGCGCCGCCACCCGACACGTCGACGGCGCAACCCCAAACGGATCCAGCCGGGCTTTCGGGCGGCACGACGGCGCGCGGGCCGGCCGTGATGTGGGGCTTGGCGTTCGCTGCGATCTGGGCGGGCGCGTACGGCGTGCGGCGTTGGATCGGTCACAAGTGGATCGTGTGGGCGGTGGCGGCGATCCCGATGGCGGTGACGCTGTTCATCTTCTTCGAGAACTTCCAGCGCCTCTTGCCGGCCAACGTCTAACGAATCAACCAGCCGAGTCCGTGGCCGTCGAAGAAGTTCACGAGGTTGGACGCGATGCGCGTGAGGTGGTTCGTGAACAGCAAGAAGCCGAAGTAGACGAGCAGCGCGCCGGCAACACCGTTGATGACCCGGTAGTGACGCTTCACGAATTTGAACGTCGACTCGAGACGCGCCAGACCGATGCCGCTCAACACGAAAGGCACCCCGAGCCCGAGCGAGTACACGAGCAGTAGGCCCGCGCCTTTGACGACGGTGCCTTCGTGGCTCGCCATGACGAGAAGGGCCGCGAGGATCGGTCCCAAGCACGGTGTCCAGCCGAAGGCGAACGCCATGCCCATCACCGGAGCGGCGTACGGACCGAGTCGACGCGGCGAGACGTGAAAGCGCTTCTCGGCTTCGAGCAGGCGCGGTGACGCGATCCCCGCCAAGAACAGACCCATCACGATCACGACGACACCGGCGACGCGGTTGAACACGACCTTGTGTTGGAACAAGAAGTCGCCGACGGCGCTAGCGGAGGCACCGAGTGCGACGAATACGACCGAGAACCCGGCGACGAACAGCAGCGTGGCGCGCAGCACGCGGCGCTGATCGGCGCCTTGGGGGTCGGCCAGTTGTTCGCCGTTGAGCCCCGACATCATCGCCAGGTAACCGGGCACCAACGGCAGCACGCACGGCGAGAGGAACGAGATCACACCGGCGCCGAAGGCCGCGGGGATGCTCGGATCGGCCACGCTGCTATTCCCCGGTGAAGTTCGGCGTGCGCTTCTCGGCGAACGCGGCGCGACCCTCGGCCAAGTCGGCGCTGGACCACGCGCGATTCACGGCGGCGGCGACGTCGTCGTCCGCCAGTTCCGCTTCGACGCGGTTCAAGGCCAGCTTGTGCGCGGCGATCGTCAGCGGCGCCCGCGCCGCGATCTCGGCGGCCCACGCCTGCGCGTCGGCGAGTGTTCCGAGGCGGTTCACGAACCCGAGGTCGTAGGCGCGCTCTCCGTCGATCTCTTCTGACGCCAGCAACATCGCCCGCGCTTGACTACCGCCCAACAGCGTCGTCACCTGCTGCACCGTCTTGTGGTCGACGGCCAACCCGAGCTTCGCCGCCGGCACACCGAAGCGGGCCGTCGGCGTGGCGACGCGGACGTCGCAGGCGGCGGCGAACTGGACTCCCGCGCCGAGTGCGAACCCTTCGATCGCGGCGATCGTGACGACGGGCGCTGCGCGGAACGTGTCGAGGCAGGTGCGAATCGCGAAGCGAACGCGATCCGCTTCGCCGAGATCAGCGCCGCTGCAGAAGTGGCCGCCCGCTCCGGTGAGCACGACGGCGCGCGCTCCGTCTTCGACGCTGGCCACCACGGCCTGTCCGATGGCGTCGCAGGCGGCGGCGTCGACGGCGTTGCGGCGCGACTGGCGGTCGATGGTGATCGTGGCGACGCGCCCGTCAATCGTGGTTGAAACGTCGCTCACGGGAGTAAGACAGTAGGCATGATCCTGTTCCTAATCGGACTCGTACTCACCGGTCTCATCGTGGGCGCGCTGGGCCGCCTCGCCGTCCCCGGGCCGAACCCGATGGGGACGGGTCAGACGATCCTCGTCGGCATCGCCGGTTCGTTCATCGGCGGGCTCATCGGCAAGCTCATCTTCGGGCGGCCCGGCGGCATCATCCTCGCGGTGATCTGCACCGCGGCGATCGTCTACTTCATGCAGCGCCGCTCGGCGACGACTTAGCCCAGCAGGCCGGCGCGCTTGAGCGCGCCGATGCGTTCGATGTCGGCGTCGACCATGCGCGCCACGAGACCCTCGAACGTCACCTCTGGTCGCCACCCCAAGCGCTCACGCGCTTTCGACGCGTCGCCGATGAGCAGATCGACTTCGGCCGGGCGGAAGAACTTTTGGTCGGTGCGCACGTGGTCTTCCCAGTCGAGCCCCGCGTGCGCGAACGCCAAGCGGCAGAACTCGCTGACGGCGTGGGTCTCGCCCGTCGCCGCGACGTAATCGCCAGGCTCGTCCTGTTGCAGCATGAGCCACATCGCCTTGACGTAGTCGCCGGCGAAGCCCCAGTCGCGCTTGGCGTCCATGTTGCCCATCACGAGCTCCTTGTCGATCTTGTGATGGATCCGAGCCACCCCGTTGGTGATCTTGCGGCTCACAAACTCGAGGCCACGACGCTCGCTCTCGTGGTTAAACAAAATCCCGCTCGACGCGTGCATGCCGTAGCTCTCGCGGTAGTTGACGGTGATCCAGTGGCCGTACACCTTCGCGACGCCATACGGGCTGCGCGGGTGGAAGGGCGTCGTCTCGCGCTGCGGCGTCTCCACGACCTTGCCGAACATCTCCGACGACGAGGCTTGGTAGAACCGAATCGACGGATCGACCATGCGGATCGCGTCGAGCAACCGCGTCACACCGAGCGCGGTCGCGTCGCCGGTGATGACCGGCTGGCGGAAACTCTCGTAGACGAAGCTCTGCGCTGCGAGGTTGTACACCTCCGTGGGCCGGTGCTCGCTGATGGCGTTGACGAGGCTCGTCTGGTCGGTGAGATCAGCACCGACCAACGTGATCCGTTCTTCGAGGTGCCGGATGCGTTCGAAGTTCGGCGTGCTCGTCCGGCGCACGATGCCTACAACGTCGTATCCCTTGTCGAGCAGAAGTTCGGCGAGGTACGAGCCGTCCTGGCCCGTGATGCCGGTGATCAGTGCGCGCCGCTGCATCGCCGGAGTCTTTCAGACACGCCTCTTAGCGACCCTTCCACTGCGGACGTCGCTTCTCGGCGAACGCGGCGATGCCCTCTTGCGCGTCCTCGGTCAGCGTGGTCAGCGTCAGCAACGGGTGCAGCAGGGCGAGCGCCTCGGCGGCGCTGCGATCGATCACGTCGTAGAACGAGTCACGGCCGAGCTTCATCACCGCAGGCGACTTCGCCGCCAGCGACGACGCCAGCTCGGCGACGGCGGCGTCGAGTTCCGCGAGCGGCACCACGCGGTTGACGAAGCCGATGCGCTCGGCCTCGGAGGCGTCGACGCGCCGGCCGGTCAGCATCAACTCCAGCGCCTTTTTCGGCGGCATCGAACGCGTGAGAGGAACGGTGATCATGAACGGCCACAGACCGACGTCGATCTCGGGCGTGGCGAACACGGCGTTGTCGGCGGCGATCACCAAGTCGCACGCCAGCGCCAGACCGAGGCCACCGGCCAGCGCGTAGCCGTGCACTCGCGCGATCGTCGGCTTGCCGAGCGCCCACAGTTCTTGGAACAACTCGGCGAGTCCGCCTCGCCCTTCGTGGAGTTCGAGAAAGCTCGCTCCGTCGGCCATGTTGCCGAGGTCGGCTCCCGCGCAGAACGCTTTGTCGCCCGCTCCGGTGATGACGACGACGCGCACGTCGGTGTCGGCCTTCGCTTCGGCGACGCGCGCTCGCATCTGCGCGATGACGTCCCACGACAACGCGTTGCGCCGTTCGGGTCGGTTGATCGAGAGCGTGGCCACGCCGTCGGCGATGTCGTACAGGAGTTCTTCGGCCATCGGCATCGACCGTAGTCTCATCGCTCGTGCCGAAAGCCGTAGTCGTGTCGTATCGCTTGGGTCACGCCGACGGCGTGTCGGTCGAGGCCGCGAAGTGGATCGGCGCGCTCCGCGTCCTCGGCTACGACGTGCTCACCGTGGCCGGCGACGGGGTCGCCGATGTCATCTATCCGGGCCTCGCCTACGACGCACCCGACGACGTCGCGCCACCACCGCACGACGAACTCGCCGCGACATTCGCCGACGCCGAGGTGGTGATCGCCGAGAACATCTGCTCGTTGCCGCTCAACCCGCGCGCCGGCAGCGCCGTCGCCGATGCATTGCGCGGCCGCCGCGCCGTCCTGCGCCATCACGACGTCCCGTGGCAGCGCGACCGCTTCGCGCGCTGGACGCAGCCACTGCCGACGGACGAACGCTGGTCGCACGTGTGCATCAACCAGCTCACGCAAGCGCAGCTACGCGAGCGCGGCATCGACGCGCACGTCGTCTACAACCACTTCGACGTGACACCCGTCGGCAGCGCGTCGACGGCGCGCGACGCGCTCGACGAAGAGGGACTCCTGGCGCTGCAGCCGACGCGGGCGATCGCGCGCAAGAACATCCCGGAGTCGATCCGCGTCGCCGAGAAGCTCGGCGCAACGCTGTGGCTCGCCGGGCCCGCCGAAGAGGACTACGAACCGGTGCTCGACGCGCTCCTCGACGAGCGAAGCGTCCCGACGATTCGTGGCATGCCCGCGGGAGTCACGATCGCGGACGCGTACGAAGCGTGCGACGTCGTCACGTTCCCGTCGACGTGGGAGGGGTTCGGCAACCCCACCATCGAGTCGGCGATTCACCGCAAGCCGCTCGTCGTCGGGTCGTACCCCGTGCTCGAAGAACTGCGCGCCTTCGGCTTCCACTGGTACGACACCGACACGGTCGAACTCGACGACAACAAGGCACTGGAACACAACTACGAGATCGCGGCGCGCCACTTCAACGTGCGCGACCTCCCGCAAGTGCTCGCGGCCGTCCTGAAAGACTGACGCCAATGGACGCTTCCGACGAGGACGAACGCATCCTGCGACGCCGCGCGCAAGCGACGCGGCTGGCGTCGACGGGTCAGCGCGTCGGGTACGCGCTGCTGGGCGTCGCGCTCGTCGTGTTCGTCTTCGGCATGGCGACCGGGCTCAAATCCACGGAAACGACGATCGTCGTCGTGTGCTTGGCAGTGGCCGCCCTCGTGCTCGGCCCCGCCATCATCCTGGGCTACGCCGCCAAAGCCGCCGACCGCGAAGAACGCACCGGCCGGACCGGCCATTAAGGCCCGACGGTTTAGTCGTCGTTGGTGATGGTGCCGACGCCCTGGGCGTCGGTGATTTTGGCGCCGGTCCCGGTCGGGTTCGTGAGGTTCACGTAGAACATCTCGTCGCCCTCCTTGACCGCATCGCCCCGCACGGAGATCGAGAAGGTCTGCGTCTTCTGGCCGGCGACGAACGTGAGGGTCTGCCACTTGAACCAGTAGTCGTTGCCGCCAGCGATGGCGGTGCCGTTGGCGCTGGTGACCGTGACACCGATCGCCGAAATCGGGGCGTTCGACAGCGTGAGCGTGAACTTGAAGGTCGTATTCGCCCCGGTGCCTTCGTACTTCGTGACGTCGCCGATGCTGATGCCGATGCCGTCGTCGTTGACGAGGGTGCCGACGCCGCTGCCGCCGTTGATCGTCGCGCCCACCGCGGACGACAAGGTGACGTTGAACTTTTCGTGCGTCTCCGGAGTCGTGTCGCCTGTGCCGAGCACGGTGAAGGTCGCACTCGTCTGTCCGGCAGGGATCGTCAACGTGCCGCTCGCCGCCGTGTAATCCGAGCCTGCGAGCGCGGTGCCGTCGGACGTCGCCCAGTTCACCGACACCGCAGCGGACGCCGGCGCGGAGAGTGAAGCGGTGAACGTCACGTTGGTCGTCGCGGCGTTGCCTTCGCTCACGGCAACGTTGTTGACCGAAACCGTCGGGATGCTCTCGGGAGCGGTCACGCTGCCCGTCAGCGTGTACTGACCGACGCTGCCGTAGCCGCTGTAACCCATCGTGGCGGGATCACCGCTGCCGACGCCCTGCACGCGCACGAAGTACGTGCCGGCGGCGACGGTGGACGACACCGTGGCCCCGAGACCCGTGACGTAGTCGTCGTTGCTGCTGCTCGGCTGCGCCGACGGCGGGTCGTTGCTCGTGATGACGTTGCCGGCGCTGTCGAGCAGCTCGAGCTTGATGTCGAGGTTCGGACCCTTCGCCGCGGGATTGGCGGAGAACGTGAGCGGACCTGCGGCAGCGACCACGGAGAACACGTCGACGTCCGCGTCGGTGGTGATGATGCCCTTGGCGGTCCCGGTCACTGGGAACGGCGACGCCGTCGCGGTGGTGTTGCCGTAGTCGTCGGCGCGTAACGGCGCGCCGTTTTGCTGCACCAGCGAGAAGTCGTCCTGCGTGTTGTTGGCGCCGGCGTACTCGCCCTTACTGAACTGCGTGATCGGGTGGTAGTAGCCGGCGCCCATGATCGGTGCCCACGCGCCCTGGCCGAGGTAGTAGCCCGCCGACGACGTGCCGTCGTGGTCGAGGCCGAGGTTGTGTCCCACCTCGTGCGAGATCGCGTCGCCCAGATCCTTGTCGTAACCGCCGAGCGCCTGACTGAACACGAGCGCCGGTTGGTAGTACTGGTGGTTCGACGTGATGCCGTACGTGCCGATGAAGGCGATGCCGGCACACGAGCAGCCGCTGTAGATCGTCGACGTGTTGGTGATCAGCGCACGCGTGCCGAACAACACGTCGCTGGAGCCGACACGATCGAGCAAACCAAGCGTCGGGTCTTCGGTGGTCACGTCGACGCCGAACGGTGAGTAGTCCTCGGCCACGCGGGCCCATGCGCCCTGGATCGAGTCCATTTCGCCATTGCTGAACACTGACGCATTGCCGTCGGTGTCGAACGGGCTCGCATAGAACGACGAGCCGTTCGTGTACTGGTCATTCCACCCCGTGCCCGACACGGTCTCACCGTTGAAGTCGAGATAGATCACGCGCTGCGCGCCCGGGAGGCTGTGCAGCTTGAACGTGTCGGTGTACGGGAACAGCGGGGTCGTGACCTGCGCGGAGTAGTGCGCGGGTCGCACGGGAGGCAGCGGCGTCGTGTCGACGCGGGGCAGCGACGTCGGGGTTATCGACGTAAACGCGGCCGCGAACAACGCGATCACAAAGGCAAGGCGGGGGCTTCTGGACATCTCGGCGTAGCCCTATCGGCGTATACCGGTCGAACTTGACAGGTGACTAATTAGTCACGTATCTTGGCGGTGTGAGCGACGACGACATCGTGTTCAAAGCGCTCGCCGATCCGTCGAGGCGGCTCTTGCTCGACCGCCTCTTCGAGCAGGACGGACGAACCCTCATCAACCTCGAAGCCGAACTACCGCACCTCACGCGGTTCGGCGTGATGAAGCACCTCCGGGTGCTCGAGGAAGCGAACCTCGTGATCACCGACAAGGTGGGCCGCGAGAAGTTGCACTACCTCAACCCCGTCCCCATCCGGCTCCTCCACGACCGGTGGATCGACAAGTACACCGAGCGCCGGGTCTCTGCGCTCACCGACCTCAAACACCAACTGGAGAAGAAGAACGCATGACCAAGACACAGATGTTCCGCGTGTACATCAAGGCAACGCCCGAGGCGATCTGGGAGGCGATCACGTCGCCTGACTGGAACGACCGCTACGGCTACAAGTCCAAGTCCGAATACGAGTTGCACGGGGGCGGCGAGTACCGCACGTTCGCCACCGAAGAGATGCGTACGTTCGGCATGCCCGAAATCGTCATCGACGGCGAAGTGCGCGAAGCCGATCCGCCGAAGAAGCTGGTGCACACGTTCCACGCATTCTTCAGCCCCGAGCAGGCAGCGGAGCCTGGCATCGTCGTCACGTACCTCATCGAGCCCGAAGACAACGGCGGCCTGACGCGTCTCACGATCGTGACCGACGAGAACAACTCGCCCGCCACGTTGTCGATCGTCACCGGCGGTGATGGCAAGCTGACCGAAGGCGGCGGCGGGTTCCCCTTCATCCTCAGCGACCTCAAGTCGCTGCTCGAGAGCGGGACGTCGCTCCAGGACTGACGATGCTCGCCGGGTCGTCGTCACTCACGCGGTGACGACGACCTGGCCGATCATCAGCGGGTGGATCGCGCAGGCGTAGGGATACGTGCCCGGCTTCGTGAATCGCAGGGTGAACGTCTCGCCCTTGTTCAGGAGGCCCGACGAGTGAAAACCGCCCGTTCCGTCCCAGCTGCCGACGTCGACAGCCCGCGGGATCGGTTCACCGTTGTCGTGGTTGTACGCGGGCTCGGGGACGTGCCAGCGCACGGCCTTGCGGGCGCGCTTGTCGAACTGCACGTCACCCTTCTTGTCGACGGTGAGCACCGGGAAGTACGCGGGCACGTGGAAGCTCACGGTGTGCGCCATCCCCTTGAAGCTCCACGTGACGGGCTCGCCGACATGGACGGTTCCCTTCGACGGGAAGAACTCGTTCGCCGAGACGTAACCGACCGAGAACGGTTCACCGGTGTCGGCTCCTGCGAGCGGCTTCGTCGGCCTCTGCGCATACGCGCGTTTTGCTTGACGCACCGCGGCGAGCGGCTTACGCACATCGGCGCGGATTTGGCGCAACGCCTCGTGGTTGACGGCGTTGTTCGAGGGAATCGGCGTCGACTTCCCGACGATCTTCACGGAACCGCTCATGTCGATCCAGTGGTAGTTGCAGAAGTACTTGTACGTCCCGGGAGTCGCGTCCGGCGCGATCTTTACGACGAACTCGTTGGCGCCGTTGCCTTGCCACGGGATGTAGCCCGAGTTGTACAGCGCCTGGCGTCCGGTGAACGCCGGCTGTTCGGCGTCACCACGCGGACAGTTCGCGGACGGGCTGGGATTGGGATCACCGTTTGCGTCCTCGTAGTTGGGAACGTCGGCGAGCTTCGCGATGAAACAGGGACGCGCGCCCGGTTGGTACAGCTCGGAGCCCGAGACGTCGGTCATCCCCGGGATTTGCGCTTGGGTTTTGTGGATCTCGGAGAGCGTCGCTTCCGGCACACCGTGGGCGCGCGCGTCGTCTTCGTTCTCGTACTTCGTGAAGATCGGCGAGTACTTGAACATCTTGTCGATGACGACGCCCATCGTCACGCTGTGCGGTTCGCCGGTCCACGTCTGCTTGAAGTGAACCGTGTCACCGGGGTGCACGATCACGTTCTTCGGGAAGTAGCTGAGGAAGGACGACGCGAACTCGTCTGCTTTGTAGTCGACGAGCACCGTGCGTCTCGCCGCTCCACCGGTGCTGCCACACGACGACAACGCGGCTGCGAATACGCCAACGACAAGTACAAGTCTGCGCATACGTCGAACATATGCGTGTACGCTGATCGCGTCATGCGTGCCAGCACCCTCCTTCTTATGTAGGCGAACACCCCCACCGGTGTTCGCTGACCTCCTGCGCCAAATCGGCCAGGGGGTTTTTTGTTTCTAAGGACAGAAATCGATGCCCCCCAAGAACGTGCAACCGAAGAAGATGCCCTTCGAGAAGTACAAGGGCTTCCGGCCGCTCCCCCTCGCGCTGCCCGACCGCCGGTGGCCGAACGTGCAACTCG
>JBEEFV010000015.1:0-165103 GCA_041166405.1 Actinomycetota bacterium | reverse complement strand
CGCGTCGAAGCGATGCACGAAGGCCGCCGCCGGAAAGCGGCCAAGCCGAAGTAACTACGGCAGCGGCGCGAAGACGTAACGCACCGTCAGCTCGCACTCCGGGTCGATCCACTGCACACCGTGATTGGCCACGCCGCGCGCCGCGAGGTTGAACCCGTCGTTCGCCATCGTGACCGGCTCGACGCACACCCACCCGGGATCGCCGCTGTAGACGACGATCTGCGTGACGGCGCCTTCCCAAGAAAGCCGGACACCAGGCACCTCGACGGCCGTGCCGGTGAGGTCGGTGAAGCAACGATCCATCACCGGCGGCACGGCGCCGTGCTGGAAGTCGTCATCGGCGGTGACGGGGACGGGCAGTCCGGTTGGCATCGGATCGCCCGGCCACTTCATGCGCGCCGGCAACGTGATCGGCCCGGTGTGGAACCACGGATGGATGCCGAGGCCGACGGGCACGGCGCGCGCGCCCTCGTTGCGCACCGACAACACAAGCGTGAGTTCGTCGGGTGCAAGCGCAAAACGCTGCGACCCGCGCACCGTGTACGGCCCCGCCTCGGCGTGCACGACCAGCGCCGCGGTTGCGTCGGTCGTCGCCTCGACGTCCCACGCACAATTGGCGACGACGCCGTGCATGGCGGAGCCGTCATCGGGGTTGTTGACCGGCAGGCGAGCGTCGATCGCTCCGAGCCGCAAGTGCCCTGCCGGAATGCGATTCGACCACGGCAGCAACGGATACGCGCCCCAGTGCAGCCAGTCGAGTTCGGGTGCGGGTCCGCGCATGAGCGCGCCATCGCCGAAGTCGAGTTGCCCGAGGCGACCACCGTGGTCCGGATACACCGACGCCGTCGCGCGACCGGCGCTCAGAAGGAGTCGCTGGGTCAACCGGCCTTGCGCAACGTGGCGCTCGCGGCCTCGAGTTGCGTGATGGCGCTGCGCACGTGCCAGCGACGGCCGTCGCCGGCGCGCTCTTGGTAGATGACGCGGACCGCGCCGTCCTCGACCACTGACGTGCCGTGGCCGTTTTCGCCGCCGCGCACCGACGGTTCGAGGATGGGTCCGAGCAACCCGTAGGGCCCCGCCGGGTCGTCGGCGACGGCGAGCAACACGCGCTGACGACTGCCGCGCGGATGTTCGGCGAGGAAGCACACCGCGGTCAGCAAGACGCGTCCGTCGGGCAGTTCCAAAAGCTGCGGGCCTTCGAGACCCCACTCGTAGTCCTCGTCGTCGAGTTGGTTGTGGTACTCGACCTCGTGGTGTCCGAGGACGCGCCCGCACCGTTCCCACGGTCCGTCCCACGAACCCGACGCGCTGCGCGCCAGGAAGAGGTCGGGCTGACCGATCTTCGACATGGCGGCGTACGTCAGGTACGGCCACCCGTCGATGAGCGCGGGGTCCGGGTCGTACACGCCGGCCTCACAACTGCCGGCAACCGACTCGAGCGCGGTGCCTTCGTGCACGAACGTCAGGCCGTGATCCTCGGAGACGAGGTGTTCGATGTGACCGCCGAGGATGTTGAAGTCGTGGTGCAGGAACATGTGAATCGTCGCACCGTCACAGATGACGCCCGGGGCCGCGGCATTGGCGATGACGTCGACACCGACGAGTTCCGCGGGACGCTGTTCGGCCCACGGCCCGTCGAGGGTCGGCGCGGTCCAGTGGAAGATCTCGAGGCCGCCCGGCAGGCCGCACCCCGTGCCGAATACGTGCCACGTGGTGCCGTCGAACGCGACCGACGGATCCTTGACGTCGGGGTAACGACGCGAACGAAACAACTCGCCACACATCTCCAGACGGCGCGGCCGGAACATGGTGGTGCTGTACCCAACAAAGCCGTTCGTCACCCGGAGACCGATGCTCCGTCGGCGGCGCGCACGTGCCAGCCGTCGAGGTTCGTTCCTGCCTCGGCTAGCGCGACGACGCACCCGCCAAAGCCGGCGCCCGTTATGCGCGCGCCGAACACGCCGGGCGTCGCCGAGAGCTTTTCGACGAGCGCATCGACCGCCGGCGTACTGACTTCGAAGTCGTCGCGCAGGCTGGCGTGGCTCGCCACCAGCAACTCGCCCAAACGCGCCGCGTCAAACGACGCCAGGGCGGCGACGAACGCGTCGACGCGCGCGCACTCCGTGACGACGTGACGCGCCCGGCGCCGCAGCACGGGGTCGGCAATCGCCTCGACGAGCTCGCGCGACGCCTGCGGCAGCGGGCCGACGATCGCCGCCGCGGCTTCGCATTGCGCGCGCCGCTCCGCGTACGGCGTTGCGGTGAGGCGGCGGGGTTCGTTCGAGTGCACGACCACGACTTCGAGACCGTCGGGGATCGGCACTGGCGTGACGTCGAGCGTCGTGCAGTCGATGCGCAATGCGTGATCGGCAACGCCTGCCGCGGAAGCCAGTTGGTCCATGATCCCGCACGGCACACCCGTTGCGTCCTGTTCGGCGCGACGGCACAGCATCGCCAGTTCGAGCGCGCTGCCTTGGAAACCGAGCGCGAGGGCGACCGCGACCTCGAGCGCCGCGGACGACGACAGCCCGGCGCCGACGGGGACGGTGCTGTGAACCGAGCCGCGGAACCCGCAACCGGGCCGCAACGCGGCGACGACGGCCGCGGCGTACCGCCCCCAGGACGGCGTCACCGCTGCCGGATCGGCGACGTCGAGTGGCACGACGACCTCGCCGTCTTCTGCCGACGACGTCAACACGACGGTGTCGCCGCCGCGTTCGCCCGAAACGATCGTCTCGAGGTCGATGGCCATCGGCAACACCAGCCCGCCGGCGTAGTCGGTGTGGTCCCCCATGAGGTTGACGCGCCCCGGCGCGCGGGCCGTGACCGCCGTCATGGCAACGCGCGACGAAGCTCGTCCGCCGCCCGTTCGGGCGCCACGTCGCTGATGTAGGCGCCGGCGCCGGTCTCGGAACCGGCGAGGTACTTGAGCTTCGTGGCGCTGCGGTGAAACGGCGTGAGCTCGATGTGCAAGTGCGCGATGTCGAGGTGGTCGCCGTCGTCGGTCGGCGCCTGGTGCACCGACATCACGTACGGCAGCACGAACCCGAACAGCGCGTCGTAGGTCCGCACCACGACGTCGAGCAGCGCCGCCAGGTCGTCGCGCTCGGGGTCGGTGAGGTCGAGCAGCGACGTAGCGTGGCGGTGCGCCGTGATGTGCACTTCGTACGGGAAACGCGCCGCGAACGGCACGTAGGCGACGAACGTGCGGTTGCGCGCCACGACGCGGTCGGCCTCGGCGCGTTCGCGCGCCACGACGTCGCACACGAGGCACCTGCCGTGCTCTTGCATGTAGGCGCGCGCCGCGTCGAGTTCGCGCCGCGGAACCGGTGGGATCTCGGGATACCCGTACACCTGGCCGTGTGGGTGGTGGAGCGTGACGCCGACGGCCTCACCGCGATTCTCGAACACGAACACGTAGTCGATGTCGCGGCGCGCGCCGAGGACGGCGTAACGGTCGGCCCACACGTCGACGATCCCGCGGATCCGTTCGACGCCGAGGTCGGCCATCGTCATCGTGTGCTCTTTGGCGTACACGACGACCTCCGCCGCGCCCGCGGCCGGCGCTACCGCGTACAACTCCGAACCCGCGATCGACGGCGGCGGCGGTGACTGCGTGAACGACGGGAAGCGGTTGTCGAACACGAGCACGTCGAAGTCGTCGGTGTCGATCTCACCGTCCGGCGTGCCGAGGCACAACGGGCACGCGTCGTCGGCGGGCAGGAACGTGCGGTCCTGGCGGTGCGACGCGAACGTGCGCCACTCACCGGTGAGCGGGTCGCGGCGGCGTTCGGTCATCGTGCCGCCGCCGTCGTCCACATAAAGGCAGTGACGCGACGCCCGTCGGGCTTCGCGAACTCGTCTTTGTGCATCACGCGCCGCGCTTCGGTCGCCCAACGCAGCAAGTCGGCGAGCAACGCACGCGCCGCGGCGTCGCCGCCGGCGGCGCGTTCGCTCAACCGGTACTGACAGAAGATCAATCGCCCCGGACCCACGTCGGTGGCACCGACGATCGTCCCCGACATCGCCGACGGCACCGGCTTGAACGCCAGCACGATCGGAGTGTCGGGGAACGCGTCAGTGCCGATGCGGGTCACCGCGCTCGTGGCTTGCACCGTGGAGTCCTCGGCAACGAGGAGGTTGCGACGCGGCAGCGACTGCAGCGCGCCGTGATCGGTCGTGAAGTGGAACACCGTGGAACCCCACGCCGTGACCACGGTCGTGAGTTCGACGGGCACCGGGTAGTGCCACGCTTCGTCGGGCGACTGCGCGAGCACGACCACGACCCCGCCGCTCGCCAGCACGTCGACCGCGAGTTCGCCGGCCGCGGCGTCGAGCGCGCGCTCGCCGATGACAACGACCGGCGCGTCGTCGTCGGCGCGGGCGCCGACAGCGGCGATGGCAGCGGCCGTCGTTTGATCGCCGATGACGCGGACGCCCACATCGGCTGCCGCGTTGTCGACGACGTGGATCGGGTAGCGGTTCTCGGCCACGATTTCACCACCGGCGCGGAGCTGCGCGATCAGGTCGTGGTTGCCGGGCACGGCGGGCGCGGCCAGGGATGCTTCGCCGACGTGCGTCACGCCGTGCGCCGCTACCGATGAGAGCGTGCTCACCGCCGCGCCGTCTGACTCCCGTTGCCATGTGTCGCCAAAGCGAAGTTCGATCTCGACGTCGGCGAGCGCGGGGCCGTCGTTGGCGACCCGGACCACGCCGGTGACCGTCTCGCCGGCGACGGCGACGAGCGTCGACAACTCCACCATCGGCAGCACGACTTGATTGGCGCGCGTGACCTCGCGCACGGCGAGGGGCTTGGGGCGCCGGTGCAAGTCGAGCAGGCCGTTGAGTTCGTGCGGTACGTCGGTCAGCTCCGTAAGGCAGTAGCCGCCGATGTCGTCGTGGCGGCGCCACACCTCGATCTGCAACCGGTCGGCGAGACCCTGGTAGCGCTGCGTCTCCTGCACGAACCGACCGATCGTGTCGGGCCACAGATTGGCGGCAAGCGCCGTCTGGTAGATCTCGCGCGTGTCCCAGAACGCCGGGTCGTCGAGCGCCGGCATGTGCGGCAGGCCCCAGTCGCCGAACTCGGAGACGAAGAACGGCCGACCCAGCCCGGACCAGCGCGTGCACGCCGCTTCGATCTTGTCGAAGTAGTCCGCGTGCAGCTGGCCGTACCAGTGCGCTGTGAGGATCGGCGAAGTGAAGACGCGGTCGGGGTCGGGTTCGACCCAGTCGTTCTCGATGACGGGCCGCGTCGCGTCGTTGTCTTCGACGGCGGCGACGAGCGTGCGGGCAAAGTGTTCGTACTCCGGCCAAGCGCGCGCCTCGCGTCGCCCGTCGCACAACTCGTTCATCGCCGACCACAAGACAATGCTCGGGTGGTTGCGGTCGCGCCGCACCTGTTCGGTGATCGCCTGCACACAGCGGCGCACGAGCACGGTGTCGCCGCCCATGTCCTCGTGCTCGATCGGCTCCGCGACCGGAAGGTCGCAGTGCACGAACATGCCCAGTTCGTCGCACACGTCGAGGTAGACGGGATCGAACGCCTTGATGTGCAGGCGCAGCGTGTTGAAGCCCATCGCCTTCGCCAGCGCCACCTCGTGTTCGATCGCGGCGCGGTCGTCTTCCGCGTACAGGCGATCCGCGGTGAAGCCCTGCACGAGCGCGCTGCGCATGCGGTACGGCTCGTCGTTCACCAACAGCCGGGCGCCGTCGACGCGCACGACGCGCAGACCGAAGCGCGCCGAACGTAGGTCGCTCGGCTGACCGTCGACCGACACGTCGACGAGCGCCTCGTGGAGGATGGGCGCGTCGGGTGACCAGCGCGCCGCGTCGGTCTCGCCAAAGCGCACGTGGCGCACCGTGGTCCCCCGCGGCGGCAGCGTGATCGCGAAGCCTTCCACCGAACCGAGAACGCGTAGCCCCACCGCGGCCGTCGACGGCTCGTCGGCGCGGTTGTCGAGTTCGACGGTCAACACGAGATCGTCGGGATCACCGTTCACGAACACGTCGCGGACGACGACGGGGCCGTGACGGCGCAACTCGACGCTTTGCCAGATGCCGCCATACGTGAGGTAGAGGCTCGGACGGCTCGGGAAGACGTGGTTCATCCATCCCTGCTTGCCGTGCGGGAGGCGCAGGTGCTCAGGGTCGCCGAGCGGTGGATCGAAGACGCGCACCGCCAGCGTGTTGACGCCTTTGCGCAGCGCCGGGCGCGCGTCGAATTCGAAGGGCGTGAACGGCAGTTCGTGCCGACCCAACGATTCGCCGTTGAGGTACACGTCGGCGACGTCCATCACCGCGCCGAAGCGCAGCGTCCAAAAACCGTCGACGTCGTCGAGCTCGAACTCGCGGCGGTACCACGCGGTGTCGTCGAGCTCGAGGTATCCCTGTGCCTCCCACAGGCCGGGCACTCGGATCGCTGCCGGCTCGAGGTCGGCGAGCTCGGCGGGGTCGTGGTCGCCGGGGAAGAACTCCCACGCACCGTCGAGGGTCGCCCGCCCGAGGCTGTCGAATTGCGGGCGGTAGGTCATTCCATGACGATGGCGACCTTGCCGGCGCCGCCCGCGTCGGCGAGGGCGTAGGCGTCGGTGGCGCGGTCGAGCGGGAACCGGTCGGTAACCGTCATCGAAGGCCGCAGCCCCCACTGCGCGAGCAGCGTGGTCAGCTCGGCCATGCGTCCGACGCTAGTAACCCACGATCCGTGCAACGTGAGCTGGCGGTGGATCAGCGCGTGGCTGGCGTCGACCTCGAACCGGCCGCCTTCGCCGACGAAGACGCACCGGCCCCATCGCCGCGTCGACTCGACGGCGGTGGCGCGTGCGGCCGCGGCGCCGGACGCGTCGAGCGCGACGTCGACGCCTCGGCCACCCGTCAACTCCAAGACCGCCGACGGAACGTCAGCGTCGGGGTTGAGGACCACGTCGACTGCGCCGAGCTCGGATGCGAGTCGCTGCCGATCGGCGTTGCCTTCGACTCCGACGATGGTGTGCGCGCCCATCCGGCGCGCGATCAGTCCGGCGGCGAGCCCGACGGGACCGAGCCCGGTGACGAGCAGCGCATCGCGACCGGAAACCTGCGCGCGGACGAGCGCTTCGTACGCCGTGCCGAAGCCGCAGGCGATGCAGGCGCCGTCGACGAAGTCGAGTTCGTCGGGCAACACGATGCACGTCGACTCTTCGGCGAGAAGGAAGTCGGCGTGACCGCCGTCGCGCTGCCACCCGTAGGCGGCGCGCTGCGGTGACGTGCAGCTGATGAAGTAACCGGCGCGGCAATCTGCGCACTGGCCGCAGCCGGCGATGTGGTACACGACGACGCGGTCACCGACGGCGAGGCGGCGGCATCCGGGGCCGACGGCGACGACTTCACCGCAGGGTTCGTGGCCGGCGACGACTCCCTGATACGCCTCGGGGCCTGTGCCGAGATGCTCCCGGTAAATGGCGCGCAGGTCGCTGCCACAGATCGTCGAGGCGCGCATCGCCAGCACGACCTGTCCGTGACCCGGAGTGGGATCGGTTACGTCTCGTGTGTCGACCTGGCGCCCGCCGGGCAAGTACACCCCACGCATTACGTCTGCGGCAGCGCGGGGCCGTTGCCCGCACCCGTGCGCGCAATCGCCGACGCGATGCGGTCGAGTTCCTCCTTACCGAGTTCGATGCCCGCCGCTCCGATCCACCCGTCGACCTGCTCGGGGTTGCGCGCGCCGACGATGGCGCCCGACACCCCCGGCCACGCCAGCGTCCACGCGACGGCGAGTTCCGGCACCGAGCACCCCAGCTCGGCGGCGATGACGCGCAGGTCTTCGACCAAGGCCAGGCTGCGCGACAGGTCGGGCTCCTGGAAGTCGGGCGCGGTGCGTCGCCAGTCGTCCTCGGCCAACGCGGCGACGCGCTCCGGAGTGAAACGACCGGTCAGCAATCCGGATCGCATCGGGCTGTAGACGATGACGCCCGTGTCGTGCGCTTCGGCCCACGGGATCGTGGTGCCGGCGGCGTCGCGGTTCACGAGGCTCAGCTCCGGCTGGTACGTGTCGACGTGCCGAATCGACTCGCAGACGTCGAGCAGCGAAACGTCGAAGTTGCTCGTGCCGATGGCGCGCACCTTGCCTTCGTCGAGCAGCGCGACCATCGTCGCCCACGAGTCGTCGAGCGGCGTGCCGTCTTCGCTCGGCCAGTGGATTTGGTAGAGGTCGATGGTCTCGACACCCAGGCGACGCAGCGACTCTTCGCACTCGCGTCGGATGGACTCGGGCGCGAGCACATTCGAAACGGTGCGCTCGCCGGGCTCCCACACGAGTCCGCATTTCGTGAAAATCAGCGGTCGGTCGGCTTCGGGCACGTCGCGAACGGCGCGGCCCACGACTTCTTCGGCGCGGCCCAATCCGTACGCCGCCGCGGTGTCGATCCAGTTGACGCCGAGTTCGACGGCGTGACGGATCGCGGCGATCGACTCGGCGTCGTTCTGCGGACCCCAACCGCCTTGCCACTCACCGCCGCCGATCGCCCACGCGCCGAGCCCGACGCGGGAGATCTCGTAGCCGGTCGTGCCGAACTTGGTCATCGCGAGACTCATCACCGCACTCCTTCGCCGGCCGCGCCTTCGCCACGCGGGATCCACACGGTCTCGTCGTCACCGTGCAACACGTGGTTGACGAACTCGACGCCTTGCATCGCGGAGTGATCCATGTTGCCGATTTCGTAGAGCCACGCACCGAAGCGGCCGCGGGAGTAGATGCCCTGTGAGCGCAACCACGGCTGGATCGTGCCGAGCGACGCGTCGCGCGTCACCGAGGGCACGGGGTACGTCATGTCAGGCGAGCAGCGCCACGTCGTGACGACGAGGTCGCGGTCCGACTCTTCCATCAGCTTCGTGGCGATGAGGCCGTCGATGACTCGCTCGACGATCGTGTCCTCGGGTTCGGGCTTGTGGCCCGACCGCGACGTCTCCGTGAGGAACAGCGTCTGGTCCGGCTCGGGCGTGATGTACGGCGAGTAGTTCGACAGATACGTCACGCGGTAGAACGGGACGTCGGGCTCGGGGAAGTAGATCCAGTTCTTCGTGCTGTCGGCCGCGCGATCGACACCGACGCCGACGATGTGGCTGCCGCTCCAGTGCAGCCCGTCGACGGCGCCGCGCACGTCGTCGGGTACCGACTCCATGCTGTTGACCAAGTGGTTCAGCGGCATGGTGTTGAGCAGCACGTCGTAGGGGAACACTCGCCCGTCGGTCGTGCGCACCTCTTTGGCGACGGGATCGACCGACGCCACGCGCGTCTCGAGTTCCAAGTGGTCGTCGACGTACGTGCGCAACCCCTCGTACAAGAAGCCCGTCCCGCCGCGCAGCGGATACTTGAACGTGTTGTTCGGGCCCCACGAGACGTTGTCCTCGCGCAGGATCACGTTGCGCAGGATCGAGTCGGCGTCGACGACCGAAACACGCTCGCCGATCCAGATGTAGTTCATCAACTCGGCGGGCGTTGCCCACACTTTGAAGTTGTACGGAATCATGAAGTGCTTGGCGATGCCCTCGCCGAACACCGAGTCGACCCACTGCTTGAAGTTCTCGTACGGGCGGTTCTCGCGTTGCGCTTCGATCAGGCCGCGCACGCACTCGTACACCGTCTGCGCGTCGAGGTCGCGAATGTTGTTCTGGAACGGATACGGGATGAAGCGGTCCTCCATCCACACCCACGCTTCGCGCTCGAGTTCGGTGTAGTCGCCACCCATGAGCTTGTCGACGAGGTCGTCGTAGTACTGGTAGTGGCTGAACATCACGTGGCCACCGATGTCGTACGTGAAGCCCTTGTCGTCGGTGAACGACGTCGCCAGGCCGCCGACGTAGTCGTTGGCCTCGATGATCACCCAGTCGTCGTAGCCGAGTTCCTGGAGCCGGTAGCCGGCACCGAGACCGGTGGGGCCGGCGCCGATGATGACGATGCGGGGGGCGTCCGCGCTCATGCCGGCCTCGCAGCCGTGAGCGGACGGCGCGCCGTTTCGATGAGTTGGGTCATGCGCGCCGCGATCGTGTCCCAGTGATTTGCGTGCAGCAGTGGCCGCAGCTTGCGGTCGCGATCGCGCGCGTCGTGGGCCAGCACCTCGCGGCAGGCGGCCGCGAAGCCGCGCGTGTCGTCCTGAATGTCGACGACGTCACTAAAGGACGCGACGACGTCGGGCACGCTCGTCGACACCACCGGCAATCCCGCGGCGAGATATTCGAGCGTCTTGGTCGGGCTGATCGAACGCGTGGCCTCGTTGAGGGCGAACGGCATCAGCGCGACGTCGAATTTCGCCATGCACTCGGGCAGTTCGTCGTACTGCACGGGCCCGGGATAATGCAGGTTCGGTGCTTGCGGGAGCGAAGCAGGGTCGATCTTCACGACGGGACCGACGATGTGAATTTCCCAGTCGGGCAACGCGCGCGCCAAGCCGCCGATGAGGTCGAGGTCGAGCCGTTCGTCGATGACACCGACGTAGCCGGCAACCGGCGTGTCGCGGACCTCGCGACAGCCACGCGCTCGCGCGTAGTGCTCGGGCTCGACGCCGCTCGGGAAACAGTGCGCGTCGCCGCGCAAGTCGACGACACCGCGATGCAACGACCGGCCGCCGGTGAACACGAGATCGGCGCGCTCGAGCGTCTCCATCTGGAGCGCCCGCAGACCTTCGGGCGCATGGGCGAACGACGCCAGGTCGTCCATCACGTCGTATACGACGAGGTCGGCGTCGAGCGCGGTGGCGATCGGCATTGCCATGGGCGTGTAGAGCCAGCAAACGCGATCCGACGAACGCCCGAGGTAGTCGGCGATCAGCTGTTGGTGCTCGACCGCTACGGGATCGCCGAAACCGCAGTGGCGGGGCTCGCCCGGGATCTCGAGCCACAAGCGAGTTACCGCGCCGGCGTCGAGCTCCCGCACCGTTACTTCTTGTGCATCGGGCACGAGAACCGGTTCTTCCACGAACCACGTGCGACGCCCGGTGGCGGCGACGCGCGAGATCAGATGTTGTGGACGCTGCCACACAAAATCCCATCGCAAATGGGACAGCACCACGAGATCGGGTGCGACAGACAGCCGTAAGGCAGGCATTTCTTCTCCAGAAATCAGAAAGCTCGCAGCTGTGTTTTCAACGGCAAGACTGCCTGCGAGGTACCCCCGGGCGCTCGAATGAATACCGAGGGTCGCCTCAGGACGGGCTGTGCGCGGCGAAGTCGATCGCCGGAGCGTCCGGCAATACTCCGGCACTCGAGGTCACCGCGAAGCGAATAAATGCCGACTCGCGATGGAAATCCTTCTGGCGCTGTTCCGCGATCGCTTTCGGGTGCGCGGCGCCGGGATCGGCGTAGGCGTACGCCGCCGCGCCCTCGTCGCTCGCCCACACCGACAGCGTGGCGACGAACGGCGGGCGCGCCGACGCCGTACCCCACAAGAAACCTTCCGCGTTGACGGCGGCGCGCTCCGCGGCGCGACTGGCGCGCAAGAAACGCGGCAGCTGGCTGGCACGCACCCTGCCGAGCGTCAGGACCATCACGGGACCGTGATGCTCCGTGTGGCGACTCCGGGAAACCCCGGGCGGAAGACCCGGCCACGAGCCGAACGCGCGCAGCGGTTCGAGCTCTGCGTGGAAACCGCCGGCGAAGCGCTTCGCCACCGGGTTCGAGGCGGCGAAGGCGCGAGCAGAGTTTTCGTCGTCCCACAGCGCGTACAACGCGGCGCGCCGAAACCTCGGCGGCTTCGTGGTCGCGAGGGGGACGGCGACCGCTACGTCCAACCACTGGAGGCCGGCGACATCGCCGGGGCCGGGTCGATGCCGGAGCGAGCGCAGCAATGACGAGCGGCCGATGTCGGCGACGTCCACGGTGGCGATCATGAACTCGTTGTACCCGTGTCGACGGGCGAGAGCAGCGTCTGGGGCGCGAGGTCCGCCAGCGCGTCGCCGCGCTCGAGTTCCGCGAGGGCGCCGTCGGGCGTGAACACGAGCCCGCGCGGGTCTTGCGCGTCGACGGCGTATTCGACCGCATCCCAGGCGACCGGCAGCGCCACCGCCGGGACGTGGCGCCCGCGCAACGAGTACGGGGCGACCGTCGACTTGCCCGGATCGTTCTGGCTCCAGTCGACGAACACGCGCCCGGGACGACGCTGGCGCGCCATCAGGTCGGTGACGCGGTCGGGATAGGCGCGGGTCAACGCCTGCGCGAGGTGGCGCGCCACGCTCTTGGTCTGATCAAACGTGTGTCCGGTGGCGAGCGGCACGACCACGTGGATACCGACCCCGCCCGTGACCTTCGCGTAGGCGCGCACGCCGCCCGCCTCCAACGCGTCACGCACGACCAGCGCGATCGCGCACGCGTCGAGGATGGTCGCGGGCGCGCCGGGGTCGAGGTCGAAGACCAGTTCGGTCGGCTCTTGCAGGCGGTCGGCGCGCACAAGGTACGGATGCAATTCGATCGTGCTGAGGTTCGCGGCCCACACGAGGCCGGCACGGTTGTCCAGCACGACCGTGTCCACGGTCTTGTCGGCGTGAAACGTGTGCATGCGTTGCACGCGGATCCACGACGGATGCGACGGAGCGCGCGTCTGGAAGAACGACGTGGCGTCGACGCCTTCGGGAAAGCGGTGCAGCGTCATCGGCCGCCCGGCGACGTGGGGCAGCACGAACTCCGCGACGCGGGTGTAGTACTCGACGAGGTCGCGCTTGGTGAAGCCGACCGACGGGAACAGGACGCGATCGAGACTCGTGAGACGAACGGCGATGCCCTCGACGTCGACGAGATGCTCTGAGCGCGTCACGGTTCGAGTTGTTCGACGGTGCAGCTCGACGCGTCGCGATCGGGTCGCCACCGTTTGAACCGTGCGGGATGCCGGAACCGATACCCGTCGCGCTGGTCGTAGCCGACCTCGCACACGCGAACCGGCGCCAGCGGGATCCAGTCCATCGTCATCTCGGGCGTCCAGCGATCGGCGGCGCCGCGCAGTCGTCCGGTCGGACCGCCTTCGAGCGCGAACCTTCGCGCCACGGGTGCTGCGTCAGCGGCACGACGAGCGGCGCCAGCTCGCGGAACAACGCAACCCGCTCGGGTTTGCGGAACGACGCGGCAACGCCGACGTGACGCAGCACGGCGTCGTCGTCGAACAACCCCAGCAGCAACGACGCCAGCGCCGGCGCCTCGCCGTCGTAGGCGCGCATTCCCGCCACGACGCAGTCGACCGTTCGCTCCAGCTTCACCTTGGTCATGGCGCGGCGGCCGGGCTCGTACCGAAGGCCGACCGGTTTGGCGACGACGCCGTCGATCCCGGCGCGCGGCGACTGCGCGAGCCACTCGCGCGCGACCGCGGCGTCGGCGGTAATCGCCGACAGAGAGACGTGCGCGTAATGGTGTTCCGCGAACAGGGCCTCGAGGCGCGCACGTCGCTGCGAGAACTCGCGGTCCATCAAGTTGTCCTCGCCGACGGCGAGCGCGTCGAACGCCACAAACGTCGCCGGTGTCGCGACGGCGAGATGCTCGGATCGGCTCTGCGCCGGATGGAGGCGCGCCAGAAGCGCGGAAAAGTCGGGCGTTCCATCCCGTTGCGCGATCAGTTCCCCGTCGAGGACACAGGCACCGAGCCGCGCGAGGTCGGCGACGACTTCGGGGAAGTAGCGCGCCAGCGGTCGCTGGTTGCGACTCCGTAAGTCGACGCCGTCCGCCGACACGAAGGCCATGCAGCGAAAGCCGTCCCACTTGGGCTCGTAGAGATACGAGTCGACGGGGAGGTCGCGCGCCAGCTTCGCCAACATCGGTTCGATCGGCGGCGTCAGCGTCACGCCACTGTCGTGCCCACCCGACAGCAGCGTCGAGCCACAGACCGGTGGTCGGCTCTAGTGTTGTGGGCCAGCATGGATGTAACTGGCGGGGCTTCACATCACAGCACGACCGGCGCGCCATTGGAGGCCGTCCGGTCGTTGGTGATCGTCGAAGACGACGCCGGCGACACGCTGCTCGTGACCGAGATGCTTTACGACGTCGCGCCCGACGTGAAGCTGACGTGCTTCACGACGCTCGGCGCGGCGATCGCCGACTGGCCCAGCGAAGCCGACTGCGCGCTGCTCGATCTGGGTCTGCCCGACGCGGCGGGCCTGAGCGCGCTGGAGGCACTGCGCGCCCACGTCCCGGACGTCCCCATCGTCGTGTTGACGGGTCGGATCGACGACGGGATCGGGCCGCAAGCAGTCGCGGCGGGCGCGCAGGACTTTCTCGTCAAAGGACAAGTCGACGGGCCAGGACTCGAACGCTCCCTGCGATACGCCGTCGAGCGCGGCCGAGCAACCGCCTACCAACGCGACCTCGTCGCCGCCGAGCTGCGGTCGCAGGAGAACACGCGCTTGCAGCGCGGCCTGCTTCCGAGCCCATTGATGGACACCGCCGACATCAGGCTGGCGCTGTTCTCGCGGCCGGGCAGCGAACGCGCCTTGCTGGGCGGCGACTTCTACGACGTCGTGGAGACGCCCGACGGCGTCCACCTCGTCATCGGAGACGTCAGCGGCCACGGTCCCGACGAGGCCGCACTCGGCGTTGCGCTGCGCATCGCGTGGCGCGCGCTCGTACTCGCCGGGCTACCGATGGAGGACGTGTTGCGCGGCGTCGAGCGCGTGTTGCTCGCGGAACGCAACGACGACGAGCGTTTCGCCACCCTGGCGATGGTGTCACTCAACCCCGCCCTGAACCAAGCGCAGGTCGTGCTGTGTGGCCATCCGCGGCCGCTGCTCATCTGCGGCGACGACGTGCGCGAAGTCGACGTCGACACGCTGCCGATGCTGACCGCGCTGCCCGACGGCGCCCTCGAACCCGCAACGGTCAACCTCGACACCGACTGGGCGCTGTTGTTGTTCACCGACGGCCTCGTCGAAGGGCGGCGCGCGCCCGGTGCTACGGAGCGGTGCGGAGTCGAGGACCTGATGCCGCGACTCAAGCAGCTGTTGGCCGACGACACGCCCCGTGCCGAAATCGCGCCGACTTTGCTCGCGGCAGCAGAGCGCTGCCACGGCGGTCCGCTCGCCGACGATGTCGCGGTGCTGCTCGTCGGCAGCACCAGTTGGTGGCGCTGACGGTGCACGGGCGCGGCTGGGCCGCTTGGCCCTTGGCGCGCCGGCTGCGCGCCGCGCTGGCGGCACTGTTGGTGATGCTGCTGCTGACCGGTCTGGCGTTGGTGCTCGTGCTGCGACAGGCCGACCGGGCGCTGTCCAACCAAACGCAGCGCACGTTTCCCGCGCGTCTCGCGGCCAGCGAGCTCCTCACGTCGCTCGTCGATCAGGAGACGGGCTTGCGCGGCTACGCGCTCAGCGGCGACGCGAGCTTTCTGGCGCCGTACCGCCAGGGACTTGTCGACGAGCAGAAGGCGCGGGCGCGTTTGGAGCGCTTCATTCCACCGAAGGACCCGGCGCGCATCGCGCTGTTGACCGTCGACGCCGCCATCACGGCGTGGCGCGATCAGTACGCGTCGCTGCACGCGGCCGACGTCGACCGGCAAGCGTCGGCGAGCACGATCCGGTTCGGGCGCCAACTGTTCGTGCGGGTGCGCCAAACCAGCGCGGCGTTGGACACGCAACTGGCGCGCAAAGTCGACGACGCCCGCCGCGAAGCCGACCATGACCGTCGACTCGTGCTGTTCGTACTGGCGTTGATGGCCGTCGCGGTGGTCGTCGCCGTCGTCGCCCTGCAACGGGCGCTGCAGTCCGCCGTGCTGCGGCCGATGCTGCGCCTCGGTGAACAGGTGGCGACGGTGTCGCAAGGAAAGCACGCGACACCCATCGAGCCCGACGGCCCGCCGGACATTCGCGCGATGGGTGCCGGAGTCGAGTCGATGCGCGAAGAACTCGTCCGCGCGCTGGCGGAGATCGAAGACCAGCAGCGCGGCCTCGAGCGCCGAGCCACCGAGCTGGCGCGGTCCAACGCCGACCTCGAGCAGTTCGCCTACGTCGCGTCGCATGACTTACAGGAGCCGCTGCGCAAGGTCGCCAGTTTCTGTCAGCTGCTCGAGCAGCGCTACGGCGACCAGCTCGACGAGCGCGGCCACCAGTACATCGCGTTCGCCATCGACGGCGCGCGCCGCATGCAGATGCTGATCAGCGACTTGCTGACGTTCAGCCGCGTGGGCCGGACGAACGAAGACTTCGTCGCCGTCGAGGTGGCGGTGATCGTGCGCAAGGCGTGGGACACCTTGGAGACCCAGGTGGCGCAGTCAGGCGGCGAGTTGCGGCTCGACATCGACGACGGCACGCCGCGCGTTGTCGGGGCGCCTTCGCTCTTGCAGATGTTGCTGACGAACCTGTTCGCCAACGCCCTGAAGTACCGACGACAGGACGCGGCGCCGGTCGTGCAAGTGACCGCCGCGACCGACGGCGCGCTGCTGCGCGTCGACATCGCCGACAACGGCATCGGCATTCCCGACGAATACGCCGAGAAGGTGTTCGTGATCTTTCAGCGCTTGCACGGACGCGACGAGTACGAGGGCACCGGCATCGGGTTGGCGCTCGCCAAGAAAGTTGTCGAGTACCACGGCGGCACGATCGCGCTGCGACCCTCTCCTCTCGGCGGCGCGTGCGTATCGTTCACTCTTCCCTTGGCAGAGAGCACCGTGAATGTCTGACACTGATTCTTCGCGACCCATCGAAGTACTCCTGGTCGAAGACGACCCCGGCGACGTGCTCATGACCCAAGAAGCATTCGCCGACTACAAGATCGCCAACCGGTTGTCGGTCGTCACCAACGGCGAGGATGCGATCGCCTACATGCGAAAGCAGGGACGCTTTGCCGACGTACCGACGCCCGATCTCGTGCTGCTCGACCTCAACCTGCCGCGACGCGACGGACGCGAGGTGCTGCGCGAAATCAAGGAGGATCCCGAGCTGCGCCGCGTGCCCGTCGTGATCTTGACGACATCCGAAGCCGAAGAGGACGTGCTGGCGTCGTACCTCCTCCACGCCAACGCCTACGTGCGCAAACCCGTCGACTTCGACCAGTTCGTTGCGGCCGTCCGCGCCATCGACGACTTCTTCATCACCGTCGTTCGGCTCCCGTCCCGCTGATGGCACGCGTTTCACGCAGAGACGTCCTTCGCCTCGGCGCTGCCGGTGCCGCCGGTCTGCTGTCGCTCGATCTGCTCGCCGCCTGCGGGAAGGGCGGCAGCAGTTCGTCGAAACTCGACCCCGACTCGCTCAAGCGTTTCGCACCCGACACATCGCATGGCCAGGCGACTCACCTCGCGGAGCGCGTCGCCTGGGCGTCGACCGCCGACTCCGAGTTCTTCCTCGCGCTCGGCCGAGGGATGGAACAGGCCGCCAAGGATCGCGGCGTCGACTACGCCACCGCGACGTCGGGCAACGACCCGGGCAAACACGTCGACCAGATGAACGGGTTTCTCGAGCGCGGCGTCGGCGCCATGGCGATGCAGCCGCTGAGCCCCGACGCCGACAGCCTCGTGCTGCAGCGCGCCATCGACAAAGGCGTGTGCGCGCAAGGCATCATCACTGCGCCGAGCACCATGCAGGTCGCGGCGAGCCAGTACCAGATCGGCTTCGACCAAGGGAAGGCGGCCGCCGACTACGTCACCGCCCACCTAGGCGGCAACGCCAAGGCGATCTACTTCAACCTCGACACCGCGTCGCCCCAGCTGAAGATTCGCCACCGTGGCGTGCTCGCGGGTCTGCAAACCGCGGGCGGCGGGATCGAACTCGTGGGCGACCTCACCGTCGCCGACATCAGCACCACGTCGGGTTTCAACACGATGATGAGCGCGCTACAGACTCACGACGACATCAAGGTCGTGCTCGGCGGCGACACCATCGTCGTCGGCGCGTTCAAAGCCCTCAAGGACAGCGGCAAGCTCACCGACGACATGTTCCTGTCGGGCGTCGACGGCGACCGCGAAGCGCTCGATCTCGTCAAGGCCGGAGGCGCGTACAAGCTGAGCATTGCGTTCGCGTGGACGCTGATGGGTTACGGCTTGGGCCAGTTCGGCGCGGATTGGATCGAAGGCAAACAGGTGCCGCGCGTCATCGTCGCCAAAGGCGTGAACCTCGACTCGGCGAGCGCAGTCACTCGGTTCACGTCCGCCAGCGAAGATCCCGCCAGCGTGTTCGCCGACCGCGCACGCTACGAGGAGTACCTACCGCTGTACGGCAACGTCAGCTACGCGACGCGTCACACGTACTGGACGTCGGCGGTCGACCCCCCGAAGAGCTAACGCCATTGCATGAGTACGAGCGTCGCGTCGTCACCGAGCCGCCCGTCTTGATGCTCGAGGACGGCGCGCACCAAGTGGCGCAAGATCTCTTCCGGAGCCAACTCTTCTGACGCGTGCTGCCCGAGGAGGTCGATGAGCCGGTCGACACCGAACTGGTCGCCTCCCGGTCGGTGCGCTTCGACGACGCCGTCGGTGTAGAAGAGCACGGCGTCGCCGGGTTCGAGACTCTCGGTTGCGGCGTTGACCGGACGGCCGGGGTCGAGGAGGTCCCCGACGCCCCAAGGCGCAGTCGGCGGGCAGTGGAGTTCCTTGATGACCTGCCCGCCGCGGATCAACATCGGCAGCGGATGCCCGGCGTTGGTCCACGTCATCGTTCCGGTATCGAGATCGATGCGCACGAGTTGGCCGGTGGCGAACGCCTGATCGGAAAATTCTCTCGCCATCACTGCGTCGAGTTGCGCGTGCATGCGCTCGAGCGTGTGGCCCTCGCGCCGGTCGTGCCGATACGAGCCCATGCACAGCGCGGCGATGAGCGCGGAGTACAGACCGTGACCCACGGGGTCGAACACGGCCAGCTCCAACACCGTGTCGTTGAGCGCGTAGTCGAAGCAATCGCCGCCGACGTCGTACGCCGGCTCGAGCAGCCCGGCGATGGCGACGCGCGCCGTCTTGAGGCCCAACGGCGGCAACAGGTCCCATTGCATGCTCGCCGGGAGCGACAGCGACCGCCGCCGTCGGTGGAGGTTGTACAGGTCCGTCGACCGCGCCTGGGTCGCGATCAGAAACCCGGTGAACAGGCCGATGTCGCAACACGCGGCGAGCACTTCGTCGCTGGCGTCTTGCACGGTGACGGCGAGAACCCCGGTGCGGTCCGATCCCTCGCTGATCGGCACCCACACGCGCACACCGTCTGATCGTTCGGCAGTCACCGGTCGTTGGTCGACGAAGGCCCTGCCAGCCATCGTCGTCGCCACCTCTTCACCTTCGGCGACGTTGGCGTGCGTGGCGCGATCGGGCAACGGTTGCAGGACCGTTTGGGCGAAGTCGACGAGGTAGACGACCACGTCGGTCCCGCCGAGATCGGCCATCAGTCGCAGGACGACCTCGGGGATCGCCGCGGGGTCCGCCCCTTGCGCGGCGCGCAACGCGCTCCCCAAATTCAGCAGTGGCACCTGCTGACTCTATAGAGGCAACCCTTAGTACTCGTTCTTGATCACGAAATACGACCCGCGGATCGTTCCGGCCAGCTTCGACTTCTGGCGGGCGAACTTGAACGCCGAGAGCTCCTCAGGGACTTCCATCCCCTCTGACAACTTGAAGCCGACGGCGCGCTTGCCCGCGTCGGCGAGCGTGTAGAGCACGTTGATCGACAGGCCGCTCTCGTAGAAGACGTAGACCCACTTGATCCCCTCGACTTCGATCTCGCTCACCTCGAGAGGGGGTGAGGCGATCTCGATGCCACGCTCCTCGCGCAGGATCTTGTGCGCCCAGTTGACCGCCTTCTTCGCACTGGCTGCGGGCACGACGGTGAAGTCGTGGTCGTACTTGTTCTTGAAATAGCGGGCCTCGTTCGCCCGCAGCCCCGCGAGCGCGTCGGCAACCGGCGACGACTCGAGACCGACGGTGGAAACTTCGTTGAAATCGACGACGTAAGACTTAGCCATGTCGGTCACGTTAGAGATGACGCCGTCCGCCACGCTTCTTCGATCCTGCTCAGTAGCGTGTCGTGCGTGTCGATCTCGGCGGTGCTGTTCGACCTGACGGGCGTTCTTACGACGTCACCGTGGCCACACCTCACGGCGGCAGCGGGCGGCAACGTCGAACTGCTCGTCGGCTCGTATCACGAGGACGGCGCACACCCGTGGCACCGACTCGAGCGCGGCGAGATCGGTTTCGCGGAGTGGTTCCAAGACGTCAGCGCCCTCGCGGCCACCGCCGGCGTCGAGCTCGACCTCACTCCCCTGGCGGCGCTGCGCGACGAACTGGTCGTCTACCCGCAGGTAGTGGCGCGCGTACTGGAGCTTCGCCGCGCGGGTTACCAGACGGCGCTGATCACGAACAACGTGCGCGAGGGATCGAACATGTGGCGCAGCCTGCTGCCGGTCGACGAACTGTTCGACGTCGTCATCGACTCGTCCGAGGTCGGCGTACGCAAGCCGAACCGCGCGATTTTCGACCTCGCGTTGCGCGAACTCGGCGTCGACGATCCCGCCACCGCGGTGTTTCTCGACGACCTCGAGAGCAACGTGACCGCCGCCGTCAACGCCGGACTCCACGCGATCCTGGTGGGCGATCCGCCCGACGGCGCGCTCGACGAACTTGCGGCGCTGCTCGTCGAGCATCCGCGGTAGCGATGTGGCGCTTCGGCGACTTCGAGGTCGACGTCGGCCGGCGTCAGCTCCGTCGCCGCGGCGAAGTTGTCCACCTCGAACCGCAGGCGTTCGATCTGCTGGTCGTGCTCATCGAACAGCGCGACCGCGTCGTGTCGAAGGAGCAGTTGCTCGACGGCGTGTGGGGCCACCGCTTCGTGTCCGAGACGAACCTCACGACGCGTGTGAAGGAGATCCGTCGCGCCGTCGGTGACGACGGGACGGCGCAACACACGATCGCCAACGTGCGCGGCCGCGGGTATCGGTTTGTCGGCGATGTCGACGACAGCGCCGACGACGGCGGGCTCGTGGGACGCGACGCCGACCTCGCCGAACTTCGTGCCGCGCTCGCGCGCGCACGCCTGGTCACGCTCACGGGTCCGGGCGGGGTCGGCAAGTCGACGCTGGCGCGCGCCGTCGCGCGCGGCGCCGTGCACCTCGTCGAGCTGGTGGCGCTGGGCGCGGGCACGGAGGTCGTGCCGTCAGTAGCGCGCAGCTGCGACGTGTTGTTCGACACCGCGCGCCCCGAGGACGCCGTTCGAGCCATCGCGCGGCTCGACGTACTCCTAGTCCTCGACAACTGTGAGCACGTCGTCGACGAGGTCGGCGCGCTCGTCGACGAACTGCTCCACGCCAACGAGTCGCGGATCCGAGTTCTGGCGACGAGTCAGGTGCCTTTGGGCGTGTCGGGCGAGGCGCTCGTCGAGGTGCGCCCGCTCGGCGTCGAAGCAGCAAGCCAACTGTTCGCACGACGAGCACGCGAGGCGCTGCCGTCCTGGGACGTCGGCAGCGGCGACGACCGCGTCGATCGCATCGTCGCGCAGCTCGACGGACTCCCACTCACGATCGGGATGACGGCCGCACGCGTGCGCTCGATGACCGTCGACGACCTCGAGCGCGTGATCGTCGACCAGAGCGGGCTCCTGCAGATGTCGCACCGAACACCCGCGCACCGCCACCGGTCCGTCAGCTCACTCGTGAAGTGGTCGGCGCAACTGCTGGATCCGCCGCAGCACCGCGCCTTCGTCGACTTCTCGGTGTTCGCCGGTCGCGTCACCGCAACTGACGCCGCGGCGGTGCTGGCTCCGTCGGACCCGCACGACGCGGTGATCCATCTCGCATCGTTGGCCGAACGTTCGCTGCTCGTCGCCGATCTCACCGGCAACGAGACCCGGTATTCGATGCTCTCGACCGTTCGCGCCGTTGCCGGCCGGTGGCTCGAGGAATCGGGCAGAGAACACGAGTCGCGGCAGCGCCACGCCGCGTACGTCGCCCGCGCCCTTGGCGAGATCGACGACGTGCTGCGATCGCCTCAGGAAGGCGACGGCCGCCAACGGCTCGACGGTCTCGTCGACGAAGCACGCGCCGCGTACAGCTGGGCGGAGCGCCACGACGCTTCACTCGCCGACGCCATGAGCGCGGCGTTGTTCCACGCGGCGTACACCAGCTTCTGGCGCGAGCCCGCCGAATGGAGCCGGCGGCTACTGCGGCGCCACGGCGACGACGGAGCACGCTTTCCCGGGGCGGCGCTCGTGGCGGCCGGAGCTGCGGCCCACCGCGGCGACCTGGCCGACGCCCGCCGCGTCGCCAGCGCGGTCGCGGTCGCGAGCACGGGACGTCTGCGAGCGATCGCCTTCGAGTTGCTCGCCGACGTCGCTCTGTACGAAGGTGACATGGATGGCGCGCAGCGCGCCGCGGACGAGTTGGGCAGGATCGGCCGTGAGTCGGGTGATGCGCACGCATCGGCGTTCGCCGTCGTCGACGCCGCGCTGGCCAGGGTGTACGGCGGTGACCCGCGCGGAGCCCTCGACGTTCTTGACGGCGTGACGCTGGGTCCGCTGGCACCGACGGACGGCGCGTGGCTCGCGTTCACTCGCGGCGACGCGCTGAGCGCGCTGCGCGCGCCGGAGGCAGTCGACGCCTTCCGCGAGGCGATCGACTTGGGGAACTCCGTGGGCAACCGGTTCGTCGTATCCGTGGCGCGGGTTTCGATGGCTTCGGCCGACGCGCGCGCCGGCGAGGTCGAGCGGGCGTTCGACGGGTTCGCGATCGCGCTCGGCGACTATCTGCGGCACGGCAATCAGACACACGCAGTCACTGCGATGCGCAATGTGGTTGGGCTACTCGCGAGCGTCGGCGACGACCAGGGCGCGGCGGTGCTCGCCGGCGCGGCCCACGACGGGCTCCGCCCGAGCTACGGAACCCAGGCGGAACGCATCAGCGAAACCCTCGACGCCGTGAAGCGGCGCGTCGGAACAACCCAGTTCGAGAAATGGTTCGACGAGGGTCTCAGCCTCGGCGACGACCGAGTGCGCATCGCCGCGGAGATCGTCGAACGGCATCGACGCTGAATCCTCAGACAATCCTCATGTTTGCCCCAAGCACCGTCGCCTGAGCGCTGGTCTCCTGCGTGCATGACCACACGCACGCGCACACCTTTGCCATCGACGGAAACGATCGTAGTGACCGACGCCGGACTCGAGACTTGGTTGCTGTTCGATCGCGGCATCGAACTGCCGGCGTTCGCCGCCTATCCGCTGGCGGCGACCGACGAGGGCAAGAAGGTCCTCACCGAGTACTACGGCTACTACATGGACATCGCGGCGCGCGCCGGAGCTGCCGTCGAACTCGCAGCGCCCACGTGGCGGGCCAACCCTGACTGGGCAGCGACGCTGGGCCACGACCGTGAGACACTCGCTCGTTTCATCGGGGACGCCGTCGGCGTCGTCGACGGGTTACGCGGTCGGTGGGACGGCGAAGGCGCGTTCCTCGTCGGCGGCGCCGTCGGTCCGCGCGGCGACGGTTACACCATCGACGTCGCCATGTCGCAGGACGAGGCAGCGAATTATCACGCCTTCCAGGTGGACTGTTTCGCGACGACTCCCGTCGACGTGGTGACGGCGATGACGATCTGTTACGTCGACGAAGCCGTCGGCATCGTCCGCGCCGCACAACGCGCCGGGCTGCCGGTGGTGATCTCCTTCACGGTCGAGACCGACGGCCGTCTGCCGTCGGGGATGACGATCGGTGACGCCATCGAGGCTACGGACGACGCGACGGGCGCGTACGCGACGCACTACATGCTCAACTGCGCGCATCCCTCGCACTTCGACCACGCGCTCGAGCGCGGCGCGGCATGGGCTTCACGCATCGGCGCCCTGCGCGCCAACGCGTCGACGCTGAGTCACGCGGAGCTCGACGAAGCCGAAGAGCTCGACGCAGGCGATCCCGACGACCTCGCGGCTCGCTATGCCGATCTGCGAACGCTGCTGCCAAGCCTGCACGTCGTCGGCGGATGCTGCGGGACCGACCACCGGCACGTCGAGAAGATCGCGGCTCGGTTCTGTGCCGATCGATCCGCGTAGCCCTACCTAGCGGGAAAGCCGCCCGTCGCCAGCGGACTCCAACGCTCGATCGTCAACCGCAGAAGCGACTTGTTCTGCTCGACCATCGCGGCGCGGTACTCGTCCCAGTCGGAGTGCTCACCGGAGATGCAGCGGAAGTAGTCGACCAGCGGTTCCAGCGCATCGGGCATATCCAGAACCTCGAACCTCCCCCACACCTGGACCCACGGGTCCCACTCGTCGGACAGCACGAGGACGGACCCCGCGGGATTGCGACGCGCGTTGCGCGCCTTGGCGCGTGCGGGATACGTCGACACAACGACGCGACCGTCCTCGTCGACGCCCGCGGTCACCGGCGACGCCTGCGGCGAACCGTCACGCCGCGTCGTCATCAGAACGGCGCGGTGGCGCGGACGGAGGAACTCGATCAACGCCTCGCGGTCAACCACGGTTGTCGTCGCAATCTTGCGTGCCATCGACCGATTCTCGCGGTTTACGCGAACCCGCGATGGCTCCCGCGCGGCGGCCACGGGTACGAGTCCGCGGCGGTCGCGACTCTTGCGGCCGCGCGATTGAGGAGATCAACAACATGATTAACGACTCTGGGGTGCGGCGGGATTCGCCGACAACGGCACGCGAACGGACCATGTCGATGATCGGCGGTGGACTCGGGATCGTGGTGTTCCTGCTCGGGTTCGCGCGCTGGCTCAGCTTCGGCAAGGGCGCGGGGCAACGGAAGTTCTCGGGCTTCGCGCTCCAGATGCCGACCACCGCGGTGATCGGTCTCGCAGTCGCGGCCGGACTGATCGCGTTGCTGGGCGCCACTGAGCGTCGCGCCGGGCGCGGCGTGCCGAGCGCGATCCCGACTGGATTGGCCGCGGCGAGCCTGTTGGTCGCCATCGGCATCTTCTTGGGCAAGGGCGCCATCAGCCCCGTGGTCGGCGACAAAGTCGGCGTCGAGATCGGCTTGATCCTCGCCATCGTCGTGACGGCAGTGCAGACGGTCGTACTCGGCATGGGACTCGCGAGTCGCCACGACGACTACGACGCGGACCTGTCGCGCCGATAACGCGCGGCTAGTCGGTCTCGACGAGCCGGTTCAACCGAGCGACCGCTTCGACGAACTCGTCGACCATCTCGAAGACGACGCGCCGGGTCGGCTTGACCGTGTTCATCGAACCGACGATCTGGCCGACGAAGTATGTCGCCAGCTGATTCGCCCCCGACCCTTCTTTGGTGGCGACCCGCTGGATCCGCCCGAGGGCTTCGCCCACGAGCATCGACTGCAACGGCATCGGCATCGGGCCCGGCCCATCGGTGCGTTCCCATTCGTCCGTCCAGGCGGTGCGCAACATGCGCGCCGGCTTGCCCGTGATCGAGCGGGAGCGCACCGTGTCGCCGGAGCGCGCGTGGAGGAACTTCTCCTTCACGGCGGGCTGCGTCTCGGCCTCTTCGGTGGTCAGCCAAACCGACCCGCACCAAACGCCGTCGGCGCCGAGCGCCATGCCCGCGGCCAGCTGACGGCCGCGGCCGATGCCGCCCGCGGCCAACACCGGCACCGGCGCCACTGCGTCGACGACTTCGGGCACGAGCACCATCGTCGCGACCTGGCCCGTATGCCCGCCGGCCTCCGTCCCCTGCGCCACGATCAGGTCGGCACCAGCCGCCTTGTGACGCTCGGCGTGTTCGAGCGCGCCGGCGAGGGCGGCGACGGGGATGCCTTGCGCGTGCGCGCGCTCGATGAAGTGCGGCGGAGGCGGACCCAATGCCGACGCCACGAGCTTCGTCTTGTGCGCGAACAGCACGTCGAGCAGCGGCGCCATGCTCTTCGCGTCGACCCGCATGCCGAGCCCTCCACCGCGCCGCGGCTGATCCGGGTTGTCGGGCAGCGGCGGCACGTCGAACCGGCGCAGGATGTCGTCGACGAAGCCCTTGTGTTCGTCGTCGATCAAGCCGCGCAGCTCGTCGCGCTCGAGTCCGCCTTGGTCTGACCCCGCGAACTTCTGCGGGACGAGTAGGTCGACGCCGAACGGCTTGCCTTTGACTTCGGCTTCGATCCAACTCAGGTCGACGTCGAGCTGTTCCGGCGAATGGGCAACCGCGCCGAGCACGCCGCAACCACCGGCGTTCGTGACGGCAGCGACGACGTCGCGGCAGTGGCTGAAGGCGAAGATCGGAATGTCGATGCCGACGAGTTCGGTGGCAGCTGTGCGCATGCGGTTTGCCTATCAGGGTTGCATGGGGGCGTGCCGCCCGGGTCGACTTCGCGCGAAGGCCGTAAGGACGCGCCGCCCCTGACGTTTTCCTTGCATGCAAGCCGTCCTCGACCTCGTCGCTGCGCTCGTCACATTCCTGCTGACGCTGCTGGGCATGGCACCGGTGCCCGCAGGGCACGTGCCCACGCTCGATCACGCGTTTGTGATCGTGCTCGAGAACACCAACTACAGCGACGTGTTCGGCGCGAAAGCGGGCGAGGCACCCTTCCTCAACGGACTCGCCGCCGCGCACGTGCGCGCCGATGCGTACTACGGGATCTCGCACGTGAGCCTGGGCAACTACATCGGCATGGTGAGCGGCCAGATTCCGGGCGCGCTCGACCACGTCGACTGCCCGCCGTACTCGCTGTGCGTCCGCAACGGACCGACGATCGCGGCGCAGCTCGACGGCGCCGGCAAGACGTGGGCCGCGTACATGCAGTCGATGCCCGCGCCGTGCACTGTTCCGACGGGAACGACCGACAACTACCAGAACGGCTACGCCACGCGGCACAACCCGTTCGTGTACTTCTCCGAGATCGTCAACAACGCCGCGTATTGCAAAGCCCACGACGTCCCCTACGCGCCGAACTTTGCCGACGACCTTGCGTCGGCCGCCGGTCCACCGAACCTGTCGTTCATCGTTCCGGACACGTGCGACGACGGGCACGACTCGAACTGCAACGCCACGGCGAACACGCCGATCCAGAATCTCGACCACTGGCTCGCGAGCAACGTCCCCCCGATCCAGTCGTACATGGCCGGCCATCCCAACTCGGCGCTGTTCATCACGTTCGACGAGGCCGCGAACACCGACACAGCGGGATGCTGTGACCAACCGCCCGTCGGCATCGGCGGCGGCCACATCGGCTTCGTGATGGTCGCGCCAGGCTTAGAGCACGCGGCCGGTTACCACTCGCTCGTGCCCGCTAACCACTACTCGCTGCTGCGAACGTTGGAGGACGGGTTCGGCGTCGGTCACCTCGGCGAAGCCGCCAAAGTCGATCCGATGGTGGACCTCTTCACGCACTAACGCAGGTCATCGCCGGAATACGGCCGAGTGATGGTCCGTTTACGGGAGCCGTGACGCCGCGCCTGTCCATCCTCGACCTTGCGATCGTCGAGTCGCGCCAGTCCGTTCGCGACAGCCTCGAGGCGACCGTCGTGCTGGCACGCCACGCAGAGGAGCACGGGTTTCGCAGGGTCTGGTACGCTGAGCACCACAACATGGCCGCCATCGCGTCGTCGGCGACGAGTGTGCTCATCGCCCACGTCGCGGCCAACACGGCGACGATCCGACTCGGCGCCGGCGGCATCATGTTGCCGAACCACGCCCCGCTCGTGATCGCCGAGCAATTCGGGACGCTCGCAGAACTGCATCCCGGCCGCATCGAACTCGGACTCGGCCGCGCACCCGGCAGCGATCAGACCACGCAACGCGCGCTGCGCCGCCCGGTCACGGCGGCCGATCACTTTCCCAACGACGTACTCGAACTGCAGGGCTACCTCAGCGACTGCACGCGGGTACCGGGCGTCGAGGCGACGCCCGGCAAAGGCACGTCGGTGCCGTTGTACATCCTCGGCTCCTCGCTCTACGGCGCGTCCCTGGCCGCCGCGCTCGGGCTGCCGTACGCGTTCGCGTCGCACTTCGCGCCGTCGGCGCTCGAAGACGCGGTTGCGCTGTACCGCCGTGAGTTCCGACCGTCGGAACAACTCGACCGGCCCCACGTCATCGCCGGCGTCAACGTCGTCGCCGCCGACACAAACGCGGCCGCAGAAGCGCACCTGCTGTACGCGCAGCGCCGGCGCGTGAGCCGGTTCGTGGCGCCGGGGAGCGCCCTCACCGACGACGAAATGGACGCGCTCATGACGTCGCGGGCCGGCCAGCAGGTGTTGCAGATGATGGAGTACACCGCCGTGGGTGACGCCGCGGCAGTCGGGCGCTACCTCGCGGAGTTCGCGGCGGTCAGCCAGGCCGACGAACTGATCGTGACGCTGATGTCGCCGACGCTCGAAGACCGGTTGCGGGCGGCGACGATCCTCGCGGGCATCGGCGACGGGTCAGGCGCGTAGCGCGACGTCGAGGTTCTCCCGCAGGTCCACCAGCGAGTCGTAGACGGCGGTGGCGCCGGCGTCGGTGAGTTCCTCCGGCGAGAACCCGCCGGTACGCAGCGCGATTGTCGAGACGCTCACCTTCTGCGCGGCGATCACGTCGTACGGCGAGTCGCCGACCATGATCCCGTCGGCACCCTCGACTTTGCGCAGCGCGGTAACGATCAGGTCCGGCGCGGGTTTCGTGTGTTCCGCGTCGTCGGACGTCGTCCACGCGTCAGCGAGAGATTTTCCGTCGATCAAGTCGAGGAACTTCTCGACGTGCTCGCGCTGACCCGACGACGCCAGCACCAGACGCAAGCCGCGACGTTTCACCTCGCGCAGGAGTTGGTGCGCGCCGTCGAACGGACGGATCTCGTCGATCATCGGCGCGAACTCTTCGGCCCACGCGTCGCGCAGCGCGTCGCCGTGCTGCGCTTCGACGTCGGCGCCGCCGATCTCGGGGACGAAGTTGTCGCCACCCATCCCGAGGCCGCGATGGATCCGCCACAGCGGGCGCGTGATGTCGAAACGCCGAAAGGCGCGGAACCACGCGAGCGCGTGCTGGTAGTTGGAGTCGACGAGCGTGCCGTCGACGTCGAAGATCACGGTGTCCGGCAAGTTGTCAGCCGTACCCAGCCCGATGGGCGCGCACACGGGTGGCTCCGCGCGCACGCGCGCGGGTACGACGGCAGACCGTGGGCCTCAAGCAGCGGGGAACACTCACGCCGCACGACAACCACAAAGGAACACTCATGGAAAACGATCAATTGCTCGACCGCGTTCACTCGCTCGAGGTAGCTCAAGCGACGCAGGCCGTGTCACTCGCCGGTGCAGAAGCCACCCAAGGCGCGCTGCAGGCCGGGAACATGGCGACGACCGCCGCAATGCAAGCCGGGACGATGGCGACCCTCGCCGCGGGCGGCATCAGCCTCCTCGTCGGGATCTTTCTCGGCCTCGCTATCCGCCGGTCGTAGACCCGTTCGGGTTTCGCTCTTTCAACAGCGCGCGACGGACAAGCGACTGCGACGCGGCTATCACCGCGCCGCGGTCGATGTCCTCGTCGAGGAGGATCATCTCCTCAACGAGACCGTGAATCGCGTGGTTCAGCAGCCCGGCCGTCACCCACGGATCCACCACGTCGAAGAGCCCGGCGGCGATTCCCACGCGAATTCCCGCCTCGACGATTCCTTGGAGCTTGCGATTGACCTCGGTCAAATCCGGATTGGCGCTCGTGCTGCCGACCAGCTTGATCACGTCGCGATTCTCGAGATCGCAATCGACGAGCGAGGCCACCATCTCGTCAGCGAGGTCGAGTAGGTCTTCGCTCCCGACGCGGTCGAAGATCGCCGTGGCGCGGTCCATCACGTCGGCGACGAATCGCTCGCGCAGCGCGACGACGAGCTCCTCTTTGCTCTTGAAGTACGTGTAGAAGCTGCCCTTCGCGATCCCGGCGTCGACCGCAATAGCCGACACCGTCGCGTCCTCCCCCTGCGTTTGAAACACGCGGACCGCCGCGTCGAGCAGCAGGTTCCGACGATCGTCGGTCTCTGCTTCGGTGAAGGCTCGGCGGGGCACGGCCTGAGCGTAGGAAACGGCGTCCGATGTCGCGGTGACCGATCCCTCTTGATTATTGACCACCGGTCAGTTATAGATGACTCATGGTCGGAATTGCAAGAGTTCGTACTGGTTTGGCCGTCGCGATCGCCGTGCTGCTCGTCGGCGACGCCGCGTTGCTCTACCTCCATGCGCCGGCGCACGCGGTGACCGTCGACAGCGCGGTGCGCCGCTACCGGGCCGCCGCCGCGCAACCCGAGGCAACACAGCCCGATGCCGGCGCGGCGCCGGTGGTGCCCGTCGACACCGCTCCCGCCAAGCAAGCCCCCACCCGGACACAGCCGGCGATCGGCGGTGCGGCAGAGCGCCCAGGCCTCCCACCGCCGAAGAACGGCGTCTACACCTACGACACATCGGGCTTCGAGCAGACCGATGCCGTCGGCGGCGCGCGTCACGACTACCCGGCGCAAACCACGATCACCGTTCGCCCGGAAGGTTGCGGCTGGGTCGAACACTGGCAACCCCTCGACGAGCGCTGGGACGACGTCGACCTGTGCACGAAAGACGACGCGTGGGCACTCGTCGGCGTCAAGACGTTCCACGAGTTCTTCCACCAGACCCAGGAGCAGGACAGCACCTGCGACCCCGGTGCGATTTACCTTCCACAGCCGTCGAGCTTCACGTGCGGCGGATCGTTCGGCGCCATGAAGTTCACGGCGCAGGTCATCGGACGCGAAGACGTCGCCGTCGGCGCGAACGCAACCAGCGGTCTGCACGTTCACTACGCCGTCGAGTTCACGGGCTCCAATCGCGGATCGGGCACGTACGACGAGTGGACCGCGGCGAACGGCGCGCTGCTCCAGCGCATCTGGGACATGCACATCGTCACCGACAGCCCGTTCGGCACGGTGCACTACGACGAGCACTACAAGATCACGCTGACGTCGATGGATCCGAAGACATGACGCGTCGCCGCGCCACGCGCGACATCGCCCGACGCGTCAGCGCTGCTGGACCGTTCGCGGGAACGCCCCCGGCGCAACTGCGCGTCGTCACGCCGCACGTCGAAGTACTCACCGCAGCCGAGGACGTCGCCCTCGTGCGCGCCGGAGCCGCGGTCCGCGAGTTCTACATCGTCGAGTCCGGATCGATCGACGTGCACGACGATGGCCGGATCGTCGACGTGCTCGTGGCGGGTGAGTGCAGCGATCCGCGTCCGTTGCTCACGCGCATGCCGTCCGCCTACGAGCTGACCGCGGCTCGCGGATCCGTCGTGCTGATACTCGACCGGCGCCAGTTCGTCACCGCGCTGGACGTCGTTCCCGGTTTCGCGCGCCGCCTGTTGACGAGCCTCGCGACTTAGAAGAACCCCGAGACGCGGTGCGGTTCGTACGGCTCTTCGAGGCGCGCGATCTCCTCGGGGCTCAGCGTGAGGCCGACCGCGGCGACGGCGTCGTCGAGGTGGTTCGGCTTCGTCGCCCCGACGATCGGTGCGGTGATGCCCGGCTTCGACAACAGCCACGCCAGGCCGACCTGCGCTTGCGGAACGCCGCGTTCGGCGGCGACGTCGGCGACGCGGTTCACGACCACTTCGTCACTGGGGTTGTAGAGCAGCTTGCCGAACTCGTCGGTCTCTGACCGCGCCGTTACCGAGTCCCACGGCCGGGCGACGCGCCCGCGGGCCAACGGGCTCCACGGAATGATGCCGATGCCTTCCTTGCGGCACAGCGGGATCATCTCGCGCTCTTCTTCGCGGTAGATGAGGTTGTAGTGGTTCTGCATGCTGACGAAGCGCGCCCACCCGTTGCGGTCGGCAATTGCCAGCGCCTGCGCGAACTGCCACGCCGCCATCGACGACGCGCCGAGGTAGCGCACCTTGCCGGCGCGGACGAGGTCGTTCAGCGCTTCGAGCGTTTCTTCGATCGGCGTGCGGTGGTCGAGGCGATGGATCTGGTACAGGTCGACGTACTCGGTGCCGAGGCGGCGCAGGCTGTGGTCGATCTCCGTCAGGATCGCCTTGCGCGAAAGTCCGCCGCCGTTCGGGCCCGGCCGCATCACCCCGTGCACCTTCGTCGCGATGACGACGTTGTCGCGGTCGACCCCGAGGTCTTTCAACGCGCGACCGAGGAATTCTTCGCTGGTGCCCCCGGAGTACACGTTGGCGGTGTCGAAGAAGTTGATGCCGGCGTCGACCGCCTGCTTGAAGAACGGCCGCGACGCGTGTTCGTCGAGCGCCCACGGATGCGAACCACGCGACCCTTCGGCGTAGGTCATGCACCCCAAACAGATGCGCGACACGTCGAGACCAGTGCGACCGAGCTTCACGTACTCCATTGCCCGACCCTACGACGCGGTCGGGCGTCGCTACTCAGGCAGCGTGGAACAGCGGCAGATCGAGCGGCGCGCGGTCGCTGCGCTTGAGTTCCGAGAAACCGCCGAAGTCGGCGAACGTTCGCAGCGCGTCGTACATGGCGACGGCGCGCTCGTCGTCGGGGACCTCGCTGATCACGGGGCCGAACAGCGTGTTGCCACTCGGCAGGTACGTGATGATCGGCGTGCCGACGCCCTCACCGGTCCGCCGGATCGCCTCGGTCGTCTCGGCGCGGATCACGTGGTCCCATGACGCGTCGTCGGCCGCGGCGAGCAGGTCTGCGGGCAGTCCGACCGACGCGATGACGGCGCCGGCATCGCTTTGCCGCGCCGCGGCGGCAACCCGATCGAGCGTCCCGCCTTCGCGGTGCTCGTACCAGTAGTGCTCGCCCCACGCGCGGTAGAGATCGCCGACGGCGTCGTTGCCGAACCGCTGGCGCGCAGCGGCGCACACGCGATGGAAACGCACACCGACCTGCTGCGCTTCGACCAACTCCGGCGGCTGGTCGGCGTTGTCCTCGTTGAGGAAGCGCAGCGAGATGAACCGCCACCCGATGCGCACGTCACGCAGTTCGGCGACGCGGCGCATCCACACCGAGGTCTGCCACGCAAACGGGCACCCGGGGTCGAAGAAGTATTCGACGTCGTACCGACCACCGGGCAACTGCGGAAAAGCCATGACTAGGGAGTCCCCGTTTGCCCGAGCGGCGAAACCTCAGCCGACGTTTACGTCGACGTAGAAACTGCCGGCGCCGCCGGTGCAGCCCATCGCCTCACCGCAGCTCGTGCGACTGGCGCTGATGCGAGCGTGGCCCGCGCCGACCGCAGTGAAATTGGCGGTGGCGGTGCCGCAGCCACCGCCGGGCACGCAGTCGCCGGACGGCGCGTACGCCGTCGCCCCGTCTTGGCGCAGAACCGCGCCGTCGCTTCCGCCGTCGATCTTCCAGTACGTGCTGTTGAGCGTGACGACGATGCGGTCGCCGACCGCCGCCGTCACGGTGTGGCCGTTGTCGCCGTCGCTGACCGTGTGGACGGACCCGCCGCGTGCAGCGGCCGTCGTCGTCGTGTGCGCGCGTGCGCGCGCCGTCGTGGTGGTCGTCGACGGCGGCAGTGTCGTGGTCGTCGTCGCTGCCGCCGCGAACTCGCTCGTGCTCGTCGTCGACCGCGCCGTCACCTTGTCGGCGTTGCTGCCGTGCCCGCACGCGCCGAGCGCGAGGAGGGCGACGGCAGCAACTCGTACTCCGACGCGGTTCATGCCATCCAGTTTGGCGCTACGACAGCGTGACGTCGTCGAACTTCGTGTAGCTGGCGTCGCCGGCGTAGTTGTCGTCGTGACTCGTCAGCGTGAGCGTGTAGCTGTGGCCCGCAACGATGGTCACGACCTTCTGCACGTACGCGGTGTTCGTCGCGCACGTCTTCGGCAACGCCGTTGTCGTCGTCGCCGCCGTGTTGTCCTTCAACGTCGCGGTGACCCAGTCGTAGGTGACCGTGTCAGGACACGTCATCTTGTACCAGAAGCTCAGTTTCGTGACACCGGCGGGTGCCGTGAAGGTCTGGGTGATCGACGAGTCGCCGTTGGTCGCGCTCGTGGCGCCACCCTGCGCCGCGTAGGAGCCGGTGTGCGACGCGGTGACGATCGACGTCGTGCCGAGCCGCGTCCAACTCGAGAAGTTGCCCGTCTCGAAGCCGCCGTTGACGATGCCCGTCGGCGTGGTGCCGTTGACCGTGAGCGTGAACGTCGTGCTGTGCGTCGCCGACGAACCGGTACCGGTGACCGTGATCGCGTACGTCCCGCTCGGCGTCATCGACGAAGTGCTGACCGTCAACGTCGACGATCCGCCCGATGTCACCGACGTCGGGTTGAACGCCGCCGTCGCACCCGTGGGCAGGCCCGACGCTGACAGCGACACGGACTGCGCCGAACCCGACGTGGTCGCAGTCGAAATCGTCGAGGTCGCCGGGCTGCCGGCATTCACCGTTGCCGACGACGGGCTCGCCGAGATCGAGAAGTCGTTCGCGGTCACCGCGTTCACCGTGAGTGAAACCGACGTCGTGTGCGTTGCGGATGAACCGGTCCCCGTCACCGTGATCGGGTACGTACCCGCCGGCGTCGACGATGTGGTCGACAACGTCAGCGTCGACGAGCCGCCGGAGTTGACCGACGTCGGGTTGAACGCCGCCGTCGCTCCCGCGGGCAGACCCGAGGCCGAGAACGTCACCGACTGCGCGGCGCCCGATGTCACCGCGGTCGAAACCGTCGAGGTTGCCGAGTTACCCGCCGTCACCGTCGCCGACGACGGGCTGGCCGAGATCGAGAAGTCGCTCGCGCTCGCGGGCGGCGTGACGATGCAGTCGTTGTAGCGGTTGCTGAATTCCTTCTGCACGGTGTAGGTGACGCCGTCGCCGCCCGTGACTGTGCCCTGCTGCGCGTTGCAGATGTCGCCGATCTCACCGTTGGTGCCGTCGTACCACGCGAGCGGCGCCGCATTGTTCGCCGTTGAGATGCCGACCTCGGGGTCGGTGACCGCCTCGATCAACTCGTGGGACGAAACCGACTGCTCGTTCTGGTACTGCGTGCCGCCACCGCAGCCCGCGGCCATGCCTCCGGTCGTGAAGTCAGGCAGTACGGAGTAATAGAACTCGGGGATCGATCCCGACGCAGCGACCGTGCCGTGGTAGGCGCAGAAAACGGTGCCGGACGTCCCGGTGCCCTGCCTGATCGTCTTGTTCTTCGGGAAGTAGACCGCGAAGAGCGTGTTGGCGTCCGGCCGCGGCAAGTGGCCCGCGGTGATCTGCGCCTTCAACTCCGCCTGGATGTTGCTGTCGTCAATCGTCGCAAGGTTGTTCGTCAGCGACGGCGTGATCCGGGTTTGCCCCAAAAACGAACCGCGCCCGATCACTTGGTTGGTGCCCGGCGAACCGTTGGCGGCGTTGATCGTCGTGTTGTATTCGGTCAGCCAGTCGAAATGCGCCGAGTTCGTGACGCCGGCGTAAAAGGCCGCGAGGGTGTTCGCGCCCGTGCCCGCCACTTCAGGAGTGAACGTGCCGGTGCCGTAAAGCACCTGGGTGACGTGCACGTTCGAGATCACTTTGCCGCCGTAATAGTTGAGGTGCGACCCGGCGGGAGCAGACGCGTTCGTGACCGCGTCCGTCTTCGGCATCAGCCCCGGCGCCAAACCTGTGCCCGGGGTGACGGGCAACGCCGGCCGCTCGGCGTGCGCCGCCGCGGTTAACGCTGTGCTGCCCAGCAGCACGCAGTTGAGCAGGGCAACCAGGGCCGTGGCGCGCCGGCGTGGCCGCGCGCTTTCGCCGAAAGCACCATGAAACCGACGCATATCCCCAGACTCCTCTGTCAAAACTGGATAAATCAGACCTAATGGGAACGGTCAAACACTCAGTTCTTGCGGAAATTCCCCGGAGACCTGCGATTACCGACGAGCCATGAGCGTCTCGGCGCACTGCAGTCCCGCACGGGCCCCCTCAGCCGCGGCCACCTGGACGATGCGCGGGCCCGGCGTGCAGTCGCCGGCGGCGTACACGTCGGGCGCCGACGCGCAGCCGTCAGCGTCGACGATCACGAGGCCGTCTTCGTCAAGGTCGCACCCGACGTCCGCTGCCATGTCGGTCGCCGGGATCGTCTCGCTGCGGAAGAAGATGGCGTCACACGGCACGGTCGACCCGTCCTTGAGTTCGACGCGTTCGACGCAGGACGAGCCGTGCACTGCCGTGGCGGGGTGATCGGTGCACGTGACGCCGTCCGGCAACGCGTCCGTGGGGCGTTCGTCGCCGAGGGGGACGACCACCACGCTCGACGCCCACTGCAACAGTTCCTGCGCGAAGGCTCCGACAGAGCCACCCGCTCCGAGGATGACGACCCGTTGCTCGCGGCACTCGTAGCCATCGCAGAGCGGGCACACGTAGACCGAGGTTCCGTAGTGGTCGCGCAAACCGGCGAGCGGTGGCACGACGTCGCGCACGCCGCCGGCGAAGACGACCGCGGAACAACGCAACGTTCGGCCGTCGACTTCCGCGTGGAAGCCTTCATCGGTGCGATGCAACGCGCGCACGGTCGACTCGAGCAACGTCACGTTCGGGTAGCGATCGAGATCCGCGCGGCCCGCCTTGACGAGCGCGTCCGGCGCGGAGCCGTCAAAGCCGAGGTATCCGAACGACGCGTCGACCCAGCGATTGCGGTGCTCGCCGCGATCGGCGACGACGGTCTCGAGCCGGTGCCGCCCGAGCCACAGCGCGGCCGCGAGCCCCGCGGGTCCCCCGCCGACGATCAACACGTCTACCGGCTTGGTCTCGGACATCGGTTGCTCGTACCCGAAGGGCGTGTGCGTTAACGGCCGTCAGCGGACCGAACTGGTCCTCCGTACAACCGCCGCACGGTGATCTGGAGGACCAGTTCGCAGGTGGGCTTACTGCCCGCCGAACATCATCAGCCACTGTTCCTTCGTGCGCGGCTTGTACACGTAGTTGAACTGCTTCACCTCGCCCAGCGACGCGACGCGCGGCTGGGAGTACCAGTGCCCCGCGCACACGGCGACGTCGTCGGGCAGCTTCGCCAACTCGGTCAGGCTGTCGTACATCGCCGCGGGATCGCTGCCGGGAAAGTCGGTGCGACCGCAGCCCTCGAGGAACAGCGTGTCGCCTGAAACAAGCACCCCACCCACGAGGAAGCACATCGAACCCGGCGTGTGACCTGGGGTGTGGAGGATCTCAATCGGTATCTCACCGACCGTGATCGTGTCGCCGCCTTCGTGCTCCACCACGTCGGTCGCCGAGATGCCCGTCACCCGCTGCACGTACGGCGACTCGTCCCTATGAACATGGATGGGCCGCGCCCCGCGGCCGACGAATTCGGCCACGCCCTCGAGCGTGTGGCCCATCATCGAGCCGCCGACGTGGTCGGGATGGTGATGCGTCGCCAAGGCGCCGACGACGCGCATCCCCTCGTTCTCGACGACGTCGATCAGCTCACCGGCGGCGTACGCGGGATCGACGACGACAGCCTCGCCTTTTTCTCGGTCACCGATGACGTAGGCGAAATTGACCATCTGCTCGGCGACGGGGTTGCCCACGGCGAAGTCGCGACCGGACAGCAACTGGCGTATGTAGAGGCGATCGTTGTCGGGCACGGCCCGACGCTATCGGCGCCGCGATCGTGACAGAACGCGACTCTCGGGTTTCCGGAACGCCCGAAGTGGATATCACTTAGGGCGCGGATCATTCCGTGCCGGCTTGGCCGTCGTTCGCCGAGCACCGAGAACTCTTGCTGAGGAGCATCCATGCGTTATTCCAATCGCCGCGCGGGCTTCGGCGTTGCTGCTGCCGCAGTCGCCGCGCTGCTGTCTGTCGTCCCCTTCGGCGGCCGTGCCTTGGCCGCCACCCCGGCGGCATCCGCGTTTGGTGCCACGATCCAGGCCGGCGGCCAAGACGTCGTGCCGCCGACGCCGACGGCCACCGTCGCGGCGCCCGCCGGTGACGACACGCACACGCTGGTCGACATCCCCGCCCAGCCCGTGGCCGTCAACGGCACACTGACCGCGACGGCGAACGTGCACCGCGCCGCCGACATCCCGTCGGGGCTGACCGTCGTGCCGCAGGCTGTCGCCGGTCCGTACAACGGGCGTTCGCTGGCACAGATCGAAGGCGCCGGCGTGCTCTTCGACGTTGTGGGACAGGGCGTGCCGATCCTCTCGGCCGCCGCCATTCGTTCAGAGGCTGCCGTCGTTTGCGGCGCGTCGCCTCGCTACACCGCCAACTCCGAGATCATCGACCTCAACGTCGCCGGCTCTCCGGTCCCGTTGAACGCCCCCGCGCAACAGCTCATCGACGCCATCTCGGGCGCACTCAGCGATAGCGGCCTCAACGCCGTCGTCGACGTGCAGCGCAACGTCGTGACGCAGATCCCCGGTGGCGGTATCGGCGTCGACGCACTCGTCGTCACCATTTTGGCGGCCGCTGGCGACACCCCGCTCGCCAAGGTCCGTCTCGCCCACGCTGAAGTGACGGCGAGCGCGTGCGCCGCTGCACCGCAGTGCTCCGACGGCGTCGACAACGACGGTGACGCCAAGATCGACACCGCCGATCCCGGCTGCCACAGCGACGGCGACGCCACGCACGCGAACACGTACGTCGCCAGTGACGACGACGAATCCAACGAGGCCGCACGCGCCGGGGCTGCTGTCCTGCCCCGCACTGGTGGCGAAGCCGGCTTCGGCCTCGAGGCCGCTGCCCTGGCGACACTCGCTGCCCTCGGGCTGCGCCTCCGTCGCCGCACCGCCGTCTAATCGCGGGCCGACTGAACGAACGAAGAAGGGGCGCCCTCCGGGGCGCCCCTTCTTCGCGCTCGCGTTTCGAGCGAAGTCAGCCGCGACCTCTGACAGCATGGGTCGATGGAATATCGACTTCTCGGTCGCACCGGTCTGCGCGTCAGTCCGCTGTGCCTCGGCACCATGAACTTCGGCACGCAAGAAGGCGCCCAAACGACGGAGGCTGACGGCCACCGCATCATGGATCGCGCGCTCGAACTCGGCCTCAACTTCTTCGACACCGCGAACATGTACGGCGGCGGCAGTACCGAGGAGATCATCGGCCGGTGGTTCGCGCAGGGCAACGGTCGCCGCGAAAAGACCGTCCTCGCCACGAAGGTCTACGGAGGGCGCGACCCGTGGCCGAACACCAACCGACTGTCGGCGCGCCACATCCGACAGGCGTGTGACGACAGTCTGCGCCGCCTGCAAACGGACCACATCGACCTGTATCAAATGCACCACGTCGACCGCGACACGCCGTGGGACGAGATCTGGCAAGCGATGGATCTTCTCGTCAGTCAGGGCAAGGTCCTCTACGTCGGCTCGAGCAACTTCGCGGGATGGCACATCGTCAAGGCGAACGAAGCCGCGAAGCGGCGGGGTTCGCTCGGACTCGTCTCCGAACAAAGCCTGTACAACCTCAACGCACGGACGGTCGAGCTCGAAGTGCTGCCGGCGTGCCAGGACTACGGCGTTGGCGTCATCCCTTGGAGTCCGCTCGGCGGAGGCCTTTTGGGCGGCGCGCTGCAGAAAGTGACCGAGGGCCGTCGCGGTGCGGACCGCATACAGGGTCAAGTCGAGAAGCATCGTGCGCAGCTCGAGGCGTGGGAGAAGCTGTGCGCCGACATGGGCGAGCAACCGGCCGACGTCGCGCTCGCATGGCTGCTCGCCAACCCTGTCGTCACCGCGCCGATCATCGGGCCGCGCACCATGGAACAACTCGAAGGCCCGATGCGCGCACTCGACATCACCCTCGACGCCGACGTGCTCGCCCAGCTCGACAAGATCTTCCCCGGTCCCGGCGGCGCCGCTCCCGAGGCTTACGCCTGGTAGCCGTCGGCGCTCGGCAGCCGTGAGGAGCTCACCTCTATGCTGTGGTTGCTGGGTCCTGGGGAGGTACGTATGAGCAAGTCCGTGAGGCGTTGGGTCGCCACGAGCATGGCCATGGTCGCCGCGGCGTTGACGCTGGGTGTGACCGCGGCGCCGCCGGCTTCGGCGGGTCCGGTGCCGCCGCTTCCGGTGCAGATAAAGCACTGCACGGGCGGCATACCCTCGCTCGTCTGCATCCTCTTCGGCCCCTAGTTGCCGCCGGCTACGGCGCGGGGAGGAACGGATACGCCGCTGTCGGGACGCCGGCCAACTCTCGGCTCAGTCCCGACACGATCATCGGCGAGAACATCACGTGCGATCCCGCGGCGTCGATGTCGCGGCGCAACCGCAGCAAAGGCGACCCTTCGCGCACGGCGTCTGTACCGATGAGCGTCACCGCCGTTTCGACGGCGTGCTTGGCGGCGGCGAGCGAGTCGCTGCACGCGATCCCGATGACAGCCGTCGTCGGACGCGGCGGTTCGTCGCCGCGTGCGGCGTAGGCGAAGGCCTCATCGGTGGCCTCGAGCAACACAGCGCGGGCTGACCGCAGGCGGATCTCGGCGCGACCGAATTCGACTTGGTGCCACGGGTTGTCGGCGAGCCGCGGCTTCGGGCCCGGTTTCGCTGGTCCCTCCGCGTCGCGCTGCGCCTTGTGCGCGACCACGTCGAGCGCGGCGCGGCCAATCCCGAGCGCGACGGCGGCGAGGCACGGGCCGAGGACGTCGAAGGTCCGCAACCGGAACAGCGCATCGTCAGGCCATTTGTCCGCCCACAACGTGGCGAGTAGCTCGGGCGCGATGACCGCGTCGCCGACGATGTCGTGACTGCCGGTCGCCGTCAGCCCCGCCGTATTCCAGGTTGGTTCGATCGTGAACTGATCCGCGGTGAGAAACGCCAGCGCCATCTCGACACCGTTCTCGGTCATTTTGGGCTGGCCGTTCTCGGTGAGGATCACGCCACACGCAGCCACGGCGGCGTTGTTGCAATTCGACGCGTACGCCCACCGCCCGTTTACCCGCACGCCGTCGTCATCGGGAAGCGCCAGCGCCCCAGGGTTGAACGGCCCCGCGCCGCCGCGATTCACGTCGGCGAACACCGCACGCGCCGCGTGCTCCGGGATTATCCCGGCGAGGTGGTTCGATCCCATACTGATCCCCGCGCACCATGCCGCGGATGCGTCGCGGGTCGCGATCTGTTCGATCGCGACGACCGCCGCCCGTGGACTGACGGCCCGGCCGCCCATTGCGCTTGGCATGAGCAGCGCGTTGAATCCGGAGTTCTCAATCGCGGTGACGACAGCTGGCGCGAGGTGGCGAGCTTCGTCGCTCTCGGCGGCGTGGGCGGCTGCAACCTCACCGATCTGCTGGGCGGCTGCGACACCGACGGCGTCGAGGTCGATCACATCGGTCATATCGGCATGATCGCGCGATCCTTCGCGCTTCGGATGGCGCGGCGTTCCTAAAGCATGGAGTCGTTGGCGTCGGAGCCGAACACCACGCGGCCGACGCGCTTCAACGCGTCGGCCGAGAACGCGATGTGGTGCCGCGCCGCGTTGAGATCACGCGCGAAGCGCTGCAACGGCTCATCCTCCGCGACGGCGCTCGCTCCTGCGAAGGGCAGCAACGTATTGACGGCGTCGACTGAGGCGCGCAGCACGAGTTGTTCGGCGCCGATCACTGCGGCGCGCTGGTGAAGGTCGGCGGGTCGTCCGGCGGCAGCGGTGTCCCACGCGGCGCCGAGCGCTTCGACGAACAGCGCCCGCGCGGCGCGGAGCTGCAGGTCGGCTTCCGCGACGAGGACCTGGCACTGCTCGTCCTCGCGAATCGGAAGGCCAGGGCCGCGCCGCTTGGTTTGCGCGATCTCGACGAACCGATCGATGGCGCCACGTCCGGCGCCGGCCGCGAAGCCGGACACGAGAGGTGCGAGCAAGTTGTACATCGACATTCGATACAGAGGCGCGTCGACGCACGCGGGCTCGAACATCGGTGCGCACGTGAGCCGCTCGGGTACGAAGAGGTCGCTGACAGCAATGTCGTGACTGCCCGTGCCGCGCAGCCCGGAAGCGTGCCACGTGTCGATGACCTCGACAGCGTCCCGCGGGAACCACGCGAACCGCCAGTCGGGGCGGTCGCCGACCATGCGCGGAACCTCGCCGTCCATCACGAGGACGCCGCCGAGCACAAGCTCGCTGTGGAGCACGCCGCTCGCGCATGGCCAGCGGCCACTGACGACGAACCCGTCATCAGTTGGCAACGCGCGCCCGAGCGGAGCCAAGGTGCCGGCGACAGCACGGTCGGGGTCACCGTCGAGTAGTTCGCGAGCGGCGCCGGGGTCCAGCCAGGCGAGCAGCGCGCCGGTGTTACCGATGAAGGTGGTCCACGCTCCCGAGCCGTCGGCGCGCGCCAATTCTTCGATGGTTTCGAAGGTGACAACGGGGTGCGCTTCGCGTCCACCGAGCACGGCCGGCAGCGTCAAGCGGAACAACCCGGCCTGCTTGAGCTTTTGCGCGATGTCGGCGGGCATCGTCCGCAACGCTTCAGCTTCGGCGGCGCGCTCGCGCAGCAGCGGCGCAATAGCGGCCGCTTCGACTCGCGGGTCAGCGTCGACGGATGTGGTCAGGGTCGATGACATGGCGCCTCCTACAGTCGATAGAGTCGGACTTTATTGATAGAGTGCTACTCTAAGGACGTGGGAAGCGATGTCAAGGGAAAACTGACCCGAAGAGAAGAAAAGGCGCTCGCAACTCGAACCCGCGTGCTTGATGCCGCGATGCACCTGTTCCTCAGTGAGGGCTACACGGCGACAACCATCGCGGCGATCGCCGATGCCGCTGACGTCGCGGTACAGACCGTCTACGCGACGTTCGGGAGCAAGCGGGCCGTGCTGGACGCGCTACGCGACCGCGCTGTTCCCGGCGGAAAACTGCAAGCCCGCGACGACTGGCGAGCCATGGAGGCCGAGCCCGACCCCGCAACGCAGCTGCGGATGCTCGCAGTTATCGCGGCGCAGATCGGTGCGTCTATGGGACCGCTGTACATCGTCATGAACGGCGCCGCTTCGTCGGACCCAGAAATCGCAGGCGTATTCCGTCGTCAGCAACAAACGCGCCACGACGACCAGCACCGGGTCGCGAAGTCGTTGGCGCGTCGTCATGCGCTGCGGGCGGACCTCAACGCGAAAGAGGCGACCGACGCAATGTGGACCATTGCGAGCCCGCAGACGCACCACAACCTTGTCGTAGAACGCGGTTGGGATCCGCAGAAATATGAGCGGTGGCTCGGCGACACCCTGATCGGCGCGCTCCTCCCGCCGCGAGGTGCTGATCCTGCGCAGGGCGGTCAGGTGCGGCAGAGATAGCTGACGGTTCGAATGCGACGGTCGGTGAGGTTGGCGACCTGGTTCGCGGCCATCGCCGCGAAGTCAGATCCCAAGAACACTCCGAAGCTGACCGGCGGCGGACCGTGCTCAGCGATGCGGGCCGACAGTTGTTGAAACCAGTTCAAGCTCTCCTCGGTCGAGTCGGTCTCGTCGAGCAGTTCGAAACCCGCGGCTTCCAATAGGTCGCGCATTTCGGCGGGTGTGGCCAAATGGCTGATCGAGGGTTCGCGGGCCCAGGGAACCGGAAACAGCACCTCACCACCTTCGCCTTGGAGCACGTCGTAAATGGCGAAGCGCCCGCCCGGCTTCAATACACGGTGAGCCTCGCGATAGACCGCTGCCTTGTCGGGGATGTTCATGGCGGCGTGGATCGTCATTGCCGCATCAAACGTGGCGTCGTCGAACGCCAGCGCGCACGCGTCGCCAACTTCGAACGTCGTTCGATCGTCGAGCCCGCACCAGCGCGACATCTCGCGCGCCGCAGTGCAGAACGACGGTGTCAGATCGATGCCGGTCACGCGGCAGCCGTAATGCTCCGCGAGGGTCCTCGCCGCGCCTCCAAGACCGCTTCCGATGTCGAGCACGGATGTGTCCGCATCGACGCCCATGGCATCGGCGAGTCCCAACGTTGCTGCACGTCCTCTGATGTGGAACTCGTCCACAGGCGCCAGGTCTGCGGCCGCAACCCGTTCGGGGTCGATGCCAGCAGCGCGCAGCGAGGTCGCTATCGCGTCGATGAGCGAATCGGACGCGGAGTAGTGCTTCTCCACACCTGTCGTCATGAGCCACCCCCGGGGCGTCCAGCGTCGATGATTCCCATCCGAAAACGTCGTCTTACCAAAGTCGAACCGTTGCCGCGTCCCGCGTAAGCCGCGTCACACTGCGGCAAGATGCTCGTCGTGGCCGACATCCTCTACGCCCCGCACGGCGACGGGCACCTCGCGTATCGGCTGTGGGGCGACGGGCCACCGTTGCTGTACGTCCCGAGTCAGTTCGTGCCGATCGCCGCGATGGATGAGGAGCCCGCGTACGAACGGTTCCTGGCGGGTCTCGCCTCGTTCTCGACGCTGATCGTGTTCGACCGGAACGGAATCGGGCACTCGGACCCGATGCGCGGTGAGCCCAGCATCGACGACTGGGCGGCGCAGATGGTGTCCGTCCTGGACGCCGCGAAACTCGAAAGCAGCTACATCGTCGCTCACGGCTACGGCGGACTACCCGCGGTGACGCTCGCAGCGACGCAGCCCGAGCGCGTACGCGGACTCGTCCTTGCGATTGCGGCAAGTCACGTCGCAACCCCGCCAGGGCGCAGCGCCGACGACATCATCGCTACCGCGCGCCCGTCGCACGAGTCCGACTTTGACTTCTTGAGTGTGCTTGCGCCTACGAGGGCTCGCGACGTCGCGTTTCGCGCGTGGTGGGATAGCGCGGGACGACGCGGTGCCAGCCCGGCGGTCGCCCAACAGTTGATCCGCCTCAACTCGGGTGGTGACGTTCGGCCCCTCGCGTCGCGGGTCCAAGCCCCGACGCTCGTGATCGACCGCCCGAGCGCCCACGCCGCGCTTTCCAGCCCGGGCGGCTTCGGCGCAGAGATTCCCGGCTCGCGTACCGTCGCGATCGAGAGTCCTGATGTGCTGCTGTGGCTATCCGGTTCTGACGACGTGCTCGCCGAAATCGAAGAGTTCGTCACCGGATCGCGCCCGGCCCTTCAGGCCCAGCGCCGCCTCCTTGCCGTGATGTTCACCGACATCGTCGGCTCGACGTCGGCCGCCGCCGACGTTGGCGACGACCGCTGGCGCGACATGCTCGATATCCACGATCGCGTTCTGCGGGCGGAACTCGCCCGCCACGGCGGTAAGGAGATTGACAGCGCCGGCGACGGTTTCTTGTCCACGTTCACCACGCCATCCGATGCTGTGCGATGCGCGCGGCGCCTCCACACCGAGATGGAGCGCGTCGGCCTGCGCCTGCGCATTGGCGTGCACTGCGGTGAGGTGGAAGTCCGCGGAGAAAACATCGCCGGTATCGCTGTGCACCTCGCGGCTCGCGCGCAAGCCCAGGCGGAACCGGGCGAGACGTTGGTGACGAGCACGGTCAGGGAGGCGCTGATCGGTTCCGGATTTGTGTTCGCCAGTCGTGGCGCGCACGAACTCAAGGGCTTCTCCGACCCGTGGGAACTCTTCGGCGTCGGTTAAGCGGAGACCAGCGCTGGGTTCCGCGCGACGCAGGACGGGTACGCGTTGGACACGCACGCGTGACCCCCGGTCGCCGCTACAGATGTCGGAGACACCCGCGATGAGCGACCCCTTGCTCAGTACAACCGAAGACGAGGCAGCGGCGCCGACCGAGCACGCGCAGGGCATGATCCCCGGACGAGAGCGACGTCGCACGAAGGTCGAGCGCGCGTCCATGCGCGTCGTCGCGACGTGCGGGATCATCGGCATCGCGACGGCGCTCGGCGCGTTGCTCGTCGGCAATAACGTCGACGGCTGGATCGTCGGACTGGTTGTCGGCCTCACCTCGGTGATCCTCTCAGCGGTGCTGTGGTCGTCGAAGCAACTCTGACTTAGGGATGGCCGGCGGCGGCCCGCACGGTTAGTCGCCAATACTGAGGACGTGGAATCGATGGCGTTGGTGTTCGAAGGCCGCGTCGTCGAGTGGCGCGGGCCCGCCCCCTTCTATTTCGTCGACATCCCAGAGGACGAGAGCGACGAGATCAAGATCATGGCGAAAGGGATCGAGTACTGGGGCCAGGTCCCCGTCACCGCGCTGATCAACAACACCGGTTTCTCGACCGCACTGTTCCCGAAGGACGGTCGCTATCTCCTGCCATTGAAGAAGGCAGTCCGTGAATCGGCACACATCGCAGTCGATCAGACGGTGCCGGTCGAGCTGCGCGTCGGGCGCCACTCCGTCGAATAAGCAGTCTCTCGCCGGTTGCGGGTAACCCCAACGAATGCAGCGAGGAGATACCGAAATTCCCGCCGCGACGCCGTCGATCCCTGGCGTGACCGACTTGACGCTGATCGGCAGCGGCGGGTCCGGTCTCATCTACCGCGGTCGCCAAGAGCAGCTGTCGCGTGACGTCGCCGTGAAGGTGCTGGCGGCGCCGGCGGCGACGGCCGAAAGCGTGACGCGATGGAAGCGCGAGCTCGATGCCATGGGACGGCTGTCGAATCACCCGAACATCGTGGCCGTGTACGACTCGGGACTCACCGACGACGGCCGCGCGTACTTGGTGATGCCCTTCATTCCGGGCGGCAGCCTGGGCGACCGGGTGCGCGCCGCCGGCCCGTTGTCGGTCGACGAAGCCGTGCCGATTGGCGTGAAGATCGCCAACGCGCTCGCGGCGGCGCACGAGGCCGGTGTGCTGCACCGCGACGTCAAGCCCGACAACGTGCTCCTCTCCCCCTACGAGCCGCAGCTCGCCGACTTCGGCATCGCCCGCCTGATCGACGCGACGACGACGGTGGTCACCGAGGCCGGCATGCTCGCAGCCACCGTCAACTACGCGGCGCCAGAGGTGCTCGCCGGCGAGCGCGCCAGCGAGGCGTCCGACGTGTACGGCTTAGCGGCGACGCTCCACACCGCACTGAGCGGTGACGTGCCGTTCCCGCACGCACCGGGGGCCAACGCGATCGCGGTCGCGCACCAGATCATTCACGAGGACGTACCGGTGCTGCCGCCTTCGGTGCCAGACGCGGTGGCGGCAGTGATCGCGCAAGGCATGGCGAAGAACCCCGTCGACCGACCGCAGTCGGCCTCCGCGTTCGCGACGGCGCTGGCTGCTGCCGCGGCCGCTTCTGACGAAGCGACCGCGCCGGTCGCGGTCGAGTCGCCCGCCGCGGCGACGCAGACCGTGCGCGCCGATGCGATCCGAACGGTCGCACCACGTGCACCGGGTGCGGCGCCACGGGACCGCCGCGGTGCGCTGGTCGCAGTCGCGCTTGCGCTCCTCGCAGTCGCGGCTGGGTTGTTGCTGTTCGCGCGGACCTCGCACGACAACCCGTCGTCGCCGAGCACCTCGACTACGGCCGCAGTTGGCACGGCGGCGCGCGCCCCTTCGACGACCATCGCGCGCGCGTCGGCGAAGCCGGTGGCGAGTGATGCCGCCGTGACCGAGACCGCCCGTCAGTACTTCACGCGACTCAGCAACGGCGACTACGCCGGGGCATACGCGATGTTGTCCCCGGGCTTCCAAGCCCAACAGTCGATGCAGTCGTTCGAGAGTTTCTGGCGCAGCGCGGCGCCAGTGTCGATCACGGGGAACATCTCGAGCAGCGGGCTCACCGCTCGCGTCCCGTTGCAGATGGGTGGGCGCGCCAACACCTACACGCTCACGATGGCGCGCGGCAACGGCAAGAAGCTTTTCGTGGACGGCCCGCGACCGCGTTAGTCGCCGCGCCGGAAACATCGCGAGTTAGTCGCTAGTTCGCCCAGCGACGCATCAGCCCGCCGACAACAAGCGCGAGCAGCCCAGCAAAGCTCTCAAGCCAGATGGCGGTGCCCGTCCGGGGGAGCCCACTCTCGGTCGGAATGCCTGCCGCCACCGCTGGCGTAGACGTGTCGATAGTGGGCGTGGTTAAGACGACGGTCGGTGCCGCCGGGGCGCTCTTCGCTGTTGCTTTCGGCGCTACAACGATCGTCGGTCCGGCAATCGTGGTCGTCGATGATGCCGGCATCGTCGTCGTGGGTGCGAACGGGACGGTCACGGGCGTGACGATTGTGGTTGTGGGACCGATCGTTGTCGTCGGACGCGAAGTCGTCGTCGTCGGACGCGAAGTCGTTGTCGTCGGACCGACGGTGGTCGTCGGGCTAGACGTCGTCGTCGTCGGACGCGAAGTCGTCGTCGTCGGACCGACGGTGGTCGTCGGGCTAGACGTCGTCGTCGGCGCGGTTGTGGTGCTCGTTGACGTCGTCGTTGTCGGCGTTGTTACGCATCCCGGTGTCGACACTCGGTTCGAGTCCAATGTCACCGCGCCGTTGCGGGCGAGCAGGCGCCCACGGACTGTCGCGTTGGTGTTGGCTGTGATCGACTCCGACGCGAGGACGCTGCCGACCATGGTCGAGCCGACGCCGAGCGTCGCCGAGCTGCCGACCTTCCAGAACACGTTGCACGCCTGCGAGCCGTTGATGAACGAAACAGAACTGTTCGGCGCGGTAATGAGCGTCGATCCGGCTTGGAAGATGAACACGGCGTTGCCGTCACCTTGGCCGTCGAGGGTCAGAGTGCCGGTGACGCTCAACGACGAGGGCGACCGATAGACACCGGCCACGAGCGTCGTTCCGCCAAGGTTGGTCGGTCCTGAATAAGTGGTCGACGGCGGACGCCCCGCGGCGTCGTTGTACGCGGTCGTGAGATCGGACTTCGCTCCGCACGCGGTGGCATCGGCGGCGTGAATCGACCCGCCGGTCACAACGCCGGGTGGAAACCCGGTGACGGCGGGCGTGGGACAGGTGCCGAGGTTGCCGTTGATTGCGCTAGGGCCGGTGTTGGTGACCCCAGCTCCAGCCAGGACAGCAAAACTTCCAGCGGTGCCGAGTCCCACACGCGATCCAGCGGCTGCCGCGGGGTTGACGGCGACGAGCACGGTTGCGGCAATAAAGGCTGTCGCCCCGGAGACCGACAGAATGGTGCGTTTAAGAGGAATGCGCATGGGAGGCAGTGTCGGCCGACTCGTGGCGTCTTACGAGAGCCACCCGCGCTAGTGCAGTTGCACCCGTTTCTCCGCCGCGGGCACGAGGAGATCAAGTCCGCGAATCGCGATGGACGTCTCGGCGGCCAGCTCGTCGATCAGGAGGATGACGGTCGGATCCTCGACCGTCGCGCGGCTCTCGAACTCGCTGTAGAGCGCCGCGAGCGTGAACAAGCCGAGGGTTGCCGACGCGCCCTTGAACTCGTGTGCAAGCTCCGCGACGGTTGAGAATCGGCGGGCGCGAGCCGCATCAGCAAGCTCATGCGAGCGGGACTCGACCGTCTCACGAAACGATTGGACGAGGTCCCGCAGGAGCGCGCCGCTGGGATCGAGCTCCAGAAGTCCGGCCGTCACAGTTCCGTCGGCCACCGCCGACCGCAAAAGTGCATTCGCCACCGGCGCGTCGAGGCGCTGCGCGCTGGCGACACAGTCGCGGACGATGCGCGCCATCGTGGCGCGGTCGACTGGCTTGGTGATGAAGTCGTCCATTCCTGCCGCGAGGCACCTGTCGCGGTCAGACGACATCGCCGACGCGGTCACGGCGACGATCGGGACGTCGCCACCCTCTGGCATCTTGCGGATCGCCGCGGTTGCCTGATAGCCGTCCATCCGCGGCATCTGGCAATCCATCAGCACGGCGTCGTAGTGACACGCGCCAACCTTCTCGACAGCGTCCACACCGTCATCCGCCGTATCGGCCTGATAGCCGAGGTGTTCAAGCAACGTCACTGCAACTTTCCGATTGATCGCGTTGTCGTCGACTACCAGCACGTGTCCAGAGACGCCGAGGTCTGGCGCGGTGGTAACTGCGAGTTCTTCGATCTCTCCCGGGCCCGTCAGCATCGTGGTGAGACAGTCGAACATGACGGAGGCGCGTACCGGCTTGGCCAACCATCGGTCGACGGCCGGATCGGCTGTTTCTTCTTCGTCACGTGGACCCATCGACAGGCCGATTATTCGCAGATGCTCGCCGCCGGGCGCGTTCCGAAGTGCTGTCGCGAACGCGAGCGGATCGCCATCAGAGAAGCTCGCGTCCATAAGAACGACGTGCACAGGCGCGCCCGAATCCGCTGCGTTCTGCAGCACAAAGAGCGCGCGATCCGGGTCCGCGGCGCACGACGTCTCAGCCGACCATCCGTCGAGAAGTGACTTCAGCCCGGCTTGGCCGCGGAGAGAGCGAGCGAGCACAAGCACATGAACGCCGTCGAGCGGAGCGCCGGCTACGGCGTTCGCCGCGACTGGCGCGAACGGCACGGTCACCCAGAAAGTACTGCCGCGCCCGAGCTCACTCGCCACCCCAATCTCGCCGTCCATGAGTGCCACGAGCTGCTTGCAGATAGCCAATCCAAGCCCACTGCCACCGTGGCGGCGCGTAGTGGAACTGTCGAGCTGCACGTATTGCTCGAAGAGTCGTTCACGATCGGCTGGCGCGATGCCTACGCCGGTGTCACTTACCTCGAAACGCAGTCCGGCCCCTTCGACGCTGACCGTGATCACTACCTCGCCGGCATCGGTGAACTTCGTCGCGTTCGCCACGAGATTGCTCAATACCTGACGTAAGCGCAGGCGGTCGCCAATCACGACGCCAGGCACTCCGGCCTCGAACACTGTCAGAAGTTCGATGCCCTTCAAGAGCGCAAGGGCCTCGCCGGAACGCAGCGCGGCTTCGACGGCGGGGCGCAGGACGAATTCGGTGCGCTCGACCTCGAGCTTGCCGGCCTCGATTCTCGAGAAGTCGAGCACGTCGTTCACGATGGCCGCCAGACTCTCGGCGGAATCGGCCATGGTTGCCGCGTAGTCGCGTTGCGCCGCATTGAGGGGTGACTCCGCCAGCAGGTCGATCATTGCGATCACGCCGTTGAGCGGCGTGCGGATCTCATGGCTCATGGTCGCGAGGAACGTCGATTTCTGTTGCGACGCCTCGCGTGCTTCGGTTAAGGCCATCTCGTGTTTGAGCGCGCGCTTGCGATCGCTGCTGTCGCGCAGCGTCAGCGCGACACCGGCGACCTCCGGGTCGCCGCGTAGGTCGGCGAGAGTGACGTCGATGTCGCGCCAAGCGCCGGATTCGGTCCGTATTTGCCACTCCACGTTGAGGTCGGCGTCGGGAGTCGCGAGGTTGAATCGCAACAAGGTCTGGTCCTTCGGTAGGAGCAGATCGAGCATCGAACGACCGATGAAGAACTCGAGCGGGTGACCGAGTACGCGCGCCGTCGACGGGGTGCAATACGTGATGAACGCGTCGGCGTCGAGCACGACCGTCGCATCCGGGGAATTTTGTACGAGCGAGCGAAAGCGACGCTCGCTGTGGCTGTCGGCCACGTCACGGGCGACACCGGCGACGCGTAGAAGGACGAAGGCCAGGATCAAGATTGCGAATACGGCGATGACCGCGTCGTCGGCTTCTCCGCCGTTGGCCCACATGTGTTGCGCGAAGAGCGCGACCGGCGGGACGAAGGCGGCGCTCGCCACGATGACCAGTCGACGTGCGCTCGGATGCGTCCTCGGAACCGTCGCCTCGAAGAGCGTGCTCGTCGCGGGATGCAAAGCCGCGGCGCCCCACGCCAAATAGAAGGCGATCCAACCGATGTCGATTGGGCCCTGACTCTTCCACGAGCCGGTGAGCGATTCGTAGCCGAACAAGCTGTCAGCGACGAGCATGCCGACGACGCCAGCGGTGAGCAGCCACAGCGACGTGGAGCGCGCGCCCCGCAACACGGCGAGACGGACGAGGAGCGCCAAGACGGCTATGTCGCCCATCGGGTACGCAAGCGAGAAGAACTGTTCTGCGGAGCTCAGCGATGCGTCGTGCACGTACGGTGCCATCAGAACGAGCCAGGACACGAGGCCGAGCGCGAGGGTGACGATGGCGGCGTCGAGGAGTCCGACCCAGTCGCCCCGACCACCCCTGCGGCGCACGAGAATCGCCAGGCCGGCGATGATCGGCGGGTAGAGGCAGAGGTAAATGACATCGACGAACGACGGGAAGGAGCTGTTGTGCAGAACGATGTCGCGGAACGAATAGAGCGTGTCACCGGTCAGAAACAGCGCGGTTCCGAGCGCGAGGAGCAGTACGGGCACGCGCGGTACGTCGCCTCGAGCTGCGCGGGCGACCAGCGCCGCGATGCACGACATGCCGAGGATCGGCCATAGGACGAGTCGCGCTAGGACCGGCGGAGCGACGAAGTACAACCCCGCCATGACACAGCCGGCGAGCACGTACCCACGCCAACTGAGCAACACCGTTCGCCTCGTCACTGCACGGATTGTGCGCCGTCGTGGCGCCCGATACGAGATTCACTCGCACTAGCGCGGATGGCTCTGCTTCGGCCTAGTCCACCGGTTCAGGCAGGGAGCGATGTTCCGATGATGTTCGCCATGGCTTGGATGAAGTTCGCTTCGCCGAGGTCGAATCGGCCCGGTGTGGAGCTAGCGGCGACGAGCACACCGACAATGCCCTCGGGCCCGAAGATGGGCGCACCGATGCCGGAGGGCGTGTCGCCACCGGCCGTCGTCGAGCAGTCGAATCGTGGGTCGTGGGCGATGTCGTCGACGACGACGACCTTGCGTGCAAGCGCGGTGTAGCCGGCGAACGATCGGCTCCCTGAAGGGACCACGAGCGGTTCGTCAAGCGCAGGCGAGCCGAAGAAGGAGCGGAACTCGTTCGCCGCCGAAACTGGCTTGAGCACTAGGGCCTGGTCGGCGCCAAGGAGCCGGCGGGTTGCGTCGATCGCCTCGGTGAGAATCAGCGTCGCATCGCCCCCGGGCCCTGTCTGTTGACGAAGCGCTTGGGTGCCCAGAACCGCGACGGTCTCGGCTTGTAGTTCCCGCGCTCGGAGGTAGCGATCGATTGAGTTGCGTTCAGTTTCGTCGCTAATGACGCCGACGAGCCCGACCAGCACGCCGTCCTCGTCGAAGGCTGGCGAAGAAGTGACATGAGCCAGGAATTGCGAGCCATCGCGTCTGGACATCATGAGAGGGCCCGCATGCCGCTCGCCATTGAGGAGCGCGGCGTGAATGTGGTCGGCCTGCGCGGAACTCGCGGGCGCGGCGAAGAGCCCGCGTCCGTTTCGCCCAATAATGTCGGCGAGCCGCCATCCGAACAGACGCTCGGCTGCGGCATTGATGTACGCCACGGTGCCGTCCGGGGTCGCGGCCGTCACGGCCTCCCCGATCGAGTCGAGCAGCGTCGACCGTAGATGTTCTTCAGTCTCGGTCTTGTGGCGGGCGGTGATGTCCTTCACCAGCGCGACCGCGCCGTCGTAACGACCAGCCTGATTCAACAGCGGCGTCGTGTTCACCTCAGCGAGAAACGTGGACCCGTCCGCTCGACGGAGCTGCTGTGTGAAGTGCAACCGCTGACCCGCCCGCACGCGCTCGGTCCGCTCCCGCAGAGCGGGGCGGTCCTCCGCGTCGAAGAGGTCCAACATCGGGATGACCACAAGCTGCTCGACGGAATACCCCATCATCTCGGCCATGCGCCGATTGACGTAACGCGTGTGGTTCTCGCGGATGACCCAGATCCCCTCACCGACCGCTTCCAGGATCTGGTTGTACAACAGGGCTTCGGCTTCGCCTGTGGGCAGAGCGGCGGTTCCCGCGCTCGCCACGCGGGCAATGGCCGCCGGGAGGGTGAGCCCCTCCGCGACGAGGCGAAGGACTGCGTTGACCCGTTCGGCATCGGCTTCGTCGTAGACGCGGTGGCCCGCGGGTGAGCGTCGCGGCTCGAGAAAGTGGAATCGGCTCTCCCAGGCCCGCAGCGTGCTGACCCCTACGCCCGTCCTTCGTGCGAGTTCGCCGACCCGCATGCTCATGCTTCGCAACGTACGGGACCTCTACAGAATGTACAAGGATTATCTAGCCGGTCTTGGCAGGTAAACCTTGCAGTCCGCGTAGAAGTCGTCCAGATTGCATCAAGGAGGTTTGGCTGGGTGATGCGATTGCTGGAGTGCACGACGTGCCGGTACAGCAGCACGTCTCCAACCATGCGGCGCACGGATGCAGGGTGAACCGGACATCGCGACGACATGGATTCGCCGCGCGGACTGGATCCCGCACATCGCGTGGATTGCCGATACTGACGGGCGAACCGAGCACGTCAACCGCTTGGGCCTCGACTACACGGGTGTGCCTGTCGACGGACTCCGAGACTGGGGCTGGACGTCGGTAATCCACCCTGACGATCGGCGCGATGCATTGCAGGGTTGGAAGAACGCGGTCCGAAGGGGGGTCCCTTACGACTCGCGGTACCGGATCAAGGGGGCCGACGGCCGATTTCGTTGGCACGCCGTCCGAGCCGCACCAGGCCGCGACGCGAACGGCGACGTAGAGAAATGGGTCGGCACCGCAACCGACATCGACGACTTCATCCACGGCGCGAGTCTGCGTTCGGCGGTGATGAGTCAGGTGGCCGACGGCGTGTACGCCGACGATGCCGAGGGCCGGTTGACGTACATGAATCGAGCCGCGTGCAAGATGCTCGGCTGGGCGGAGGCCGACTTGTGCGGCTTGCGAACCCACGACGTCATCCACGCGCATCTCGACCGCACGCCTGTGATCGGGACCGAATGCGCATTGCGAACGGAGGGAACGCAGGGCCGGCTAGCGCCGGCAGCTGCCGAAGTATTCGTACGAAAGGACGGCTCGACGTTCCCGGTGGCCTATTCGGCGATACCCCTGCGCGTCGGGTCGATAGGAGAAGGCAAGGCCGTGGTGTTTCGCGATGTCAGCGAGCCCGGAACCCCGGCAATGCTCATCCGCGTGCTCATTGCCGACGGCGACCCGCGCACCAGTGAGGCATTCGAGGCGGTGTTGAACCGGCACGAGGGCGTAGATGTCGTCGCGGCTGAGACAACTGCGGCCGCTGCAATTTCCTCCGTGAAGGCCCTACACCCGGATGTGGTGCTCCTGGACTACGCGCTTCCCGATTGTGACGGTGTCGCGACGACGCTGATCATCAAAGCCGAGAATCCGGACACCAGCGTCATCCTCATGACCGACACCTACAACGACACGATCGCGACCGGGGGTATCGCCGCCGGTTGCGCCGGCGTGCTCGACAAGGGCCGCGCGTGGGTGGAGCTCGTAAGCGCGGTGCGCGCCGCGTTTCACGGTGAGACGAGGATCTCCCAGCGCGAACTTCAGCGAGTGGTGGCGGCTCTCGGTGGCGATGCGCGTCACGGTCGGGCCGCGGATCTCACGGAGCGGGAGCGCCAGGTTCTCGCCTGCATGACGGAGGGCCTGTCGAATCGACAGGTGGCTGACCGGCTTGGAGTGACCACCAACACCGTGCGCAACCACGTCCAACGCATCCTCTACAAACTCAACGTGCATTCGAGGCTCGAAGCGGTCGTCATCGGCACTTCCATCAATGCGTCTATCTGAACTAATGTACTGATAGTGCGAGTCACGGGAGAGCCCACCGCCACCGATGGCCGACACGCGCGCGGCGCGGCAAGCCGACAGGCGATCGTCGAGGCCGCCGGTCGCGTTGTCATCGCCAGCGGGCTCGCCGCCGTGACGCACCGCGCCGTCGCCGAGGAAGCCGGCATGCCGCTCGCTCGCACCACGTATCACTTCCCCACCATCGACGCGCTGCTGCATGCCGTGCGTCGGCACCTGGTGGAGGGCTTCGACACCCGGCTGCTGGAATTCATCGCCGCGGCGCAGGGCCGTCACGGGTCGATCGTCGACGCGTGCTGCGACTTCCTCGAAGAACTGCTCGGTGATCGCCGTGGCGAGTTCCTCGCCACCGTCGAGATAGGTCTCGCTGGCGCGCGCCGACCCGAGCTGGTCGCGCCAGACCCGCCCTCGGATGTCGGAATGATCCGGATCATCAGATCTTTCGGCGCCAACGAGACGAGCGCGCTAGCGACGTTCGCCGCGGTCTACGGCTTCGCCGTCATCGCCGCGACGCAGCCAAACCCGATCTCGCCAGCGGAGATCCGACGCTTCGTCACCGCCGCCATTCCGTCACGCCGTGGCTTGACGCGACGGGCGCGCTCCGTACGAGCCTGATCTCGGCGTCGACCCACGTCGTCTTGTTGACGACGCCCATCGGGGAGTCGATCCCCCACATCGACTGGTGTACCTCCACGCTTGTTGACAGCGTCGCTCCGGTCCCGTCGGCAGCCTCCTCGACGGTGGCAGTCAGCTCGAGTGGGCGGGTATATCCGACGACTGTCAGGGCACCGCGAACTCGAACGCGATCCCGTTCGTCGGAAGTCATCCCGCAAACGGCGAAGGTGATCACGGGATAGGTCAAGGCGTTGAGAAAGCTCGGCGAACGAAGGTGTTTGTCGCGCTTCTGGTTGCCGGTGTCCACCGACCAGGTCTCGATTTCCAACCGTCCCGTCGCTGTGCCATCGCGGTCCAACGACCCATCTCCACGCAGCACGGAAAACGTACCGGCGACCTTGACCAGGCCCCACATGCTTGTCGATCGAAAGCGCACAATGGACCTCTCGGGATCCACGATCCACTCATCGGCCGCGGCTTCGCGATCGTCCCCACGGTGTGGGTTGGTGAACAGATCAGTCACGGCCGCGCCTCCATCAATCGAATCTATCTGAACTAATGTACAGATAGATTCTGCGCGGGTCCAGTCCGCGACATCACAGGACGCGTTCAGACATGCCACAGGAACCGGGGACACTCTGTTCTCAACGACCTGAGCAACGGAGCGCATCATGCAAGAACACCATCCAACAACCGCCCTCGAGCACCCTCCCCGTCGGGCGATACGGCGTTGGTTCGCCGCAGTTGCCGCGCTGGCGTGCGCAGTCGCGGGTCTCTCCCTCGGCCTCACAAGGAGCACCGCGGCAACAACAGGGAACGTCGCGCCCGCGGTGGCCGCGGGCCGTCTCGGATCCGGCGGCGGGGCATCCAAAGCTCGGTCCGGTCCGGCCGAAGGCGGAGCCGCCGGCACAGTCAGTGCGCTGTCGGCGTCGAGCTTCACAATGACGACGCCCGCGGGACAACAGGTGCGCGTCAACGAACCGGCGTCGACGACATATCAGAACGGGACGAGCTCGACCTCGGCGGACGCAGTTACCGCAGGAGAAACTGTCGTCGTACTTGGGATGACCGACGGAACGACCATCACCGCTGCGACAGTCATCGTGCAACCGACGGGCGACTACGGATCCGCGGCCTCCGCTGCAGCCGGGGTCGTTCCTTTCCAGCAAGGTGCACCGTCCGCGTCAAAGCAGGTGGGTCAGATCCCGGTGAGCTACGCACAGGGATCGGGGACGATCGTCAGCGGCGCGGCCGCCGATCAGGCGACGAAGGCCGCGTTGGCCGCCTACCCGGGCGGTGTCGTCGATCGTGTCGTTCAGCTCAGCGACGGTCAGTATGAGGTCCACGACATCGGCGTCAACTGGCCGCACCACATCTTCGTGAGTCGGGACTTCAAGGTCGTCGGCGCTAATTAGCCGTCGACATGGATGGCCGGTCCAACAAAGTTCGCGCTCAGCGCGATGCTGATGACACGAGCGAAGGCGCACAACGAGGGCCCGGCACTTTCGTGCCGGGCCCTCGCATTTACTTCGTTACTCGTTCGTTCGCCACCGTGTGAAGCCTGGAGTGGTGAGTTCGCGGTGATCGTGCGTCAGCATCAACACGTCATAGCCGTGCTGTCCTCCGATCCATTCGATGCCTTCGGCGCCCATGACGAACACCGCTGTGGCGTAGGCATCGGCCAGCCCGAGATCGGGACCCACCACGGTGACCGAGGCGATGCCTGTCGTCGACTCGCCGGTGCGGGGGTCGACGATGTGGGCGCCACGTTCGTAGGTCGCTGAGGTCGCGACGGCGACACGACCAGAAACCTCGAAGAGCGCCGCGAGGCGCGCGACGTCGTGTGGCGCTCGGACGCCGACTCGCCAGGGCTCGTCGGTCCTGGCGTGTCCGCGGATGGCGACGTCGCCGCCGGCGTTCAGGCAGAAGTTCCGGAGCCCGGCCTGTTCGAGGAGCTGCGCAGCCCGCTCGATCGACCATCCCTTCACCAAGCCAGATGGATCGAGGCTGGTGCCGTTCGGCGCCGGAACAGCGAAGGCGTCGAACGCGCCGTCGGTGACGTGGCGGAGCGTTTCACATTGCAGCAGGACGTCCCGGACCTCGTCGCTGACGTCGCCGAGACTCATCTCGCCGCGGCCGAGGCGAGAGATCGGGCTGTCGCGTCGGTAGGTGCTGAAGGTCGAGTCGACGTGGTGCAACCACGTGAGCACGTCGCTGAGTCCGGGCGTGCCGAGGACGGGGTCTCGGACGTCGATGCTGACTGCTGTTCCCATCACGTCTTCCACGTGGTGGTAGCCGGCGACGGTCACGCGAGTCGGGTGACATGGGCGGCGCGCGCGGCGTCGATGGCGGATTGCAGTGATCGTCGATAGTCGGCGCTGGTGTAGGTCGCGCCCGACACGGTGTCGATCGCCGCACTTTGCGCTGAGACGGCTTCGGCGTTGAGCCGCGGTACCGCGGCGTCGTTGATGCGAATGCTCTTGTCGCGGTCGTTCGGGGTGCGCAGGGCGGTGACGGAGACGAGCGCTCCATTGGGCGCAAAGGTGGCTTCGATCTGCACGTCGCCCCACCGGTTCTGGAACACGCCGCCGTCGACCACAGCGTTCGCTCGAACCGGTGCCGAGGTGGCCGGCAGGACGCCGGTACCGAGGGTCGAGGGTGTCGCCGGCGCGGCGATGACGTTCGCCCCAGCGAGCTGGCCCGCGCTGCTCGAGCCGGTCGAGGTGAAGAACGCGGTCAGCCCGGCGGTTGACGCGAGGCTGATCCCGATTGCGGCGGCGCGAGCACGGGCGGCGGGGTGGCGACGAGACCGAGCCGACCGGCGGTCCGATGCGGCGGAAGGCGCGGCGCGACGTTGCGCGAGCTGGTCGACCCGTGCGGACAGCGCGCGCTCTGCCGCGGTCGGCGGCGGGTCGGATTGCTGGTTGGCCATGTCCTTATTGAGCCACCCTGAGCTCAGGGCAGTGTGGGTGTCACCTGGGTGCGGGCTGAGAATCGCGGGCGGTGCTGCGGCGTCGAACCACCAAATCGAACGCTCGCACGCCGAGGGCGTAGCTCGCGGATGCGGCCATGGCGATGAGGGCGAGCCTGAACGCGGCTCGGGGAGCGTCGGTCCCCATCTGGTAGCCGTGGACGAGCGCGACCACGACGCCGGCAACGGAGCTCACGTGAATCGTGCGCCACAGCCGGGGACGGCGAAGGCGCCGCGGCCAGGTGGTGAGCACAGCGCCCGCGATGGTGTAGGTGGCGACAACACCCCAGGCGAGCGCGCCCCGGTTAGTGCTTGCCACCCACGGGACGACCGCGTCGAGGGGCCGGACACCGAAATCGGAGTCGCGCAGCGAAGCCAGCACGTGGAGCGCTACGGCCGCGAGGGTCAGACCCCCGAGGCCGTTGTGGAAGTCGAGCCACCATGCCGGGCGGATGCGTCGTCCCGTTTCCCGGCCCGAGAACAGGGATCCGGTGATGAGGGTGATGACGGCGAGGAACCCCGCCACGATCCCCGAGGACCGGGTGAGCGCGGCGACAACGCTGTTCACGATCCGTCGCCCGGGCGGTGCTGGCTGGACCGAGCGCCGGCGGCGGGGATCTGCACGACGATGCGCAACCCGGCGTTCGGAGGGGTGTCGATAACGATGGTGCCCCCATGAGCGTCGACGATGGCGGCGACGATGGACAGTCCGAGCCCGGCGCCTCCCGAGCTGCGAGCCCGCGATGCGTCGGCACGGAAGAAGCGCTCGGTCATCGACGTGAGGTCCTCAGCCACCACCCCGGGACCTTCGTCGGTCACGGTCAGAACGGCCTGGTTGCCGTCACGACGAAGCTCGACGTGGCAGGCGGTGCCCTCCGGGGTGTGCGCGCGGACGTTGGCCAGGAGGTTGTCGAACACCTGACGCAATCGTCCACTGTCACCGTTGACGACGACGACGTCCTCGACTCGGACGTAGATATGACGATCGGGAGCGACCGTGCGCGCTGCATGCACGGCCTCGACAGCGACCTCGACGAGGTCCACCTCAGCCATCGAGACCGGCCGGTGCTCGTCGAGCTCGGCGAGGAGCAGGAGGTCGTCGACGAGTTGCGTCATCCGTCGCGTCTCTGCGCGGATGCCGGTCATGGCCCGCTCGAGGTCATCGGGATGGTTCCGCGCACCGCGTTCGAACAGCTCCGCGTAAGCCGCTGTCGCGGCGAGCGGTGTTCGTAGCTCGTGAGAGGCATCACCCACGAAGCGCCGCATCCTTGTCTCCGAGGCACGCAGCTCATCGACGAGCTCCTCGCGCTGGCGAAACGCGCTGTCGAGGCGTTCGAGCATCGTGTTGATCGTGGCGGCGAGGCGGCCGACCTCTGTCCGCGGCGCCGCACCCGGAACGCGCCGGTCGAGGTCCGACTCGGTGATGTCGGCCGTGGCGCGTTCCATGGCAGAGAGCGGGGCGAGCCCGAGTCGGACGAACCATGCGCCGACGGCGGCGGCGACAGCGAGGGCGGCCAGGGTGCCCCCGACAAGTACGGCGATCATCCGCTCTCGTGTCTGTTCGAGGTGGCCGAGCGGTTGACCGATCACCAAGACGCCGCCGTTTCGCTGGCGGGAGACCCGCACGCGGAGCTCTTCACCGGAGCCGCGTACTCGGATCGTGCCGAAGACCGCCTCGTCTTCTCCCCGGCCCGGCTTGGGCTCGAGGTCGTCGGCGGCGAGCTGCAGCGGCGGCGAGCCGGCACGTCGCAGCGCGACCGCCACCGTCAGGGCACCGCGAGCGTCACGGACCTCGACGTAGCTGGCCGGCGCGACCTCGCGTATGGCCTGCTCGGCCCGAGCGACCGGCTCAGACGCGGCGCGCTCGATCGGCGGATGCGATCGTTCGAGATCGCTGTCGACCTGCTCGAGCTGCGCGCGGGTGACCAACGTGTAGGTCGCGAGATCGACGATGACCAACGCGAGTAGCGCCGCCAACAACACCGCGGCGAGCAGGCGAACGCGGAGCGACACCGGTCAGCTCTCAGGCTGGTCGCGCAGCACGTAGCCAACGAGACGGACCGTGTGGATGAGCGGACCGCCGTGTTGGCCGAGTTTGCGGCGAAGGTACGAGACGTAGGTCTCCAGGATGTTGGAATCGCCGTCGAAGTCGTAGTCCCAGACGTGCTCGAGGATCATCGACTTGGAGAGCACCCGGCCGGGGTTCAACAGGAAGAGGTGCAGCAACCGGAACTCGGTAGCGGTAAGCGGGATCGGCACTTCGCCGCGCCACACGAGATGCGCCTCCACATCCATCGCGACATCGGCGAACCGCAGCACGGTGGGGTTCCCCGCGCTCGCCGCCGTGGAAGTGCGTCGCAGGATGGCGTGGACGCGCATCACGATCTCCGCCAGCGAGAACGGCTTCGCGACATAGTCGTCAGCGCCAAGCTCGAACGCTCTTGCCTTGTCGTCGAGACCGCTCTTGGCCGTCAGGAACAGGATCGGCGTGGTGATTCCCTCAGCACGCAACCTGCGAGCCACCTCGAAGCCGTCGAGGTCCGGAAGCATCACATCGAGCACGACCAGATCGACGGGAGCGGTGCGCGCTGCATCGAGGGCCGACCGTCCAGTTGACGCGGTCGCTACGTCGAACTGCTCGTAACGCAGCGCGGTCGAGACGGCATCGAGGATGGAGTGCTCGTCATCGACGACCAGGATCCGAGCCGTGGGCTCACCGCTGCTGGACATCACCGGCAGTCTCGCGGTTGCGACGCCCGAGGGTCGCGGCGACGGCGAGGATGACGACGGCGATCTCGGCGATCATGGCCCACACGGCCAGCGGCTCAGACCAGTTCCCGATGTCACTGGTCGAGCCCGGCAGCCCAACCGTTCGCGTCAGCACGTAGCCCGTCAGGGTCGTTCCTGCGGTCAGACCGGCGAGAGCCCAGCGCCGGCGATCCCCGACCGCGAGCATCACGATGGCGATCAGTGACGCTGCGATCAACGCCACATAACCGGCGCCGAGGTACTGCACCTCGTGAACCTTCCCGGCAAGCTCGGTCGAGTGGATCGCCACCACGGCCCCCAACCCCGCAATCCCCGCAAGCTCGAGGGTCGGCAGGTCATCAATTGTCGACATGGAGTCAACGTAGGAGGGCGATCTAAATGCGGGCTGAGCGCTCGCTGAGCCGGGCAGTAGTTTCCCAGCCACTCGGGTAGTCCAATCACGTGAGCCAAGATCCGATTTCCGTCGACTACGCCTCTGACGTGCCTGGTTCGCCGGACGAGGTGTGGTCCGTGATCGCTGATCCGTCGTCGCGGCCGTCCTGGATGACCGAACTCCGGAAGGTCGATGCGGCTCCGGGTCCCGTCGCCGTCGGCGACCGGTTCGCGGGCGAGAGCTCGATCTTGCTCCACGACTTCATCGGCGAGAGCAGATCACCGACGCCGAGCCCGGTCACGTCCTCGCCGAAGAGGTCGTCACAAACACCCAACGCTGCGACGCGTCAGGACCGTACGTGCAGCCGTTATTCGAAGGCATACGCCCGCCGTGGGTCCTACGGCGGGTTGTGGGTTATGCGTGCTCGAACATGCGCAGCTTCACGGTCTGCGACCCGGTGGCGAGCAAGACGCCGTCAGGCGACCAGAGGTGGACGAGCCCATGGCCGTATCCGCCTTCGGCGACGATGCCGTGCACGTCGAGCAGCACCCACTCGGTGTCGACGAGGCGCCCGACGCGCAGCGAGTTGTCGAGGCTCGTGCCGGCGCCGGCAACACCCGCGGCGTCGCAGATCGCGTGCGCCACACCCATGTCGGCGAGGAAGCCGAGCTTCGCCGCGGTCGTCGCGTGCTCGCCCGTCACCCGCGCCCACATAGCGCGCTGACCGCTCGGGCGCTCGGTGCCGTCGGCGCCCGGAGCGCCGAGAAACTGGGTCACGCGGTGATGCCCGACGGCGCTGTCTGCCCAACGACCGCGACCGCTCGGGTGCCAACCCTCCACGCCTTGGTCGGGCGGCACGACGTCAGGCATGGTGATCCCGACGCCGGTGATGCCGCGCTCGCGCGCCGTCGCCGCGGCGCCGACCGTCGCGAAGAGGAGTCTGTCGTCGACGTGGGCGCTAATGCGGACCTGGTCGATGTAGGTGCCGCGTGCGACGAGTTCGACAGCGCAGCGAACGGTGTCGCCGAGCGCCGCGCTCGACACCAGCTGTGTCGTCGCCCAGATCGCTGGACGTCCGGTGACGAGCTCGATCGCCGCGAGCGACGCCGCCAGCGCGGTGCCGCCGTACAGCGCGCCGTCGCCGCGGCAAAGGTGGGAGACGATCTCGAAACGCACCTCGTCGTCGCGGCCGCCACGCGTGAGCCCGATCAGACCGCCATCGACCGCCTTCATGAGATCTTGGCCGTAAGGGAGTATCGGATCGGGACGGACTTATGGCCACCTACGAACGTGGTCTTCGCCGTCGTCGGAACGCCCGCGAGTTCAAGGGTTTCGAGTCGCGGCACGAGATGGCCGAACAGCGACCGCAACTCGACTCGTGCCAGTTGCGCGCCGAGACAGAAGTGGATGCCGTAACCGAACGCGATGTGCTTGTCGGCGTTCGGACGCGTCACGTCGAAGCGCAGCGGGTCGTCGAACACGCCAGGGTCCATGTTGCCGGCGAGGTACGACAGGTACAGCCAGTCGCCTTTCGCGATCTTGGTGCCGGCGACTTCGGTGTCGGCTTGCGCGGTGCGCATGAAGTGACGCACCGGCGCGGTGTAACGGATCATCTCGTCGACCGCGTTGGGCAGTAGGTCCGGATCTGCTTGAAGGGCCGTGAGCTGATCCGGGTTCTCCGCCAACGCCCGCAACCCGCCGGCCATCGCCGCCGCGGTGGTGTCGTGGCCCGCGGTGGCGATGATGACGTAGTAGCCCATCTTTTCGAGGTCGGGCATGGGCGCGTCGTCGATGGTGCCGTTGGCGATGAGCGTCGCCAGGTCGTCGGTCGGGTTCGCCTGCCGGTCCGCGGTGAGGTCAGCGAAGTACTGGTAGAAGTCCATGACCACCTGGAGCATCTCCTCGGGCGTCATGTCGGCGCGTTGCAGATCGGGGTCCTCAGCGCCGAACAACTCCTGTGTGAGTTGGGTCATCTTCGGATAGTCGGCTTCGGGCAGACCGAGGATCGAAAGGATGACTTGCAGCGGGAATGCAAGCGCGATGTCTTTGTAGAAGTCGGCCTCGCCGCCGAGCGCCTCGAGTTTGGCGACGGCCTGGCGGCTGAGTTCGTCGAGCCGCGGGATCAGGCTGCGCACGCTGGCCGGCTTGAACCAGTCGGTCGTGAGCTTGCGGTATTTGTTGTGGTCGGGCTCGTCCATGTGGATGAGCGTGCGGATCATGCCGCCACCGCCGTCCATTCGCCCCAGCGCCTCATTGTTCGCGAGGACGGGCACCGGAGCGTTGGTGAACTCGTCGGGCCGTCGCTCCACTTCCATCACCGCGTCATGGCCGATCACCGCCCAGAACGGTTTGTACCCCGGCTCGTCGATGCGATGGATCGGCCCGCCGGCGTGAAGCTCGACCGCTTCGCGCCGCCATGCGTCGAGATCGCCGTAGCGGTGGGGGTTGGTGAACAGGTCGGTCATCGAGGACCTCTCAATCGAAAACGAAACATCTAGTTGCCGGTCGTCGATTGCGTGCCGACCCTGAGTTCCCGGAACGGCACGTCGCGGTCGACCTGAGGCTCCTTGGGCAGTCCCAGCACGCGCTCGCCGATGATGTTGCGTTGCACCTCGTCGGTGCCGCCGGCGATGCGGGACGACGGCGCGGACAGGACGCTCAGCGCCCAGCGAGCGTCATCCGGGTCGCGCCACGCCTGGCCGCCCGCTCCCGCGATAGCGATACCGAGATCCGACGTTCGCCGTGCGAGCAATCCGCCGGCGAGCTTTCCGATCGAGCCCTCCGGGCCGGGCGCCTTGCCCGCAATGACGGCGGCGCGCGTGCGCTGCCCGACGTAGCCCATGATCTGTGTGCGGACGTAGATGTCGGCGAGCCCCTGGCGCACGATCGGGTCCGCGAGCACGCCGCGCCGGCGCGCGAGTTCGATCAGCGGCTTCACGCCGGCGCCCGCGCTGCGCGAGCCGCCGCCGCCGGAACCGATGGCGACGCGCTCGTTCATTAACATCGCCACGGCGCAGCGCCACCCATCGTCGACGTCGCCGATCCGGTTCGCGTCGGGGATGCGAACGTCGGTGAAGAACACCTCGTTGAATCCCGAACCGCCATTCATCTGCCGGAGCGGGCGGACCTCCACGCCCGGTGCCCTGAAGTCGATGATGAACATCGTGATCCCGCGGTGTTTCGGGTTTGCGGGGTTCGTGCGCGCAATGACTGCGCCGAAGTCGGAGATCTGCGCACCCGTGGTCCACACCTTCTGCCCGTTGAGCACCCACTCGTCGCCATCGCGCTCAGCGCGCATCTGCAAGCTGGCGACGTCAGAACCGGCACCTGGTTCCGAGAACAACTGCGACCAGATCTCCTCGCCCCGCAGAGCCTTGGCGACGTAGCGCTCGCGCTGAGCATCGGTTCCGAACTCGATCATCGTCGGAATCACCATCCCGAGGCCGATGATGTAAGCGGTCGTCGGCAGCACGTAGCCGGTCGCCTCCTCATTGAAGACGCGCTGGTACTCGGGCGTAAGGCCCTGCCCCCACGGCTTCGGCCATGTGAGCCCCGCCAGGCGGGCGTCGGCGAGCGCGCCTTGATACGCCCGTTGCGTCGCGAGATCGGCGACAGCCGCTTCGGCGGCGGCACCGTCGCCGTCACCGCTCGACGCGCGCTTCGGCGCGTGCTCGGCCAGGAACGACCGCACCCGTAGCCGGAAGTCGGTCAGCTCGTCAGTCATGAAATCCCCCTCCAGGCGACCGCCGTACAATAACTTATGTTATGGTCCGCCAGCAAGAGGTCGGCACGCGAATGCGCCAGAGCAAGGACGACTACTACCGCAGCGCGTTGGAGTTACTCGCCGAGGGAGGCGTCGATGCGCTGACGATGGCCAACTTGTGCGAACGGCTCGGTGTCACCACGGGCAGCTTCTACGCCCACTTCGCCGGCATCCGCGATTTCCACAGCGCCTTCCTTGAGCAGTGGGAGGCGGGTCGTGTCTACCAACTCAAGGAGCAGGTCGACGCGACACCCGATCCTCTCGAGCGCATCGACCTGCTCCGCCGCATCGCGGTGGCGGTCAACCACGAGGCCGAGAGCGCTATCCGCGCCTGGGCGCGCACCAATCCGGTCGTTGCAGAGTTCCAGCGCCGCGTCGACCGTCTCCGAGAGGAGGTGCTCGTGCAGGCGTTCGTCGACATCGGCATCAACAAGAAAGAAGCGCGCGTCCTTGCCCGCATCGGCCTCACGATCCTGGTCGGCACCCAGCAGATCGAGGAGAGGGTGGATCGGAAGCGGCTCGACATGCTCCTGACGGAGTATCAGAGTTGGCTCGCGTCCCGGCGAGAAGCGTCCGCAGGCTCGTGAACTCTCAGACCGCGATCATTCGCAGTGGTGAGCCCTGTTTGACAAATGTTTGACGAGTTCCCTGAACGCAGAAGGCCCGGCGCATGCGCACCGGGCCTGACCTGCTGTTTCAAATGGTGGCGGGGGCAGGATTTGAACCTGCGACCTTCGGGTTATGAGCCCGACGAGCTACCAGACTGCTCCACCCCGCGGCGGAGTTGGACAGTGTAGCGGCGGCGCCGCCGAGGCCAAATTGGCTAGTGCTGGGGCGGCGTATTGGCGAACACCGTGGCGACGAGGTCGCGGCGGCTGCGGACGCCGAACTTGTCGAAGATCGCCTTGAGGTGGTCTTGCACGGTGTGCTCGCTGATGTGGAGTGCGTGCATGATCTGGCGGGTCGTGCGGCCCTGCAACACGAGCGCGGCGACGCGCCGTTGCGCGGCGGTGAGGTCGTACGCCGACAACAAAAACCGGGCGCGTTCGTCTTGCGCCGGCGGGGCGAACGTGATGACGACGTTGCCGTCGCCTTCGACCGAGAACAAACGCGCGGCGTCGACCGTCACGAGCGCGCCGCTCGACGTCGGCAACTGCACCGATGCGCTGGCGTTGCCACCGGACTCGAGTTGGGCGAGCCGGCGGACGAGCGCTTGGGGCACGACCGGCAACGGGTCGCCGACGCGCACAGGTGTGTCCGCGATCTCGCTGAGCCACGCCTCGGCGCTGCCCGCCATGGCGAGGACGTGGTCGGCGCCGACGATGAGTACGCCGCGGCCGTGTGTGTCTGCGGAATCGGTGATCGACGTCGCAACGATGCGGCGGATCGCCGTGGCGACGTGCGGCGCGACCGCTCGCAGTACGCCGACTTCGTCGTCGGTGAACGACGACGCGCCGCTGCGGTGCAAACACAAGAACCCCCACGTCGACGAACCGGCGCGCAGCGCGACGCGCATTTCATCGCCCATCCCGAGCGGAGCGATCGCGTTGCGGTAGCGCGCGCTGTCGGCGCGCGCGCCGGCGGTCGCGTTGTCGAGCGTGTTGATGCCAGCGCCGTCGTTGGCGAGGTCTGCGAACCGGTTCACGTCGGGCGTGGCTGCGAACTCAACGTTCAGAAACGCCTCCGCGGCGGGCACGAGCGGCTCTTCCTGCCACGCGTGCGTGAACAGAAGCGTCTCGGGATCCGCGATGGCGACGAAGGCCGCGTCGACGGGCACGACGCGGCGCAGCGCGCCGAGAAAGCGATCGCGCAAGCCGACGAGATCGTCATCGGCGACGTAACACGCGCGGACGATCGCATCGACGGCCGGCATCACTGGCAGCGTACGCCCGCGGTCTGCGGCGGCAATCCCAGGTAGTTGGGATGGTGCTGCGACGTACGCACAGGCACGGTTGTCACATGACCACGCGCACCGACCAAATCGCCCCCGGCATCTACCGCATCTCGACCTACGTCGCCGACGGGCCGCCAGGAGGCATCACGTTCAACCAGTTCGTCGTCGACGGCGAGCGCCCGATGCTGATTCACACCGGGATGCGGTTCATGTTCGACGACGTGTCACGCGCAGTCGACGCCGCCGTCGGCCTCGCGCGGCTGCGCTTCGTCACGTCGTGCCACGCGTCGCGCCCCGACGAGTACGGCGCGGTCAACCAGTTCCTCGCCGCCGCACCCGACGCGCAAGTCGTGCACGGCCACGCCGGGTGCTTCCTGTGCCTGACCGACATGGCGGACCGCCCGCCGCGCCCGCTCGCCGACAACGAAGTGATCGATCTGGGCGGCAAGCGCGTCCGCTGGATCGACACGCCGCATGTACCCGGGCCGTGGGAAGCCGGCGTGTTGTTCGAGGAGACAACGGCGACCCTGTTCGTCGGCGACTTGTTCTCGCGGACGCGTGAGTGCGACGCGGTGACCCGCGACGACATCGTCGACGCGTCCATCGCGCACGATCAGATGATGCGCGGCCACGCCATCACCGCCCACACCGGCTCGACGCTGCGTCGCCTCGCCGAGCTGCGCCCGGCACGGCTCGCGCTGATGCACGGTCCGACGTTCGAGGGCGACAGCGCCGACGCGCTCAACCGCCTCGCCGATTACTTCGACGCCGAACTCACCGCCGCGCTCGTCTGAGCACGCGCCGGCCGGCGATCGCGCCAACCACCGCAAGCGCCACCGCGGCGAACGCGACGCCGGCCCACGGCCGCGTTGACTTGTGCGAACGAGCCCGCAGCGCGGCCCGCGCTGACCCGCGCGTCGTCGTCGGCGCAGCGCCGACCGTGGTGGTTGACCCCGCCAGCGTCTGGCTCGCCTCGCGGCGCGCCGTCCGCGCCCGCGTGCGCCCTCCAGGCCCCGGGCGCGCCACCGACACCGCGGCCGGCGGCGCCGCGGGCGCTTGCGTGAAGTCGAAGTCCTTGCGCAAGTCGCCGAGTTCGGGGCGGCTCTCGCGTACGTCGGGCCGCGGATCGGGCCGGCCGTCGGTCAGCGGATCAAGGCGCGAGCCCGAAAGGAAGTCGTCCTCGATGAACTTCAGGTAGGCGTCGAACGACAGCGTCTGGTGGTCGACGTATCCGCGCCGCGCGTAGGGACTGATCACGATGCCGGGCACGCGCAGGCCGTAGCCGTTGGCGTCGATGACAGGCGGCGGTACGTGGTCGTAGAAGCCGCCCCAGTCGTCCCACGAAAGGAAGATGGCGGTGCTCGACCACTCAGGGCCGTGACCGACGGCTTTGACGAGTTCGTTCACGAACGCCTGGCCGTCGCTCAGCAGTGCCGGCGGGTGCTCGCTGAACTTGTCGTTGGGCACGACCCAGCTGACGGCGGGAAGCGTGCCTTCACGCGCCGCACGCGTGAACTCCGTCGTCGGCTGGATGTTGCCCAGCTGGTGGTTGTCGTGCACGGTCACGAAGTCCGGCAACGGATTCCAGATCTCGGGCGTCTGCGGGTTCTGCGGCTGGGGCGGGCAGGTCATCGCACCGGTCGCGCAGTCGGGCTGCGTTCCGCTCGTGACGTAGTAGCGCCAGCTCACGCCTGCCTTGTGCAACAAGTGGGTGAGGTCGGTCCAGCCGTAGTCGGGGGTCGCCGCGGGCGTGTCCTCGTAATCGGGATCGGTCGTCCGGTTGAAGTCGGTCGGCCCGTCCGCCGCGTCAGGGTTCTTCAATTCGGTGCTGCACGTTTCGGGCGCGCGGGGATTGGTACAGCGCGCCGACCATCCGGAGACCATGAACAGATGCGACGGCAGGCTCCACCCGAGGTTCGGTTCGAACATGTGGTCCTGCAACACGAAGTGCTTGGCGAAGTTCCAATACAGCGGGATCTCGCGGGAGTCGTGCCATCCCATGACGTCGGTCCCGGCGCCGCAATCCGGATCGTTTGGCTCGCACGCCTTCTTGGCGTACTGGGCCGTGCGAATGAAGCCGTCCATCTTCCCGCCGTCGATGTCGGCGACCGCGGTGCCGGCGCCGTGCGGGCCGCCGTCGTTGCGGTCATTCGCGTCGTGATACGGACGCACGCATGACCCGCTCTGCGGGTCGGGCACGCACACGCCTGCAGGGATGCCGTCCGCGCCCGGATACGTGCCGAAGTAACTGTCGAACGAACGGTTTTCCTGCATGATCACGACGACGTGCTCGATCTTGTGAATGCCGTCGGGATCGCTCGACGCGCGTGGTGCGGTCGACAACAACGCCGCGAGCACGAGGACCGTCGCGCCGATCCGTGCGAGTCGCATCACGCCGAACGTAGGCCATTCAGCATCCACCGGTAGTCGCCCCCGCGTCCTTACCCTGGTTTGCCATGTTGTTCCGCAGGCGCCGCACGAGCGAGAACCATCCGATCTCCACTGCGCTCGCGCAGGCGCAGCGCGCCGCGTTGGCGACGGCCGCCAGCGAAGCGCTGTCGGCGGAAGCGGATCGCATCGAGCGCGCCATCAAAACGCTGGCCATCCACGCGCACGAACTCGAAGGCCGCGTCAACACGCTCGAGCAGCGGCTCGAAGACGTCGAGAAGCGCGCCGTCGAGTCGCTCCCGCTGATGGCGGCGGCGAAGCTGCACGTCGTCGGTGCCGACGTCGAGGCGACGGCGATCGCGGCCGAAGCCGCCGAACTCATGGGCGAGCTGACGAACTCCGACGGCTACGTGCTCGCCGACGCGCTGGCGTCCCAGGTCGCCGGCCTCGCCGACAGCCTCGATGCTCTGGCGGCGACGCTGTCGGCGAGCGCGCAGACGACGCCGTCGTTGCGCGCGCTGCCTCCTGCGTCTTAAGCGGCGTACTTCTCGGCGTCGTCCGACGCCATCGTCAACAGGTCGTCGAACGCCTCGACGTCGCGGTCGAAGTTTTCTTCCATCCGCGCCGTGACGACGGCCTTGATCAGCGGGATGTGACGGTGCCACGGCTCGTCCTGATCGGCCGCCTCCCACACCGCCTCGAGCTCGCGATAGCGCTGCTCGTTTTCGGCGCACGCGGCGTCGACGAAATCGATCGCCATGATCACGTGCTGGCGCAGCGCCTTGGCAACGCGCCGGCCTTCCTTGCGACCGGCCGCCTTCTCGATGGCGCGCCCGAGATCCGCCGGCGTACGCAGCAGCCGGGCAGCCACCTCGGCGCGATCGGGTCGATCGTCGACGGTGGCTACGACGTACTCGCGCATCCACACCACGTGGTCGGTCCACAACCGCGACACGACGGTGGTCATCGGGCACCCCGCGACAACCACTCGTGCATGCCGAGTCGGCGCGTCCAGCGCGAGCGCTCGATGACGCCCGACAAGATGGCGATGCCGACGAGGACGAGCGAACCGACGACGGCGAGGTACCAACGCAGCGGGGTCGCGCCGAGCAGCGAGTACCCGTCGTAGAGGCGGCCGGCGACGTAACCGGCGAGCGCGCCGAGCACGCCCGCGCCGACTTCCCACCACACTTCGTCGTCGTGGCGCAGCAAGCGCGACGCGAGCCGCGTGTCGCGGAACAGCACACGAACCAAGCCGTGCCGACCGGGCACCACGAACCGACCGAGCAGTCCGATTCCCGAGCCGATGCACAGCACCACTACCAAGGCGCCGATGATCACGCCGAGTTGTTCCCCGTAGCGGGGCGTTCTATGCCGCGGTCGACTTCTCCGATGGCTTCGACGTGGAATCTTCCTGCTGCGCCTGCTGGATGTACTGACGGGCGGCCGCGACGTGTTGCTGGTATCCCGCGAGGTCTCCGTCGTGCAGCGCCTTGTCGGCAGCCTCGAACTCCGCCGACGCCTTCGCCAGCAGGTCGCTGACGGACTGCGCGGGCTGCGGGCCCGGAGACCCGTTCGGGCCTTGCTCTTGTGTCGGTGGCGCGGCACCGAACAACTGCGTGAGCGCGTCCTGGAGGGTGTCGCCGATCCGGACGTCACCCGCGTGCCAGACGACGACCTTGCGCAACTGCGGGAATGACGTCTCGCCTTCGCCCTGCGCGTACATCGGCCGCACGGCGATGATCGAGTCACCGATCGGCAGCATGACGATGTTGCCGAGTTTCACCTTCGAGCCCGCCTGGCCGAGGAAGGTCTCAGCCTGTGCCACTGCCGGTTCGGACTGCATCTCCGACCCGATCACGATCGGTCCGGCGACGTTGAGGTCAGCGGGCATCACGTACGCCTCGAGCTTGCCGTAGCTGTCGGGATCGCTCTTGGCGACCATGAAGGCCGTGAGGTTCTTGCGCGAGTCGTTGTTCGATCGCGGCACGAACGGCTGCAGGATCTGGAACTCCGCGCTCTGGTCGCTCGGCAGACGCGTCAGCACGTAGTACGGCTCCATCCGCACGTTCGCTTGGCGCTGCCCCGGTGTGGCAACCGACGTGTTGCTGGACGGCGCCGCGGCGCCGAGTTCGCCCGTCCCCGGGTCGGGCGCGACGTTCCACGCGTCCGACGCGTTGAACCACGCGTCGGGATCGGTGAGGTGGTAGCGGCCGAACATCGACGTCTGCACGCGGAACAGGTCCTCCGGGTACCGCAGGTGGGCGCGCAGTCCGTCGGGCATCTGCGACTTGTCGGTGAACAGCTTCGGGAAGATCTTGCTGTAGGCGCGCACGACCGGATCCTTCGTGTCGTACACGTAGAACGTCATCTTGCCGGTGAACCCGTCGACCGTGGCCTTCACCGAGTTGCGCACGTAGTTGAACCCGGCGACGAGGCCGCTGTTGTTCGGCACGCGGCTCGTGTCGGCGCTTTGCGCGTACGGATAGTGATTGCTCGTCGTGTAGGCGTCGAGCACCCACGTGATCTTGCCGTCCAAGACGACGGGATACGGATCGCTGTCGTACCGCAGGAACGGTGCCGCCTTGTGCACGCGCGTGTTGATGTCGCGATAGAAGAGCGCGCGCGACTTCGGCGTGATCTGGCCCGAGATCAGCAGGTTCTTTTCGCCGAAGCGAATGGCGAAGGCCAGCTTGCGAGCGAAGCTCGACAGCGGCACGCCGCCCGAGCCCGCGTAATGCGACGAGGCGCCGGGCCCGTCGAGCTCGGGCTGCTTCGTGTTCACGACGGCGTAGCTGCTCAGGTTTTCGCCGAAGTACACGCGGGGTTGGGTGATCTTCGGATCACCGACGGGCGGCACGTCGCGCAGGGTGAAGATCGGGTTGCCCTCGCTCGACGCGGCGTTGGCGGGCGCCACGACCGCGCCGTAACCGTGCGTGTACTGGAGGTGGCGGTTGACCCACGAGCGACCACCCTCGGGCAGCCCGCCGCTGTTGAGTTCGCGCGCCGAGGTGATCACTTGGGTCTTTTCGCCGTTGAGGTCGTAGCGGTCGGCGTCGACGTCGTTGAAGGCGTAGTAGCTCTTCTGCGACTGGAGGCTCTCGAAGGTGTCCTTCGTGAAGCTCGGATCCCACAGGCGGATGTTGCGCACGGTGTCCTGGTTCGCCGACAGGTCGTCGGCGGACAGGTTGTCGCTGTACTTGTACTGCGCGATGTCGACGTCGGTCAGGCCGAGCGCGGCGCGCGTCGCCCTGATGTTGCGACCGATGTAGGTGTGCTCCTTGGCGTTCTCCTGCGGGTTGACGCGCAAGCTCTGCACGAGCGCCGGATAGATCGCCCCGACGACGACCGACAGCACCAGCCATAGGCCGACGGCGACCGCGGGATATGTCCAGCCGCGCCGTCGCACGTTGACGAGCAACAGGATGACGGCGACCAGCGACGCGAACGCCAGCAGGTTGATCGCTGGCAGCCGCGCGTGCACGTCGGTGTACGTCGCGCCTTGCACGACGCCCTTGCCCGAGTACAGCAGCGTCCAGCGCTGCACGACGTAGCCGAGGAACTTGACGAACGCCAGCGCCGCGAACAGCACGGAGAGATGGGCGCGCACTTGCGGCGTCACGCGGTCGAGCGCGACAGGCGCGAGGCGGATCCCGCCGTTGAGGTAGTGGGCGACGGCGGTCAACAACGCGGCGACGAGCACCGCGGTGAACAGCCAACCCACGAGGAACTGGAGGAACGGAAGACGGAAGACGTAGAACCCGACGTCGCGGCCGAAGCCGATCGCGCTCAGCGGGTCTTTCACGCCGAAGCTCTGCGCGTGGCGGAACAGCAAGAAGTGCTGCCACTCGCCCGCCGCGCCGGCGCCGGCGATGAGCGAGAAGATGACCGAGATGACAAGGCGCAGCCGGCCGGCGTTGTCGCCGACCGTGTCGCGGTAGCGAGCGACGATCTCGTCACCCGGACCGAGCGGCCGGTACCCGGGCGCCAGTCGTTCTGCGAGCACGAGGTTGCCCCACAGGATGGCGAAGAACACCAGGCCGAAGCCGAGCACGAGCAGGAACTGCGTGCCCACCACCGTGCGGAACACTTTGGTGAAGCCGACTTCGGAGAAGAAGAGGTAGTCGGTGAAGGTGCGCGAGCCGCCGCGCACCAGGAACCACAACAGCAGCAGCCCGACGATGATCGGCAGGAGCGCGATGCGTCGGCCGGAGCGCGGGCCGCGCCGCGGCAGATCGGTCACATTGGTCACGGCGCGAACGCTAGGCGGTCGGAAGGATGACGCACCGGCAGCCGGGGTGGGCTGGCGGGTGCAAGTGACCCGTCGGGTACGCGGTGCCCGCCGGCACAGCACCGGCGAGGCCGTTGTCGTCGCAATCCGTGCAGCAGGGATGGTCGGGGTCGCTCGCCCACGTGCCGGGCGCGCCGGGTGGCGTGGCGTGATGCACGCCCACGGCCCACGCCGCCGCCAGCCAGTCCTCGGCGAGGCGCATCGTCCGCTGGGTCTTGACCTCGCGGTACGCGGAACTGACGCGATCGCTGGCGGTGATCTGGTCGTCGCCGACCGCGGCGGCCTCGTGCAGACGCTCGTCGAGGCGGCGGCGCAACGGCAGGATCAATTCCATTGCCAGGTCATTCGCCACGGTGTTGATTGCGGTCGCCGGCACGTCCAACTTCTTGCCACCCGCGGTTACGGCGCCGGCGCGCGCGGCGTCTGCCAGCGCCGGTTCGACCATCACGGCGTACACCGCGAGGTGTTGCGCTTCGGCGCCGAGGGCGGCGTCGGCGCTCAACATGCCCCGGACCGAACGGAGCCGATCGAGCACGAGGTTCTGTTCGTCTTGCAGTGCGCGCTTGAGGCGGCGCGCCAGTTGTTCCTCGAGGGGCGCGCACGCGTCGCGTCGCGCCGAAATGCGCAGCGCCGCCACGCTCGGCTCCGCCACCGTCGGCGCTTCGAGCTCAGCTTCGGGCTCGGGTTCGGGTTCCGGCTGCACGTCGGGCTCTTTCGGAGCCTCGGCGACGACGGGTTGCGGCTCGGGTTCCGGCGCCCGCTCGGGCTCCGGCGTCCGCTCGGGTTCGGGCTGGGGTTCCGGCTGCTTCAGCTCGACGACGTCCGCGACTTGGGCGACGACCGGCGGCCGCGCCCCCTTGCCCTTCTTGCGGTGCGGCCGGCTCGCCCGCCCCGTCGACGACGGTTCTGAGAGGGTCTTCTGCTGTTCAGCGTCGGTAGACCTTCTCAGTTCGGTGTTGGCGGGCGGCGTCGGAGTCGCCGCTGGCGGCGGCGTTTCGATGAAGGGGATCGACGCCAGGGAGTCGGCCTGGTTCGGGTCGAGGGCCGCGTTCATGCGACGGCCCACTTCTTCGGCGGCGGCGCGCGCTTGGGTGTCGGCGACGCCGAGTTCCGACGTCGCCTGCTCCAGCGTTGTGCGCACCACTTCGTACGCCTGCAGCAGGCGCTCGCGCCCGGCGCGTAGCTGCTCGATCTGCGTGTTGGCGATGCGACGCCGACGGCGCACGTCCGACAACACTTCCCGGCTCTCAGCCTTCGCGCCTTCGATCGTTTCGGCGGCAATGCGCTCCGCCTCCGACGTCATCGCCGCCGCGGCCGCAGTGGCTTCCGACGTGACGCGCTCGGCCTCTTCGTTGGCGACGCGCAAAATCTCCGCGGCCTCGGCTTCGGCCGCAGCCCGACGCACCTCGAGCACGTTCGCGGCCTCGCTCGTGAACTTCGACGACTCGTCGCGCGCCTGCTGCACGACGCGCTCCACGTGTTCTTCGGCGCGGCCACGGATCTCAGCCGCCGCTTCGTGCGCGCTCTTCAGGATGCGCGCCGTTTCGTCGCCGAGGGCGGCTGCGAGTTGCGCGTCGTCGAGCACGGGATGATCGGCGCGCGACTCGGCTTCGCGCAGCCGACGCTGCAGATCGTCGTTGTGCTCCTGCAGGGCGCGCACGTGATCGGCGACGCCGCGCAAGAACTCGCGCACTTGTTGTACATCGAAGCCGCGCAACGCCGTGCGGAAACCGACGTTCGCAATTGCTTCCGAAGTCAGAGGAACACGACCGGCGGGCCGTTGTTCGGCCATCCGTCCAGGCTAACGGCGCGTGTGCCTAATGACCGAGCAATCCGCCCACAAGATCGTCGACGGTGTTGACCAGGCCGGCGACGACGTTGGTCGCCGGCGCCGGCGGAGCCGGCGGAACGGTCACGGTCGTCGTGCCGCCCTTGGTCACGGGGTTGGCGGGGATCGTCACGGAGACCGCGGGAAGCTTGACGCCCGGTGTCGGCGTCACTGCCGGCGCCGTCGCCGTCGGAACGTGCGCCACCTCGTCGTTGCCGACAGGCACGACGACGTTGTCGAGGCCGGCGAACGTGGCCGGCAGCTCGTGGATGCCTTGTTCGAACGCGATGAGCCCCCAGGACGCGCCTTCGGAACGCAGTTTGAGCGCAGAGGCCACGCCGGGGTCACCGAGGTGTGCGGCCCGGGCGAGCTCGGCGGCAACCACGAACTCGCCGACGGGCTCGTTTTGCAGCAGCGCCAGGTCCTTCAAGCCCGTCTCGGCGACGACCTTGTCGACGACGGCGGCGCCACCGTTGGCGACCTGCATCGTCAAGCCGCGGCTGCGGGCGCTGAGCGCGGCGTCGAGTTCGATGGCCGTACCGAGGAACTTGCGGTCCCATTGGTCGGCCGCGTTGATGACGAGCGGAGCGATCGTGACGAGCGACGAACCGTTGCCCGACACGACGGCGCGGCGCAGTCGCGGAATGCCCACGGTCTCGGTCGCGGTGCGCACGACGGCGCCGCCGCGATAGACGTCGAGTTCGAACGTGAGGCCCTGGCGAACGCGGGCGATCCCGTTCACCGTCGCCGTTGCCGCGCGCGTCGCCACGACGATGCCCCTGCCCTGCGCCAGCACTTCGCCGCGCGTGACGCGGGGCGCGGCGTCGGTGATTGCGATCGTCGAACCGCCTGCGGCGTACAGCGTTCCGAGCGACGTGCGGATCGCGGCGACGCCGCGCTGCACGCTGAGAGTGTCGCCGGCTCGCAGCAGCGCGTCCGCTGCTGCGACCGGCGTACCCCGGTGAACCGTGACCGCGGCGTCACCGGGAATCACACGCGCCGTACCGGCCGCGAGGGGTGCTACGTGGCTGCCGTTCGTGGCCATCGCCACGCCCGCGCCAACAGCACCGAGAGAAAGAAGCGCGCCGACGCCCACTTGTAGGGCGCGCCGAAGTGGCCCTCGGCTGAGCGGCAACGTTAGAGACTGAGTTGTTGCGGTCACTTCCTTCTTATCGGCGCGGCCGGGACGAATACTGAGAACAACGAGCCATTTTTTTCGTGGGGTTCGACCGATACCGATCCGCCGGTCGCTTCGGTGACCCGCTTCACCAGCGCGAGGCCGAGTCCAAGCCCCCCGAAACTGCGCGTATCGGACCCGTCGGCCTGCGAGAAGTCGATGAACGCGTTCGCGCGCTCCTCCTCGCTCATGCCGATGCCGCGGTCGGCGACGGAGAACACGACACCCTTGCGCTCGGCGTCGTTCGCCACGCTGACAGTGATGCGCCCGCCATCCGGCGAGAACTTCACGGCGTTGTCGACGAGTTCGTCGAGCACGCGGGTCATCCACGTGCGGTCGGCGCGGATCTTGCGGATGCTGCGGCCGACCTTGCGCTGAATCTGGTGCTTCGATTCCACCGACGCCGACCATCGGGCGACGACGTCGTCGACGAGTTCCCGGGGGTCGATCTCCTCGGGCCGCAGCATCACGCGCCCCGCGGCGGTCGACGCGAAGAACTCGAGCATCTCGACGATGCGCTCGAGGCGCTTGGCGGAGTCGAGGATTTCCGTTTGGAGCGTCTTCTGTTGCTCCGGCGTCATGTTGCGCCGCGTCAGCAGCTGGCTGAACCCGATGACGCCCGCCAGCGGCGTGCGCAGCTCGTGGCCGACGTGCGACAGGAACTCGGTCTTCATCCGGTCGACTTCGCGTTCGCGCGTGAGGTCGCGCAGCACGAACACGCCACCGACCAAGTCTGCGGCGCGGCCGCGCAGCGCGCCGCCCGACACGACGACGGGCACGGCCTTACCGACACGCGGCGTCAGCGTCGCTGCGGCGCTCCAACGCCGCGCGATCGGTTGGCGCAGGCGCGGCGCGAGGTCGACGCCGTCGGCGCTGACGAGATGCAACACGTCGGTCGCGGGCCGGCCGCGCGCCGTAGTGGCGTTGACGCCGATGAGTTCTTCGGCGGCGGCGTTGAAGTCGGTGACGCGGCCGCGGGCGTCGACGGCGACGAGCGCCTCGCCCATGCCGGCGACGACGGCTTCGAGGCGGTTGCGCAGGCGCGCCTCTTCTTCGGCGGCGTGGCGCAGCGCGTCGGTCTGCAACTCCAGTGAGCCCGCCATCGCGTCGAAGGTCGAGCCGAGGACGCCGACTTCGTCGGTGGCGTCGAGCCCGGCGCGCGCGGTGAGGTCACCCGCTTGGATAGCGGCGGCGGCGACGGTGAGGCGCCGCACGCGTGCGCCGATCCGCTCGCCGACGAACGCGGCGAGCAGCAACGACAGCAGCGTGCCGCCGAGCGCGATGACGAACAGCGTGCGGAACAGCGACTCGCGGGTGTTGTCGACCACCGTCGTCGGTGTCGTGGCGACCAGGACCATCAACGGCGTGCCACCGGTGTCGCTGACCGGACGGTCGGAGAAGAACAGCCCGTTGATCGTCGCCGACTTGGGCAACCCCGTCTCGAGCACGTCGCGGCTGAGAGCCCGTGCCGCGGCGCTCGTCGGGAACTCCGGCGTCGACGCCAGCCGCTCGTGGCGCGTGACGAGCGCGAGACGCAGCCGCGGGTCGTACAGCGCGCGCTGATTGAGGTAGCCGTCGTTCAACGGGAAGGATGCGACGACTGTGCCCAGCAGCGTCTGGCCGCCGGCGGGATTGTCGGTGACAACCGGTTCGACGCCGAGCGCGACCGCTTCGTTGTTGACGACGGCGATCGTGTCGACCTCGACGCTGCGCGTGCGCGCCTCGTTCACCGCCTCGGATCCGGCGATGGGTACGAGCGACGCCGGATCGAAACCGGTCGCGCCGAGCACCACGCCGGACGTACTGAAGTACGCGATCGGCACGCTCGAAAGGAACTTCTCCGAGAGCAGAGCCAGCGCGGCGTCGAGGTTGCTGCTGCGCACGGGGTTCGCCGCGAGTTGCAGCAGCAGCGTCGCTCGGCTGGTGGCGATCGACTGGCCGACGAGGCGGGCGCCGCGCAGCGCGAAGTCGTGCTGCGTGTTGAGCAGGTCGACTTCGGTCCGCGCTTGGCCGTCGAGGCGGACGATCGCTTCGTGTTCGACCGTCGACGACAGCACCGACGACAACGCCAACGACAGCACGAGCACCATGATCAACAGCACGCCGGCGGCCGACGCGGCGACGCGGGCGGCGAGCGAGCGGCGGCTCGCGGTGACCACGGCCGCCAGCACGAGGATCGACCCGATGATGAGGGCGCCGTCGCCCGGCGCCGAGTTGTCGAGCGTCTGGCCGTACGTGGCCAGGCCGATCGCTCCGAGGGCGACCCACAGGATGCGGCGCGCCAGACCGCTTTCGTTCCACCGCAGCGACGCCGCGCCGATCGCGACCAGTCCCGCCGCGCGCAGCGTGACGACTTCGGCGGTCGCGCCGTGCACGATGAGCGACCCGCGCAGGAACGCGGCGCCCGCCAACGCGGCGAATCCGGCTCCGAGCGGCGCGCGGACCCAGTTGGGGCGCACGACGACTTCCCCGCGCAATAGCGCCATCGCAAGCCCGGCCGCGGCGGCCAGGAAGGCCACGAACTCGGCCGCGAAAGTGAATTGTGCGCTGGTCGACATGGTGTTTGGCCGCCGAACCTGCCCCGGCGGAATCAGTTTGGGTTGATTGCCCTGTTGTCCGCCATGACCCACCGGGGCCAAACGGCATAGTCAGAATTAACTAGTTACTTCCCCGCCGGCGGCAGGACAGGCGCCTCGCCGCCGTTGTCGCGCAGCGCCGCGAGGGCATCCGCCAACGTCTTCACTTGCACGACTTTGAGGTGCTTGCCGGCGTGTTTGCTGGCCTCGGTGAATTCGCCCGGTGGCACCAGGAACAGCGCGGCACCGGATCGGCGCACGGCGGCGGTTTTCTGCACGACCCCGCCCACGTCACCGACGGTGCCGTCGATGTCGATCGTTCCGGTGACGGCGACGTTGTGGCCGCCGGTCAACTCTCCCGGCGTCAGTTCGTCGATCAACGCCAGCGTGAAGGCGAGACCGGCCGACGGTCCACCGATGTTCGACGTGTCGATCTTCACGTCGAAGGGATAGTCGAACTTGTGGTTCTTGGTCCCGAGCGTGACGCCGATGCACGGCACGGCGGCGGTGACGACGGCGATCGTGCACGACGTCTCGGTCCGGCTCCCGAGACGGATGACGGGGTGCGTGACCGTCCCGTCCTTCTTCGTCACCGTCAGCGTGACCGTGTCACCAGGCTTGTGACGCTGCAACGCGCCGATCGCCTCCTGCGCCAGGTGCGCGGGCGTCGTGTCGACGGCGGTGATGACGTCACCGGCGGCGATCTGTCCCTTCGCCGGGATCTCGCCGTTGGCGATCGCACCGACGAGCGCGCCGTCACCGTGTTCGGCGACGGTATAGCCGAGCGTGCGCAGCGCGAGGACGACGGCGTTCTGCTTGGAGTCGTCCATGTCCTGCGCGGCCTGCTGGTTGTACTGGGTCTTGCTCGAGTCGCCGAAGATGGCCTTGCGCTTGATGATGACGATGTTGGGGTCGAAGTAGTCACGCACCATGTCGAACGGATGCACGTCGGCGACCAGCGACACGGTCGTCAGGAGAAAACTGCCCCTCGGTGGATGCTCGTATTGCTTGGGCACCTTGAGCAGCTGGTTGATGGGTTCGGCGCCGCCGGGCGCGAGCTCGACGTACGGCAGCTGAATCATGCTGACGACGAACGCGACGACGAGCAAAAAGATGATCGGCACGCCGATGAGCGTCCACCAGTTCTTGTTCGGCGGTTCCGGCGGTGTCCAGGCGAGGGGTCCTGGCACTACCCTCCCGGGCGTGTCGCGCGCTGCGCTTGAGCTCGTCAGGGTGGCCATGGGTCGCCGTCAGCCTGCCACGTCGTTGCGCGCGCCGGGAATCGGGGCTGGCGCGTGAGCAACGAGTACGACGACCTGTTCGACGACCTCGAGGTGTCGTGGTTGCGCGAGGCCGACCTGCTCGACGACTGGCACGAGGTCGAGCCCTATCCCGTGCCCGATCCGGAGCCCGAGGCCGTCGAGCCGGAACCCGCGCCGGACGCGGTCGCGCCGGAACCGGTCGCCGACGCGCCGGAACCCGAGCCGGAACCCGAACCCGTGGTCGCCGCGCCGGAACCGGAGCCGGTTACCGAACTCCCGACGTTCGAGCCGGTCGCGGTCATCCCCGACCCCGTCCCGATGCCGCAACCGGACCCGGTGCCGATCCCGCAGCCCGAACCGGTTCCGATGCCCGAACCCGAGCCGGTGCCCCAACCCGAGCCGCTGCCGCAACCCGATCCGGTACCGATCCCACAGCCCGAACCGGTACCGCCGCCACCGACGCAGTACGTCGAGCCTGTCCCCCAGTTCGAACCCGAACCGGAACAGCTGCCGCTTGCGGTTCCCGAGCCGGAGCCCGTCGCCGCCGCCTCGCCCGCGGAGACGTGGGAAACCGACTTCGACGACTACGACTCGTACGCCGCCGAGACCGTCACTCCCGAAGAGGACACCGCGGCGTACGAACTCGACGCGCCGGCGTGGGACTTCGAACCCGAACCGCAGCCGGTGGTCACTGCGCCGTCACGGCCACGTGCGCCGCGTGAACGGCCGGCGCGTCAACGCCCCGCGCGTCAGCGCGAGCCCATCGGCGAGCACCGCCAGCGATCACTCGTCGCGCTGATCACGCTGTCGTCCGCGATCGGTGTCGTGGTCAGCTTGGCGGTCATCACGCTCATCGTCGTGGCGACCGTCGTCATCCAGCACGCGCTGAACTAGCTACTCCGGGACGGAGTCGACCAGCGCGAGGTGCACGACGTAGCGCTGTTTCGCCGAATGCGGCGGATGACACGCGAACAACGTTCCGGTCGCGGTGTCGGTCTGGTTCACGATCGACAGGTTGTTCGGGAACACGACTTCGGAACCCGTCACCGAGTACGTCGACTTCAGACCGTTGATGTGGAAGATCACGAGGTCGCCGGAAACCAATTCGTTGATGCGCAGGAACGGGTGCGTGTGCGTGACGCGGTGGCCGGCGAACACCGTGTTGCCTACTTCGCCCGGCATCGCGGTGCCGGGCCAGTGGCTCGGACCGAGGTCGATGTTGCGCAGCGAGATGCCGTGCATGATGCGCGACTGGAGACCGATCTTCGGGATCTCGATCGTGCCGATCTCGACGATCGGTTCGGCGGCGTAGGAGTCGGCGGGCGCTTGCACCGGCCGCGGCGGGCGAGTCACGGCGACCGGAGCCGTCGTGGTTACCGGCGGCGCGGTGGTCGTGGTGACGACCGGTATCGCCGCAGCCAGCAACGGGCTGTCGGCGAACTTCTCCTGCCGCTTGATGACGGCGGCGCCCATCACCGAGAGGCTCAGGCCCGCGACGAGCACGATGATCAGGCGTTTCGTGCTTCCCACAGACAAGATTGTTCGATGCCCGGCGCCGAAGTTCCTGCTCGCCGGCAACGACGCCGGGCGGCGGCGGTAGCGGGGCACGCCGGCGATGGCGCGGCAGCGCGGGCGTTCCTCAGCGATCCCGATCCTTCGGTGCGCGCCACCGCGTACGCCGCGCTGGCGCGCCTCGGCGATCTTTCCGCTGACGAACTAATCCTCGCCTTGCGTGACGGCGACGCGGCCGTACGCCGGCGCGGCACCGCGCTCGCCGCGGCGTTCGTGGAGCGCGCGTCGGTCGTCGACGCGTTGTTCGCGCGGTTGGACGACGCCGACCACCTCGTCGCGGAGGCAGCGGCGTGGGCGTTCGGCGAATGGGGCCAGGACAACCCGCGCCTCGACGAGACCGTCGCCGCGCTGGCCACGATCACCACCGATCACGCCGAACCGTTGTGCCGCGAGGCCGCGGTCGCGGCGTTGGGTGCGATCGGCGACGCACGCGGCCTCGGCGCCATCCTCGTGGCGTGCGGCGACAAGCCGGCCGTCCGCCGCCGCGCCGTGCTCGCGCTCGCGCCCTTCGACGGCCCCGAAGTCGAAGCCGCCATCGACAAAGCCCTCACCGATCGCGACTGGCAGGTCCGCCAGGCCGCCGCAGACCTCCGCCGCTGACGCTCGCCGAGCGTGTGCGTACTTAGTCGGGCCCAGCCCGACTAACTCCGCACACAGCTAGTACGACGACTATCGATCGGCACCCATGAACATCACTCGCAACGACTCGAACGATTCAAGGCATTTACCAGCACCGAGCACGACGCATTCGAGCGGCGCGTCGACGAGGTGCACCGGGATCTGTGCTTCGACGGCGATGCGCTTGTCGAGACCGTGGAGCATGCCGCCGCCGCCGACGAGGTGAATGCCCTGTTCGATGAGGTCTTGCGCCAACTCGGGCGGCGCCTGCGCCAGGCACTGCAGCACCGACTCGATGATCGCCTTCACGTTTTCTTCGATGGCGTCGCGCACCACGTCGGGCGTGAGGATCACCGTCTTCGGCAGACCTGACATCAAGTCGCGCCCGCTCACTTCGACCCCGGCGGGAAGGGCGTTCGACTCCGGGAACGCGTTGCCGACCGACATCTTGATTTCCTCTGCGGTGCGCTCGCCGATGGCGATGCCGTACTCGCGGCGGACGTAGGACTGGATCGACGCGTCGATGTCGAAGCTGCCGACGCGCACGGCGTCGAGGGCGACGACGCCCCCGAGCGAGATGACCGCGGTCTCCGACGTACCGCCGCCGACGTCGACGACCATGTTGCCGAGCGGTTCGTGAATCGGAAGGCCGGCGCCGATCGCCGCGGCCATCGGCTGTTCGATCAGGAACGCCGCGGCGGCCCCGGCGCGGCGCGCCGCTTCTTCGACGGCGCGCTTTTCGACTTCGGTGATCGCCGACGGGACGCAGATCAACACGCGCGGCCGGTTGAACCGCGACACGCCGGCGCGCTGCAACAGCAGACGGATCATGCGCTGCGTGATGTCGAAGTCGGTGATGGCGCCTTGGCGCAGCGGTCGGACCGCGACGATGTACCCGGGCGTGCGGCCGATCATCTGCCACGCTTCGCGTCCCATCGCCAGCACCTCTTGGGTGCGGCTGTTGAGTGCGATCACGCTCGGTTCGTTGAGCACGATGCCGACGCCCTTCGCGTACACGAGCGTGTTGGCAGTGCCGAGGTCAATGGCGAGGTCCCTAGCCAGTGTGGCCGTCCCTGCGTGGGCCCTCGTCGGGCGCGAGCGCGTTGAGTTCCCGCTTGAACGCCTCGATGCCGTCGTCGACACCGCTCGGCTTGCGCTGCCGCACCCATATGACCGCGCAGCCGATGAGCGTGAACACGACGGCGAGTCCGAGGAACAGAAGGTTGCTCATGAGCAGCGTTAAGAGTAGGCGGGGCGATGCCTGGACCGAGCATGCCGCCGGTAATCTCGACGCCGTGGATCCCCTGGACACGCCCGGAGACGACTCCGAGCGCGGCTGGCTGCATCCCGACGACCGCCTGTGGCGCCACCCGTCCGAAATGGGCGCCCCGGCGACGGTCGCGGTGGCACCGACGCGTCAGAAGTCGCCGAACGCGTGGGCCGTCGCGGGCTTGGCGGGCGCAATCGGCGCCCTGCTCACCGCGGGACTCATCGCCGCCGTCGGCGGGTTTTCGATCCGGCAGCTGCCCGTGCGCTCGGTCGAACACGTCGCCGTCGGACAGAACGTGAGCGCGCGCCAGATCGACAGCGTCGACGCCGCGGTTGCCGTCGCGCAGAAACTGCGCCCGTCGATCGTGCAGATCACGGGTGAGACCGACGGTGGCAAGGTCAGCGGGTCCGGCGTCGTGTTCCGCGACGACGGCCACATCCTCACGAACCATCACGTCGTCGACGGCGCGTCGAACCTCAAGGTGATCGCGGCCGACGGGCAGACGCTGGCCGCCAAGGTGGTCGGCACTGACGAGGACACCGACATCGCCGTGCTCAAGGTCGACACCGACATGCCGGCGGCGACGCTCGGCACGGTGCGCGGCGTGCTCGTGGGTCAGCAGGCCATCGCCATCGGCTCGCCGCTCGGGCTCGAAGGCGGGCCGTCGGTGACCGTCGGCGTCGTCAGCGCGCTCGGCCGTCCGTTCGACACGCCGGACGGGCCCCTGCTCGTCGACATGATCCAGACGGATGCGCCGATCTCGCCCGGCTCGTCGGGCGGCGCGCTCGTCGACACCGCCGGAAACGTCATCGGCATCACGACCGGCATCGCCGTCGCGCAAGGCGTGACGTCAGAGGGCCTCGGGTTCGCGACGCCCATCGACATCGCGCGCGACGTCGCCGAGCAGTTACTGACGACGGGTCACGTCGTGCACATCTGGCTCGGCGTGCGCGGCGAAGACCTCGACCCGGCGACGGGCAAGACGCTCGGCGTGAACGGCGGCGCACTCGTGCGCGAGGTCGTGCAGGGCAGCCCTGCGGACAAAGCCGGCATCAAAGAGCGGGACATCATCACGACGGTGAACGGCAAGCCCGTGTCGTCGATGGCAGACGTCGTCGTGTCGGTGCGCGGCCGAAAAGCCGGCGACACCGTCAAGGTCACGATCTGGCGTGGCGTCCACAGCCACACCTTCAACGTGACACTTCAGCCCCGCGACTGAGTCGCTTAGGGCTTGCGCATCCGCCGCGCGATGGCGATGGCGGCACCGGCGATGCCCGTCGCGGCCACGCCACCGATAGCGACCATCGACAGTTCTTGACGCTTCGTGGGCGACAGGCGCTGGAACCACGTCGGGCGACGAGTGGCGACGAGCGCTTCGCGGTTGTCGTAGACGGGCGCCCACCCCTCACCGCGCAGCGTGTCGCTGGCGATGACCCACGGATGCTGCGTCAGCGCCGCGGCGCCGCGGTCGACGGTCTTGCCGAGGCGCAAGCGACGCGCCGCGCTCCGCACGGGTTCGGGCAGCGCCACGACGCGCCCGCCCGACAGCGCACGCGCCTCGTCTTCGGTGATCCATCCGGCCGGCGCCACGTTGCGCACGCCGGAGATGCCGCGATCGAGCACGACGGCGACGGCGCCCGCCAGATCCTCGACGTGCAGGAACTGCACCGGGCGCGATCCGTCACCCGAACCGAGGCCGGAGACCCCGTCGAGGTCGGCCGACGGCCAGTCGTCGCCCCCGGGCACCACGACGGTGCAGGGCCGCAGGATCGTGACGGTGCAACCGGGATGGTCGGCGGCCCACTCATGAGCGCGTCGTTCGATCTCGGCGCGCGCCGCCACTTCGTCGATCCCGGGATTCGGCCGCATGATGGCGTCCTCGGTCAACGGGACCGGATTGTCGCCCCACGCGCCGTACACGCCAGCGGTCGACAACAGGACGACGTGATCGGCGCCGATCCCCGCGGCCGCTTCGAGCACTTCGTCGGTCGCGGAGGGGTCAGCGGCGTGGACGACCGCCGTCGAGCCGGCGAGCGTCGCCTTCAGTTCCGTGGACGACCCGGTGGCGTTGGCGTCGATCACGGCGTGGCCGGTGTTGCGCAGGCGACGGGCGATCGCGGCGCCTACCGAGGTGTGTGACCCGAGAACTGCCGTTGTCGCCATCCCTCTACCATGACCGCTATGGCAGAGGACGGTCCAGTCGGCGGCAACCCGTTCGACGGCATTCCGCTGTTCAAGGATCTCGCCGGCATGTTCCAGCAGGCCGGGAGCCTCAACTTCGACATCGCCCGCCAGACGAGTTTGTGGGTGGCGACGGGCGGTAAGAGCGAGAGCAACGTCGATCCCGTCCAACGCATGCGTTACGAGGAGCTGTTCACCATCGCGGCGCTGCACGTCGGCGAAGCCACCGGACTCGTGATCGAGGCCGCAGCTGCAGCAGTGCAGATGGCCACGCGCGCCGAATGGGCCGCCACCGCGCTCGACGCCTACAAACCGATCCTCGAAGGCCTGGCCGAAGCCGTGAGCAACGCCAACGCCGCGCCCGTCGGGATCGAGGACGCCGACGAGGTCGCGGGCTTCCTCGGCGGGCTCGGCAAGATGATGAGCCCGGTCCTCATCGGCATGCAGGCGGGCGTCATGGTCGGCCAACTCGCGCAGCGCGGCCTCGGGCCTTACGACTTGCCGCTGCCTCGCCCCTCGGGCGCCGCCGTGCAGATCCTGCCGTCGAACATCGACGCGTTCGCGGAATCGTGGAATCTGCCAATCGATGACCTGCGCCTGTGGGTGCTCGTCGAGGAGCTGGCGTACCACGTGATCCTTTCCGCGCCCGCGGTGCGAGAGCGCGTGACGCAATTGGTCCGCGAGTACGTCGGCGGGTTCAACGTCGACTCGTCGGGCATCGAAGAACACCTCGGCGAGATCGATCCCGGCGACGCGTCGTCACTTGAGCGCATCCTCGGCAATCCCGAGGTGTTGCTCGGCGCGATCCAGACCGACAGCCAGCGCGCCACGCTCTCGCAACTCACGGCGGCGATGGCGGCGATCCTCGGCGTGGTCGATCACGTGATGGACGTCGTCGGCCCGCGCATCACCGGTTCGCCGGCGGTGTTGACCGAGGCGCTGCGGCGTCGACGTCAAGGCAAAGACGAGGACCAGAAGTTTGCCGAGCGCATGCTCGGGCTCTCGCTCGGCCCCGACACGCACAACCGCGGCGCGACGTTCGTCGAAGGCGTGATTGAGCGCGCCGACCCCGACGCGCTCTCGCAGCTGTGGACGAAGGCGAACGGCTTGCCGACTCCCGCTGAGATCGACGCGCCCGGCTTGTGGCTGGCGCGCCTCGAATTCGAGGACTAAGCGGACCCGAACTTGTAGCCGAGGCCGCGGATCGTCTTGATCCGCGTTGGGTTGCTCGGGTCGTCTTCGACCTTCGAGCGCAGCCGCTTGATGTGCACGTCGAGCGTCTTCGTGTCGCCGACGTAGTACGGGCCCCACACGCGATCGATGATCACGTCACGTGTGAGGACGCGTCCGACGTTTGCCATCAACAACTCGAGCAACTCGAACTCTTTCAGTGGCAACGCGATCGGTTCGCCGCGCAGCAGCACTTCGTGACGCGCCGCGTCGAGGCGCAACTCGCCGACTTCGAACGCGTCTTCGACGTCCGGACGCGCTTGCGGGACGCGCCGCAACGCGGCGCGGATGCGTGCGACAAGTTCGCGCAGACGAAATGGCTTCGTGACGTAGTCGTCGGCTCCCACCTCGAGGCCGACGACCGTGTCGATCTCGCTGCCCTTCGCCGTCACCATGATGATCGGGACGCGCGACTTCGCGCGGATCTCACGGCACACGTCGAGACCCGACATGCGCGGCAACATCACGTCGAGCAACACGAGGTCGGGATGGACCGAGTCGAACATCTCCAGCGCAGTCACACCGTCGCGCGCGGCGTGCACGAGGAAGCCCTCACGCTTGAGTCCGACGACCAACGCGTCGATGAAGCTGTCCTCGTCCTCGACGATGAGGATGCTCGGTTGGTGCTCCGCCACGTCTGCGGATGCTACGGCCGCGCCCGTCGCCGGACGCTCGTTGCCGGGTCGGTCTACCAACTGTTTACCTGCGCGTCACTCGTCGTTGGCGGAGTCGTCATCCGGGCTGGCCGCGCCGGGGGGATGGCGACGACCAGCCCGGCGAACGGCGTCGGTCAACAAGAACTCGATCTGTGCGTTGACCGACCGCAACTCATCTGACGCCCACCGTTCGAGGTCGGCGTAGAGCTGCGGAGACAGCCGCAGCAAGTAGCTCTTGCGGGGGGCCATGAGCCCTTACTGGTAGAGCGAGCTCGAGTTGACGACGGGCTGCGCACCGCGGTCGGAGCACAAGACGACGAGCAGGTTCGACACCATCGCCGCTTTGCGCTCCTCGTCGAGCTCGACGATGTTCTGGTCACTCAGCATTTGCAGCGCGTTCTGGACCATCGATACCGCGCCCTCGACGATGCGTCCGCGGGCGGCGACGACCGCAGTCGCCTGCTGGCGGCGCAGCATCTCGCCGGCGATCTCCTGCGCGTACGCCAACCGGCGCAGGCGGGTGTCGCGAACTTCGACACCGGCGACGTCGAGGCGCTCCTGCAGTTCAGCCTGCAACGTCGCCATGACCTCGTCGGCGTTGCCGCGCAGGCTGACCTGTGACGGGTCGTCCCAGTTGTCGTACGGGTACTCGCTGGCGACGTGGCGCACCGCGGCTTCGGTCTGGATGTAGACGAAGTTCTCGTAGTCCTCGACGTCGAAGGTCGCCTTGGCCGTGTCCGTGACCTGCCAGTTGATGACCGACGCGATTTCGACGGGGTTGCCGACGGCGTCGTTCACCTTGAGCGTGTCGGAGTCGAAGGTGCGGATGCGCAACGACAGCGTCTTGCGAATGCGCCACGGCCACGTCCACCAGAAGCCTTCGTCGCGGACGGTGCCGACGTAGCGGCCGAACTGGACGAGCACCTTCGAGTGGTTGGGCTTCACGAGGAAGAACCCCGCCGGCATCGCCAACGCCTTGATGGCAAGCAGGCCTGCGAGGACGTTGAACACCACGGCGCGGGCACCTGACGAGGAAACCGCGGCGCCAACGCAGGCCCCGATGAGAACGATGACGACGACCTCCGAGGCCACCGCCCACCAGCCCTTGAACACCCGCACCCGACGCTCAGTCATGCCGAGCTCCCCTCTATCAATGTGATATCACATTGATAGAGCGCGCGAGGCTAGGAGTCAAGCGGTTCGCGAATTACTCGGTTTCTTCCTCGGGGTAGCCGAGGTCCCACTGCAGCGTGAGGTTCTCGCGTTCGGCGTCGCGCACGACGCGTTCCCGATTGCGCCGGAACTGCGGGTCGTGCGGCGGAAGCAGCACGAGGCGCGCCATCGCACGCTGGCGGAACTCCTCGATGAGGGCGCGGTCGCCGAAGTCGGACTGGATCTCCCAGTGCGGCATCACCGGGCCGAGGTAGACGACCCGCACGTGGCCGCGCGGAGGTTGCGGTGCAGTTTCTTCGACGAGCGACATAAGGCCGAAGAGTCTACTGGCGGACGGTCCGGCTGCCGATGGTCAAGGTGCCGTCGTGTTTGGTGTCGCCTCGGTAGTAGGTGAACGACACCTTGTCGCCGGCCTTCGTGTCGCGGACCGCGTTCACGAGATCGACCGACGAGCCGATCGACTTGCCGTGGAAGTCGACGACGACGTCACCCACCTGCAGCCCGGCGTTCTCCGCCGGCGACCCCGCGGTCACGTCCTGCACGACTGCGCCCTTGTCGACGGGCACGCCCAGCTGCGATTTGAGGTCGGGCGTCAACGACACCGACGCCACGCCGATAAACGGCGCGCCCGGAGCCGGCGCTCCCGAGCGCAGCCGATCGATCAGCGGCTTGATCGAATCGATGGCGATGGCGAAGCCGATCGACTCGACGGTCGCGCCGCTGCCGTCGCCGCGGATCACCACGGTGTTCATGCCGACGACTTCACCCTTGGCGTTCACGAGCGGCCCGCCGGAGTTGCCGGCGTTGATGGCGGCGTCGGTCTGGATCAGGTGGCTGAGGTTCTCCGACGGATCGTCGATCGACCGGTTGAGCGCCGACACGATGCCGCGCGTGACCGTGTTGCCGCCGACGAGGGCGAGCGCGTTGCCGATGGCAATCACGTCGTCGCCGACCTCGAGGTTCGACGAGTTGCCCAGCGTCACCGTCTTGAGACCGCTGGCGTTGCGCACCTTGATGATGGCGACGTCGTTGACGGCATCGGCGCCCACCAGGTCGGCGTCGCGCGGGCTCTTGTCGCCCGTGAAGGTCACGGTGATCTTCTGCGCGCCTTCGATGACGTGGTTGTTCGTCAGGATTTCGCCGTCAGAGCTGATGACCATGCCGGTGCCGGCGCCGCGCACGCGCGACACGGTTGGGCCGAAGAAGCCGTCCTGGCGCACGAACCCGTCGGTTTCGACGGAGACGACCGCGGGCTCGGCCTTCGCGAGGACGCTCTGCACGTCGAGCGCGCCGCTGCGCAGCTTGAGGTTCGTGCCGGGCGCAAACGACACATTGGTGCCGTTGTTGTTGTGCCGGTTGGCCAGGGCGACAATGCCGCCTCCGAGCAGGCCGCCGATCAGCGCAGCGACGAGCAGCAGTGACATGGCGGCGCGGGGCGTTTTGTCCCGTTCGCCGACGCCGGCAGTTGCGGGCGGGGGCGGCGTCGAATCTTCTGGGTCAACGACCAGGACTTCGGTGGGTTCTTCAGCCATCTAACGCTCCGGGCGATACGTAAAGAAACATGGGAACCACGACGGTGCGGGCGACGTCTAACCGGTTACCCGACTAGGAGGCCGCAATGGACACAGAGTGGATGAGCATCGGCAAGTGCCGAGAAGTGCATCCTGCCGTGTTTTTCCCGAGCGATGGTGTCGGGGTCGAGATCGCCCGCAAGCTGTGCGCCGACTGCCCGGTCAAGGCGCCCTGTCTCGAATACGCGATCGCAAACAAGATCGATCACGGCGTCTGGGGCGGAGCCTCAGAACGCGAGCGGCGCCGCATCATGCGCCAGCGCCGCCTCGATGCGGCAGCGCTGAAGGCCGCCGCCCGCTAACCACCTCTTCTGAGAAGATCTACCGCCGCTGGCGGTGGGAAGACCTTCTCAGTTCCGGTTTTAGGCCTTCTTTTCGGTCTCGGCGTCGTCCTGGGCGCCCTCTTTGACGCCGTCCTTGAACTCCTTCTGCGCCTGGCCGATCGACCGGGCGAGCTTCGGGAGCCGTGACGAGCCGAAGACGAGCATCACGATGATGAGGATGATGATGAGTTCGGTGGGCCCGAGGTTCATTGAGTTCTCGATTCGTTTGACGCGACGCGAGGTCGTCACGTGCAGGGTACAGCGCTGTCCTTTATCGACCAACGCGACGGTTTGACTTAATTTCCCTATCGGCATGCTGGCCTGCGTTGTGAACGTAAGTGAAGGACGGCGGGGTGACGTCATCGCCGGGTTAGCCGAGGCCGCGGGCGATCACTGCCTCGACGTGCACTCCGACCCCGACCACCACCGCAGCGTGTTCTGGCTCGCCGGCCCCGCCGTCGAAGACGCCGCCCGCGCGCTCACGACCGCAGCGGTCGCGCAGCTCGACATCCACGCCCACCAGGGCGTTCACCCGCGCATCGGCGTGGTCGACGTCGTCCCGTTCGTCCCGGTTGACGACGCGTCGACGATGCACGACGCCATCGCCGCCCGCGACGCGTTCGCAGGCTGGGCCCGAGAAGAGTTGCAGCTCCCGTGCTTTCTCTACGGACCGGAACGATCGCTGCCCGACGTGCGGCGCGCCGCGCGCGGCGTCGCTGGGCACCCGACAGCCGGCGCGTGCGCCGTCGGGGCTCGCGGCCCGCTCGTGGCCTACAACCTGTGGCTTGCGGAGCGCGATCTCGAAGCGGCGAGGACGCTCGCCGCCTCGCTACGCAGCGAAAACGTGCGTGCCCTCGCGCTCGTCGTCGGCGAGCACATGCAGGTGAGCTGCAACCTCGTCAACCCGCTGGTGGTGGGACCCGCCGAGATCTACGACGCCGTCGCCCGACACGCGGTGATCGCCCGGGCCGAGCTCGTCGGCCTCATCGGTGGCGACGTGCTGGACCGGGTTCCGAAGACGCGCTGGGCGCAACTCGATATCGGTGAAGAGCGCACACTCGAGGCCCGACTCCCGTAGCGAGCCGGGCCTCGGGGGAAGTAGCGGCGAACCCTCTAAGACGCGGTTGTCGCCGCGGCGCGCCGGGCCAGGGCACGCGACCGGCGCACGCGCCGGCGTTCACGTTCACTCATGCCGCCCCAGATCCCGAACTTCTCGCCGTTTGCCAGCGCGAACTCCAGGCACTCCTCGCGCACGACGCAACCCTTGCAGACCTCTTTGGCCTCGCGAGTCGACGCGCCACGTTCAGGAAAGAACAAGTCGGGATCGACGCCCATGCAGTTGGCGTACTCCTGCCAGCCCCGGTCGTCACCTTCTAAGACACTTACGAGATTCATCGGTCGCTCCCTCCCCCCGGCGATTGCACCGATGGAATTACACGCATGTAGTACTTGAATTTTCCCCTTGGCGCAAGGGCGCAAACGCGTTTCTGCACGTATTTGCGTAGGTTTTTCTCTCCATGGTCGACATCCCCCGCGATCGCTTCGTCCGTTACCGCGAACTCGGCGAGCTACTCGACGCCCTGGCCGCAGAACGGTCAGACCTCATCGAGCTGTCCGAAATCGGCCGCTCGCACGAAGACCGCCCCATCACGCTGGCGACGATCACCAACACGGCCACCGGTCCGCACCACGAGAAACCGGCGATGTGGATCGACGCCAACATCCACGCCACGGAGCACACGGGCGGGACCGCGGCGCTCAACCTGATTCACAAACTCATCACCGAGTACGGCACCGACGAGACCGTGACCCGCGTCCTCGACACGCGTTGCTTCTACATCGTGCCTCGCATGAACCCCGACGGCGTCGAGCTCGCGCTCGGCGAGCGACCCCGCTACGTGCGCTCCTCCGCGCGCGACTACCCGCGCACCGAGCAGCAGGACGGCCTGATCGCCGAGGACATGGACGGCGACGGCCGCATCCTCACCATGCGCGTCCCCGACCCGAACGGTCCGTGGAAGACGTACTTCGACGACCCGCGCCTGTTGGTGGCCCGCGACGCGACCGAGGACGGACCCGGTCCGTACTACCGGCTGCTGCCCGAGGGCCGCATCCAGAACTACGACGGCGTCACGATCAAGCATGCGCCCGCGCTCGCCGGTCTCGACATGAACCGCAACTACCCCGTCGAGTGGCGAACCGAAGGCGAGCAGCAAGGCGCGGGTCCGTATCCGACGAGCGAGCCCGAGATCCGCGCCGTCGTGCAGGCCATTGTCGACCGCCCGAACATTTGCGCGTTCATCCAGTACCACACGATGTCGGGCGTCCACCTGCGGCCGTACGGCACGAAGAGTGACGAGGGACTGCCGACGTTCGACCTGCGCGTCTTCAAGGAGATCGGCGCCAAGGCGACCGAGCTCACGAAGTATCCCGCCGTCAGCGTGTTCCACGACTTCCGCTACGACCCGAAGGACTCCATCACCGGCGTCGCCGACGACTGGGCGTACGACCACCTCGGCGTGCACGCGTGGACGACCGAGTTCTGGTCACCGATGCGCGCCGCCGGCATCGAGGACGTCAAGTTCATCGAGTGGTGGTCCGAACACCCCCTCGAGGACGACCTGAAGATGCTGGCCTGGGCCGACGAGGTCGCGCCGGGCGAGGGTTACGTCGACTGGTATCCGTACGATCACCCCGACCTCGGCCCCGTCGAGCTCGGCGGCTGGAACAACCAGTTGCTGATCCGCAACCCGCCGCCCCATTTGCTCGCCGACGAAGTCGCGCCGCACGCCGACTTCGCCATCTGGCATTTGATGATCTCGCCGTTGCTGAAACTGCGCTCGAGCGAAGTCGAAGCGTTGGGTGACGGCGCGTGGCGCGTGCGCGTCGTCGTCGAGAACACCGGGTGGTTGCCGACCAACGTCACGCAGAAGGCGATCGAACGCAAAGCGGTGCGCGCTATCGAAGCGCGCCTCACCGCCGGCGACGGCGTCAGCGTCGTCGGCGAACCGAAGATCGAACTCGGCCAACTCACGGGACGCGTCGGGAAGCACTCGATGCTCGGCGGCTTCGGCGGCACGTCGGACCCGACCTCGGACCTCGGCAAGGCCGAGTGGATCGTGCGCGGGCCCACCGGCGCGTCCGTTGACGTCGAGGTGTGGTCGCCGCGTGCCGGCGTCGTGCGCGTCGCGCTGCAGCTCGCGTGATCGACCTCCCGTTAGGCGGCCGCCTGGTGGTCGCCGGCAATCTCGCGCCGGACCGAACGGCCGCCGCCGTCGCCGCCGTGAGTGAGCTCATCGTGTTGCTCGAAGCGTGGGACGGTCCGGGCGCGTTCGTCGTGTGCGGCGCGCCCGACGCCCTCGCCCACTACCCGCGGCTGGCAGACGCCGTCGACAAGTTCACGTCAAGTCCGAACCGGCGCGTCGTCACACTCGCCGAAGGCGAGACGCTCGACGTGTGCGTCACGACCGGCGTCGGCAACCGCAACATCCGCGTCGTGCACGGCACGACCGCCGAGCGCGATCGATCGTTGCTCGCCGAGGGTTACGTCGGGATCATCGACGCCAACCGCGCGCCGCGCTTCACGGACCTGGGCACGGGCTTTGTGGCGTCGTGCGGCACGGTCGGCGAGACGACGCACTCGCGTGCGCGCGTGCTCGGCCTGCCCAACACAACGGTCCCGGCGCGCGTCGCGTCGTGGGTCGAAGTCGAGGCCGGCGCTGACGTGCACGCGCGCCTCTGGTACACGAGCGTCGACGTGCCCGGCGCGTCGTTCCTGGCGCGCATCGGGGCGCGGCGCTCGACGGCGCCCGAACGCCCGACGCGCGTCGCCGTGTACCCGTCGGGTGAGTCGTGGCCGCCGCGCGACGAAGCCGCGCTTGACCGTCGCGTACGGATCCGTCGCCGCGCCGCGCTGTTGATCGCGGCGGCGGGCGTACTCGACCTCGCCTCGGCGATCACGCCACCGCTCGAGGCCCGCCTCCACGCGCTGCTGCAGCTGGTGCCGCTCGCCGTGCCGCAAACGGCGACGGCGCTCGTCACGCTTTCGGGGTTGGGTCTACTGGCGCTCGCCCGCGGCGTCCGCCGCGGCCAACTGCGCGCCCATCGTGTTGCCGTCGCGCTCCTCCTCGGCTCGTTCGTGCTGCATCTCGTCAAGGGCGTCGACGTCGAGGAGGCGGCTGCGGCCGCTGTCGTTGCCGGGTATCTCGTCGCCCACCGCGCCGAGTTCCGCGCCCGCAGCCGCGAACGCGCCATCCGGCACGGCCTGCGCGTCGCCGCCGGCGCGCTGGGGGCCGTCATCGTCGCCGTGGCCGTCTCCCTCGAGGCGATCACCATGGCGAAGGGCCCGCGGCTCACGGTGCCCGACGCCGTGCTGGCAACACTCGAGCGTCTCGTCGGGCAAAGCAGCGTGAAGCTGCCCGAGCGCGTCGACGACTTCGTGTCGCCGATGCTCGCGGCGGTCGCGCTGGCGTTCGTGTTCTGGATCGCGTGGCAGGCGATTCGTCCCGTGGCGGTGCGCCGCAGCAACCGTGACGAGCTGGCGCACGCGCGGCGCGTCATCGACCAGCACTGCGCCGGCACGCTCGACTACTTCGCGCTGCGCCAGGACAAGGAGTTCTTCTTCAGCCAGGACTCGCTGGTCGCCTACGCCGTGCATCAGAGCATCTGCCTCGTGTCGCCCGACCCGATCGGACCCGTCTGGCAGCGCGCCGCGGTGTGGGACGACTTCCTCCGCTTCGCCGACGAGCACGGGTGGAGCGTCGGTCTGCTCGGTGTCGGCGAGGAGTGGCTGCCGATCTATCGCGCTGCGGGTATGCACGATCTGTACGTCGGAGACGAAGCGGTCGTCGACGCGTCGCGCTTCAGCCTCGACGGGCCGCGCCGCAAGGCGCTGCGCCAAGCCACGAACCGCGTCGCCCGCGGCGGGTACGCCGTCACCTTCCACGACCCGAGCGACGTCGACGAGGAGTTCAAGCAGCGCGTGCTCGCCGTGATGACCAAGAGCCGCCGCGGCGACGTCGAGCGCGGCTTCTCCATGACGCTCGGCCGCATCTTCGACCCCGAGGACAAGGGCCTGTTGCTCGCGGTGTGCGCAGATCAGGAGGGCACGCCGGTCGCGTTCTGCCAGTTCGTTCCCGCGCCGGGCATCAACGGTTACTCGCTCGACCTGATGCGGCGCGACGACGGCGAACATCCCAACGGCCTGCTCGACTTCGTCATCGTGCAGACGCTGCTGCACCTGCGCGAAGCGGGCTACTATACGATCGGCCTCAACTTCGCCACGATGCGCGCCCTGCTCGCGGGTTAGACCGGCGCCGGTCTCACCACCCGCATCGAGCGGTGGGCTATCAAGCACATGTCGGGGTCGATGCAAATCGAGTCGCTCTGGTACTTCAACTCGAAGTTCGACCCCGAATGGCAGCCGCGTTTCGCGGTCTACGACAACGCCGGCAACATCGTGCCCATCGCGTTCGCCATCGCCCGCGCCGAATCGTGGTGGGAACTGCCGGTCCTCGGTCGCTTCCTCATGCCGTCACCCACGACGGAACGGATCGACGCCCAATAACGAACTGGTCCTCCCCACAACCGTCGCACGGTTGTGGGGAGGACCAGTTCGACCGGAGAAGGGGGTTCTCAGCGCGCGGAGTGGGCGCGGCGGTCGCCGCGCAGGGAGCGCTTGTGCTCGATGAAGTCGACGAGGACGTAGTCGCCGAGGGTCTCGGGCGTCGTGAAGAAGGCGCGGCCCTGGTTGAGCTGCGTGAGCTTCTCGATGAACGCCTTCAAGTACGACGTGGCGTCGAGCATGAACGTGTTGATCTTGATCCCGTCGCGCGTGAGACGGATCACTTCCTTGAACGTGGCGTCGATCGTCTCCTGCACCGGCGGGTAGCTGAAGAACACCTCGCCGTCGTCCTGGATGTGCGCGGTCGGCTCACCGTCGGTGATCATGATGATCTGCTTCGTGCCTGACTGGCGCGACAGCAACTGGCGGGCGAGCAGGAAGCCGTGCTGCATGTTCGTGCCGTACACGAAGTCCCACGACACCTCCGGCAGGTCGCGCGGCTTCAGGACGCGCGCCACCTCCGAGAACCCGACGATGCCGAGGTAGTCCTTGGGGAACTTCGACGAGATCAGCGAGTGCAGCGCCATCGCCACCTTCTTCGCCGCCAGGAAGTTGTCGCGCATCGGCATCGACAGCGACAGGTCGACCATCAACACCGTCGCCGAGCGCGTCACCGTTTCGGTGCGCTCGATCTCGAAGTCCTCGGGCAACAGGCGCACCGGCGAGCCCGCGCCGTTGCGACGGATGGCGTTGCCGACCGTCGCCTCGATGTTGAGGTTGAAGTTGTCGCCGAACTCGTACTGCTTGGTCTGGAAGCTGCGCTCGTGGCCGACGCCGAGCGGGTCGACCTCGTGCGTGCCCATGCGGTCCTTCGCCAGCTTCGAGAACAGGTCGCGCAGGGCGTTGCCGCCGATGCGGCGCATGCCCTTCGGCGTGAGCTCGAGACGGCCTTCCTTCTGCTCGATCAGGCCAGCTTGCTCGAGGGTCTTGGACAACTCGGCGAGCTTCTCGAGCGAACGCGCCGAGTCAGGACCGAGCAGTTCCGCCGCACGATCGAGGTCGACGTCGCCGAGCGCACCCGGTGACGACGCCTGACGGAGCAGGTTTTCTAGCGAGTCGAGATCTCCGAGCTCGTTGAGCAGCGACGCCGCCTGCGCGAAGCCGAGCGGGTCCTGTCCCTGGAAGTTGTAGCGGCGATCCCAACCTGCGCCGGGGAACGCCTGCTGCAGGTTGTTCGACAACCGGTCGACCTGGAACGCCAGGTCCATGTCCTCCATGAGGGCTTCAGCGAGACCTTGCAGCTGCGCCCGTTGCTCGGGCGTCATCGTGTTGAGCATCGCCTGCATCTGCGCCATCTGCTGGGCCATCTGCTCGAGCAACTCGTCAAGCGTCTGCGGGTTGTCGGGGAAGAACTGCCCGAACTCCGACATGAACTGTTCGAACGACGGGTCGATCGGTTCGCCCGCTTCGCGCTGCTCGAGCATGCGGTTGAGGGCATTGAACATGTCCTTCATCGCCTGCATCTGCTCGGGCGACACGTCGCCCATCGAGCCCATCATCTGGTTGAACTGGGTATTGAGCAGTTCCTTCTTCAGCTCTTCCATCAGCTCTTCGAATTGCTGACGAGCCTCCGCCGACTCGAAGTCGTAGTTCTGCAGTTCGCGCACTTGACCGGCGAGGTCGGGCGGCAACAGGTCGAGTTGCAAACCCTTCTCGGCCATCGACTGGTCCGTGATCTCTTGCCGGCGCTGATCGCCCGACTGCCGCGCTTGCTCACGCGCCTGTTGCAGCCCGTCGCGCTCGGTCTCGACGACGTCGCGCAGGCGCTGCGCGATGTCCTCGTAGACGCCCCCGAGGTCGTGACGTTCCAACTCGTCGCGCCGACGACGCCGCAGCTTCTCGAGCATCTCCCGGATGCCCTGGATGCGTTCGCCGTTGGCGTCGCGCATCCCGGACTGCAGCAGCCGACGCAACGCCGCGTTGAGGTCGCCGTGGTACAGCAGGTCGTCGGTGACCTGATCGAGGATGTCGTCCGCGCCGAGCTCGAAGCCGGTCTGGGTCCCGTCCCAGCGCGAGTAGCGAAAACGCGTCACGCGTTAACGGGCCCGGTACGCGATGCGGCCGCCCGCCGCGTCCTTGTTCAAGCGCTTCGACAAGTGGAGTCCTTCGAGGATGAACTCGATGGCGGACGCGATGGCCGGCGGGTCTTCCGAACCCGCAAGCTCGCGGGCCGGCGCGGCCAACGCCGGGATGCTCTTCATGACGTCGGCGTAGCTCGACGCCGACACGTCGTCGCCGGCGTGCACGATCGTCCCGCCGTCGAAGGCCGAGGGCACCTCGCGGAACTGCTCGATCGGGCACCGGTCCTTGAAGACGGTGAGCACCGCCGACTTGATGAGCTTCTCGACGACCTGCTCGTCGCGGCCGTCGTCCATCGACTCGATCTCGATCTTGCCGCTCGTCGACGACGCCAGCGCGTCGAGGTCGCTCACCCGCGGCACCGCCACGGGTTCTCCGAGAATGAGGGCGCGCCGCAGCGCGTTGGCGACGATCGTCTCGGTGTTGGCGACGGTGAGGCGTACCGACACGCCGGAACGCTGGTTGATCTGGCTCGACGCGCGCGCGAGATGGGTGAGCGTGGCGATGATCTCGTGCATGAAGTCGGGGACTTCGATGCGCACACCGACGTCGGGCGTCTCCGACTCTTGCTTCACCACGTCGATCTCGGTCTCGATGTCGAGCGGGTAGTGCGTGCGGACCTGCGAACCGAAGCGGTCCTTCAGCGGCGTGATGATGCGGCCGCGGTTGGTGTAGTCGTCGGGGTTGGCGGTGGCGACGAGCATCACGTCGAGCGGGAGGCGGATCTTGTAGCCGCGCACCTGCACGTCACGCTCTTCGAGCACGTTCAACAGACCGACCTGAATGCGCTCGGCGAGATCCGGCAGTTCGTTGATGGCGAAGATGCCGCGGTTCGTGCGCGGGATGAGGCCGTAGTGGATCGTCAACTCGTCCGACAAATAGCGACCTTCCGCCACCTTGATCGGGTCGACTTCACCGATGAGGTCGGCGACCGACGTGTCGGGCGTCGCCAACTTCTCGCCGTAACGAGTGTCGCGGTGCACCCACTCGATCGGGGTCTCATCGCCGTGCTCGGCGATCAGGTCCTTGGCGTGCTTCGACACCGGATTGTACGGGTCGTCGTTGATCTCGCTGCCGAACACGATCGGCATCCACTCGTCGAGCAACTCGATGAGCGAGCGGATGATGCGCGTCTTTGCCTGACCGCGCTCACCGAGCAGGACCATGTCGTGCCCCGCGAGGATCGCGTTGGCGACCTGCGGCAGAACGGTGTCTTCGTAACCAAGAACTCCACTGACCAGCGGCTCGCCCGCCTTCAAGCGAGCCACGGCGTTGCGCCGGACCTCTTCCTTGATCGGCACGGATTCCCAACCAGAAGCGCGGAGCTCACCAAGTGTTGTCGGGCGACTCATTCCCCGACTCTACGCTGGCGACGATGCGCCTCGTACCCGGGCGTCGCGTCGCCGCGGCCATGGTGTCGTTCACGCTGCTCACTGCGTGCGCGCACCGTGCCGAGCCTCGTCACGAGGGCACGCCGAGTTCGACCGCGGCGTCGGGATCCGTCGCCTACAGCGGAACCGCGCACATCAGCGGCACGCTCGCGTCCTTCGCCGCGCCCGCGGCGTTGACGGACCCGATCCCGGCGCCGTTCACCATCACCGTCGCCGAACCAGGCCGCGGCGGGTTTCACATTTCCGGCGCGATCGTCGACGGTCACCCCGACACGATCGTGTGGTCGGGCGGGCGGCCGCTTCCGGTCACGGGCGCGTGCCGGCTCGACGTCGGCGAAGCGCCGATCGACATCGCGACCGGCGTGGCGCGGTTCGGGCTCGACGGCGGAGTGCGCGCGTTGACCGCCGGCGACTGCGCCTTCGGGTCCTCCGTCGCCGTCGGCAGCGGCGGGCTCGCGACACCGCAGCCCTCCGTGCGCTTCCGTCTCGCCAAGGACACGCCGTTCGAACCGAGCGGGAACACCGCAGTCGCAGTCAATCCGGTTGGTCACTTCGAAGGGCGCCACGGCAGCGCGGGCATCACCGGCAAGTTCACCGTCACCACGCCGCGCGGCGATTCGTGGCGAGCGACGAAAGTGACGATGGCCAGCGGCACGTGGATCGTCGACGTGACACGAACTGCCGCCAACGCGCTCGTGGTCGAGGCGCAGTTCGACGGCGACCTCACGATCCAAACAACCTGACGGGTTCGGGATGCGGGCGGTAGCGTCCCCGACTCGTGGAGGTGACCGACGGCTGGCGAGCGGCGATCGCCGACGACGAGCTGCGGCGCCGGTACCCGGAGGTCGCCTTCGACGACACCGCGTGGGAACCGATCCCAGCGCGCTCGCAGTGGCGCAGCACACCGGCGTTCGCACAGAGCGACGGCCCGGTGCTGTACCGCGTGAACTTCGAGGCGCGCGGAGACGGTGCGCGCTCGTGGCTCGTACTCGACGGCGTCTTCTACACCTCCGACGTGTGGCTCGACGGCTGCTATCTCGGCGACACCGAGGGCTACTTCGTTCCACACGCGTTCGAGATCACTGACCTTCTGCGCGACGGTGCCGACCACATGCTGGCGATGGAAGTGGCGTGCCCGCCCCAAACCGACGCGACGCAAAAGCGCAACATCACCGGGGTCTTCCAGCACTGGGACTGCCTCGACCCCGACGACAACCCCGGAGGCGTGTGGCGTCCAGTGCGCGTCGCCCACACCGGGCCGGTGCGGATCACGACGCTGCGCGTGTTGTGCCCGCGCGCCGACGCGCAGCGCGCCACGCTCGAGTTCGCGGCCGACCTCGACACGACCGAGGCACTCACCGTGATGGTGCGCACGGTGGTCAGTCACGGCGGTCACGTCGTGGATCACGAGGCCGAGCACACGCTGGCCGCGGAGAACAACTCGATCACCTGGCGCGTCGACGTCGACGACCCGACGCTGTGGTGGCCACACGCGCTCGGCGACGCGAACCTCGCGCAGGTCGACGTGTCGTTGTTCGTCGTCGCCGACGACGGCACACACGACCTCGTGGCGAGCGACATGCGCACGCTGACCACGGGGCTGCGCGCCGTGTCGATGCGCGACTTCAAGTGGACCGTCAACGGCGAGCGGCTTTTCGTCAAAGGCGTGAACCACGGACCGACGACGCAGCGCATCGCCGACGCCACCGAGGCCCAGGTCGTGCGCGACATCGAGTTGGCGAAACAGACCAACCTCGACATGGTGCGCGTGCACGCGCACGTGGCGCGTCCCGAGCTCTACGACGCTGCTGACCGAGCCGGCGTGCTGCTGTGGCAGGACATGCCGTTGCAGTGGGGTTACGCCCGCGGTCTGCGAAAGCAGGCCGCTCGCCAAGCGCGGGCGATGGTGGACGTGCTGGGGCATCACCCGTCGATCGCCGTGTGGTGCGGCCACAACGAACCGTTCGCGCTCGACAACACGAAGATGGACGAGGCGTCACGCGCCAAAGCGGCGCGCGCCTTCGTGATCGGCCAGCAACTGCCGACGTGGAACAAGACCGTCCTCGACAACACGATCAAGCGCGCGCTGGAACGCTCCGACAAGACGCGGCCGGTTCTGGCGCACTCCGGCGTGCTGCCCCACGTCGGCGGAACGGGCACCGACACCCACGTGTACTTCGGCTGGTACCACGGCCAAGAACGCGACTTCCCCGAGTGGTTGCGTCGCGTGCCGCGCTTGGCGCAATTCGTCAGCGAGTTCGGCAGCCAAGCGATCCCGGACAGCGACGCCTTCATGGGCGCGGAACGTTGGCCCGATCTCGACTGGACGCGGCTGGCGCACACGCACTGCCTCCAGCTCGAACCGTTCGAGCGCTACGTGCCGCCGGCGAACTACGCGAACTACGACGACTGGCGCGCCGCAACGCAGCGCTACCAGGCGACGATCCTCAAGCACCACATCGAAACGCTCCGGCGCTTGAAGTACCGACCGACGGGAGGCTTCGCGGCGTTCTTCTGGGCCGACGCCCATCCTGCCGTCACGTGGTCGGTGCTCGACCACGAACGCAAGCAGAAGCTCGGCTACTACGCGCTGGCGGCGGCGTGCGCTCCGGTCATCGTCGTGGCCGAACGGCCGGACGCCGCGTACAGCCCGGGCGACCCGATCGAACTCGACGTGCACGTGGTCTCGGACCGCCGCGAGAGCGTCGCCGCGGTGCGCACCACCGCCGCCATCAACTTCCCCGACGGGTCGGTCCATCGCCAAGCGTGGGTGGGCGACATCCCGGCCGACGCGTGCGTGCGCGTCGGCACGATCAAGGCCACATCACCCGACGCGATAGGCCCCATCACTATTGACTTAGCGACGATCGGGCACGGGATTGATGTCACCAATCAGTACGTTGCACAGATTGTTGGAAGAGGGGAATCCGGCGCGAGGATGGAACCGTGATTGAACAAGCAATTGCACCCGCGAAGCCGTTGGTGCTGCGGACGTCGATCGGCAAGAAGTACGCGATGGCGACGTCGGGAATCATCCTCGTCGGCTTCGTCATCGCCCACATGGTCGGCAACCTCAAGTTCTTCTTCGGCCCCGTGCACTTCGGCGAGTACGCGACGTTCTTGCGAACGATGGGGTCACCGATCCTGCCGCACTACTACGCGCTGTGGGGTCTGCGCGCCGTGCTGCTCGCCGCGGTGAGCGTGCACATCTGGGCCGCGTACTCGACGACGCGGCAGTCGAAGGCGGCACGGCCGATCCCGTACGCGCACAAGGACACGATCCAGGCGAGCTACGCGTCGCGCACGATGCGGTGGGGCGGCGTGATCCTGCTGCTGTTCATCGTGTTCCACATCCTCGACATGACGGTCGGCGTGGCGCACGTCGGCGCGTTCAAGGAGACGACCGCCGAACACAGCACGGTGTACGCCAACGCGGTCTCGGGCTTCAAGCACCCGATCGTCACGCTCGCCTACACGCTGGCGATGGGCGCGTTGTGCCTGCACTTGTTCCACGGCATCTGGTCGATGTTCCAGACCTTCGGTCGCGGCAGCGGCCCGCGTGAGCAAATGCTGCGCCGGCTGGCGGCCACCATCTCGGTGGTCGTGTGCCTCGGTTTCCTGGCGATGCCGTGGACGATCATGTTCGGCGGGCGGCCATGACGCTGACCTCGAGCGAAGGTCGGTGGTCGGTCGGCACCGATATCACCGACAACAAGGTCCCGGCAGGCCCAATCGAGGATGCGTGGGACACGCGCAAGTTCGAACTCAAGCTGGTCAACCCGGCGAACCGGCGTAAGCACACCGTGATCATCGTCGGCACGGGCCTCGCCGGCGGCGCCGCCGCCGCCTCGCTCGGCGAGATGGGTTACAACGTCAAAGCGTTCTGCTACCAGGACTCGCCGCGCCGCGCGCACTCGATCGCGGCGCAGGGCGGCATCAACGCCGCCAAGAACTACCGCAACGACGGCGACTCCATCTACCGTCTCTTCTACGACACCGTGAAGGGCGGCGACTTCCGCGCCCGCGAGCGCAACGTGTACCGCCTGGCGCAGCTGAGCGTCGACATCATCGACCAGGCCGTCGCGCAGGGCGTGCCCTTCGCGCGCGAGTACGGCGGGCTGCTCGACAACCGGTCGTTCGGCGGCGCGCAGGTGAGCCGCACCTTCTACGCCAAGGGCCAGACGGGCCAGCAGTTGCTGCTCGGTGCCTACCAAGCGCTGGAGCGCCAGATCGGCAAGGGCACCGTCGAGATGCACACGCGTCACGAGATGCTCGACCTCATCGTCATCGACGGCCGCGCCCGCGGCATCGTCACCCGCGACATGGTGTCCGGAGCGATCGACGTGCACATGGCCGACGCCGTCGTGCTGTGCACCGGTGGCTACGGCAACGTCTTCTTCCTGTCGACGAACGCCATGGGGTGCAACACGACCGCCATCTGGCGCTCACACCGCAAGGGCGCACTCTTCGCCAATCCCTGCTACACGCAGATCCATCCGACCTGCATTCCGGTGTCGGGCGATCACCAGTCGAAGCTCACGCTGATGTCGGAGTCGCTGCGCAACGACGGGCGCGTGTGGGCGCCGCTCAAGCGCGGCGACGACCGCTCGCCGGATCAGATCCCCGAATCCGAACGCGACTACTACCTCGAGCGCCGCTACCCGGCGTTCGGCAACTTGGTGCCGCGCGACGTTGCGTCACGCGCCGCCAAGGCGGTCTGCGATGAAGGCCGCGGCGTCGGCCCGACCGGTCTCGGCGTCTACCTCGACTTCGCCGATGCCATCAACCGCGTCGGCCAGGCGACCATCCGAGAGCGCTACGAAGGCCTCTTCGAGATGTACAACCGCATCACCGACGAGAACGCGTACAAGACGCCGATGCGCATCTACCCGGCCATCCACTACACGATGGGCGGGCTGTGGGTCGACTACAACCTCATGTCGACGATCCCCGGGTTGTTCGTCGGCGGCGAAGCGAACTTCTCGGATCACGGCGCCAACCGCCTCGGTGCGTCGGCGCTGATGCAGGGCTTGGCCGACGGCTACTTCGTGCTGCCCGCGACGATCGGCGACTACCTCGCGCAGACGCCCTCGAACACCGCCGACGCGTCGCACCCCGACGCACAGAAAGCCGTGGCTGACGTCAAAGACCGCATCGGCCGACTGTTGCGCCCGAACGGCACGCGCACCGTCGACTCGTTCCACAAAGAGCTCGGCAAGATCATGTGGGACTACTGCGGCATGGGACGCAACGAGGAAGGGCTGCGCAAGGCGCTCGATCGCATCCCCGAGTTGCGCGAGGAGTTCTGGCAGTCGGTGAAGGTTCTCGGCACGAACGACGAGCTGAACCAGTCGCTCGAGAAGGCCGGGCGCGTCGCCGACTTCTTCGAACTCGGTGAGCTGATGTGCATCGACGCGCTCCACCGCAACGAGAGCTGCGGTGGTCACTTCCGCGAGGAGTACCAAACCGAAGACGGCGAAGCTCAGCGCAACGACGAGGAGTACAGCTACGCCGCGGGCTGGGAGTTCGCCGGCGTCGGCGCACCGCCGGTGTTGCACAAGGAGAACCTCACGTTTGACTACGTCCACCCCGCCCAACGGAGCTACAAGTAGATGAACCTCACGCTTCATGTCTGGCGGCAGCCGAACGCCGATGTACCCGGTCGAATGATGACGTATCAGGCGAATGCGATTTCAGAGGACATGTCGTTCCTCGAAATGCTCGACGTGGTGAACGAAGGGCTCATCGCGAACGGCGAAGATCCGATCGCGTTCGATCATGATTGCCGCGAAGGAATTTGTGGGACGTGTGGTCTTGTTATCAACGGCATCGCACACGGACCCGAGCGCGCCACCACCACGTGCCAGCTGCACATGCGTCACTTCAAGGACGGCCAGGAGATCTGGATCGAGCCTTGGCGTGCGCGCGCGTTCCCTGTCATCAAAGACCTCGTCGTCAACCGAGGTGCGCTAGATCGCATCATCGCCAGCGGCGGATACATCTCGGTCAACACCGGCGCCGCGCCTGAAGCGGCGTCGATTCCGGTGCCGAAGGCGAATGCCGACGCCGCATTCGACGCTGCCGCGTGCATCGCGTGCGGTGCGTGCGTCGCCGCGTGCCCGAACGCATCGGCAATGTTGTTCACCGCCGCGAAAATCACTCATTTGGGGGTGTTGCCGCAGGGTCAACCTGAGCGACACTCTCGGGTAATTGCGATGGTCGACGCCATGGAGCAGGAAGGCTTCGGGTCGTGCACGAACATTGGAGAGTGTTCAGCCGCGTGTCCCAAAGAAGTCCCGCTAGGTACCATCGCCCAGATGAACCAAGACCTTCTCGCAGGGAGCCTTAACCGAAGTTGACGTTGCAGTAGATGTTCCGAGCCGGTCTAGACCTAGCCGGCTCCAGTACCGCTCGAAGGTTTTTGCTCACGTTCTTGAACGTGCTGACGGGGTTGGGGCTACTGGGGCTTTTTGTCGTGCATCCGCAGGCGTCGCGTGCCGCCACCACACCGGTGGTCAAGCGACAGCCAGCGGTTGCACCTCTCGCGGCACCCGCCACGACGGAAACGTCGCGGCTCGCGGTGGCGCCACAGACCACGAGTAAGCCGACCGTCCCGGCGCCGCCGAACGTGCACGGCGCCGTTCCCGTCGGGAAGGGCATGTGGATCTGGCAGCCCGACAAAGCCGAAGGCGGCAACGCCCAAGCGGTTGTCGCCAAGGCGCAACACTTCGGCCTGAACTACCTGTACGTACGCACGGGTTCGTCGGTGTCGGGCTTTCAAGGCGGCGACTTCCTCAACGCCCTGCTCCCGGCCGCGCACAAAGCCGGCATCCGCGTGTACGGGTGGGACTTCCCCTACCTCGACGACATCGGGGCGGACGTGGCGCGCGCCGCGCAGGCGGCGCGCTACCGCACACCCAGCGGTGATCGCATCGACGGGTTCGCGGCCGACATCGAGTTCCGCAGCATGGGCGTCAACCTCGGCCCCGATACAACCGGCTTCTACGGCTACGCGTTACGTGACGCCCTTGGGCCCGGCTTTCCTCTGATTGCCGTTGTACCCCGCCCGTCGCCCCGCATAACCAACTATCCGTACGAATCCGTCGTGAAGATGTTCGACGCCATCGCGCCGATGATCTACTGGCTCAACAACGACCCCGTGACCGCGGTGCAGCAGACCTGGGCGCGCCTCGCGCCGCTGGGCAAGCCGCTGATCCCCGTCGGTCAGGCCTACGACGGCGCCGCCGACGGCGGGCCTCCGGGCGTGCCGAACCGCGGGACGATCCATCGCTTCATGGGCGCCGTCGCCGACATGGGCGGCACCAGCGTGTCGTTCTGGAGTTGGCAACACGCCACGCCCGAGGTGTGGCAGGCCGTGGCCGACGCCGCGCTGTACCAGCTGCCGGCCGGAGCGCCCGATCAGATTCGTGTCGACCAGGTACGCGCCTACCAAACGCTGCTGAGCAGCCTTGGTTTCGGCGTGCCGGCGACGGGCTTCTGGGGTCCGCAGACCGACGCCGCCATTCGCTCCTTCCAGGCGGCCGCACACTTGCCGGTGACGGGTCAGATCGACGTCTTCACCCGCGAGATGCTGCTCCGCCCTGCTGCGCCACCGCTCAAGTAGCTTCCCGCCATGGGCGATGACCTCAAGGTCACGGTTGCCGCTCCCATGACGCACCCGCGGCGGCGGTCGCTCACGTTCGAGCGACCGACCGCTGAGGCGCCCGACAAGCCGTTCACGGTTGCGGGCCAGCCGCTCGGTGCGCCCGCGTACGCGGCGGCGATGGTGCTCGCCTTCGCCGTGCTCGGAGCGCGCCGCCCTAGCGGGCTGTTCCATCCGAACTTGTGGGCCGAGGACGGCCCGATCTTCCTTCGCTCCGCGTACCTCGAGCCCTGGTACCGGTCGCTGTTCCACTCGTACAACGGTTACTTGCACTTCGTGCTGCGCGCCTGGGCGGAGCTGGCGTCGGTCCTGCCGGCGTCAGCCGTGGCGGCGGCCTACGCCGTGTTCGCACTGGCGGCCTACCCGCTGTGCTTGTCGGTCGTGCTGAGTCGGCGCCTGCGATGGTTGATCCCGAGCGACGGCGCGCGTGCCGCACTTTTCGTGTCGCTGCTGCTGATCCCCGGCGCCCGCGAAACGATCGGGAACCTCACCAACGCGCTGTGGCCGATCGGCATCGGTCTGATGCTGCTGAGCTTCTGCGACGCGCCCCGCACGCGCGGCGGTCGCCTCGCCGAACTGGTGGCCCTCGCGCTCGGCGGCCTCACAGGTGCGACGAGCATGTTGCTGTGGCCGGCGTTCGGTCTGCGCTGGTGGCGTCAGCGAGAGCGCCACAACGTGGTTGCGTTCGGCGTCGTGCTGACCACCGCAATCGTGCAAGGACTCGTGCTCGTGGCCAACCCGCGGAACGATCTCGGGCTGCACCCGGCGCTGCGAACGATCCCCCGTGCCCTCTTGTTGCGCATCTGGGGGCTTCTGGGGGTCGGCGAGCACACGCTGACCTGGCACGTGTTCAGCCGGCCCATGCCTATCCCGCTGCTCGTGCTGTGCGTGCTCGGCGTCGGGCTCACCGTCGCGGCGCTGCTCGCCCTGCCATGGGTCGTGCGGCTGCACGTCGTGATCGTGTTCGGCTTGTCGCTGGCGGCGACGGCGTGGGCGTACAACTTCAACATGAAGGGCATGGCGGAGTCGAACGCCCACGGCCGCTACTTCCTGATTCCAACCGCCCTCGTGGTCATCGCCGTGTTCGCAGCTGCGTCCACGGCGACGTGGCGACGCCGCACCGTGCGCCTCGCTGTTCTGGCGCCGGCGGCGACGTTGTTCGCCTTCGCCGTCTTCGTCGACCTCGGGTTACCGGCGTTGCCGCAGACCTACTGGGCAGCGACGGCGAAGTGCATCGACCACCACCAGTCCTGCACCGTCGTCGTGAACCCGCGCGGCTTCAGCTTCGAACTGCCGCCGATCAAGTAGCGCGAACCGCTACGACGCCTTGGGCGTCAGGCTGGTGAGCTTCTCGTCGCGCACGACGCTCTGGCCGCCGCCGCTACTGGTTGCTTCGGTGTGGCGGTACACCTCGATGCCGTGCGCGGCGTCGTAATAGCCACGCTCGATGATGTGCGTCGTCTGGCTACCGAAGCTCGGAATGTCGAAGGTGAGCGTGATCGTCCCTTCAACGGCCCACGCGTTCACGGTCGTGCTGCCGACCGTCGCCGCCACCTTGCCGGTGACCTTGCCCGCGGCGTCGATCTTGATGGTGCCGAACTTCACGCCCTTTGAGTTCTTGATGTCGCACGAACTCGAACCTGACCACTGGGCGCCGACGTGCATGTCGGCCGGGTAGTTCTCGAGGTCGGGATTCAGGTCGCAGGTCATGTGGCCTTGCGGCGTGTCGAAGGCGAGGCTCTCGACGGTGACGCCGGCGGGCCCGTAGGCGATCGACGACGTTTGCTCCTGGCCACCGGAGTCGCCGTTCACGTTGCGGCGCGTGATGCCGTTGCCGCTGTTGCCGGCGGTGATCGAGGTCTCGACGGTGTCGGAGCTGTCGGCGCAGTTGACGTACGTGTAGCGGCCCACAGCGGGCGGCTGGTTGCCACCGGGGTCGGCGTTGGTCGCGGGCGGATCCGGGCACGCCGCCGACGGCTTCGCCGCGGCGGTCGTCGTCGGTGCCGCGCCCGCCTTGGCGGTCGTGGTGGTCGCGCCGGCGAGGGTCGTGAGCGTGGATTGGGTCGAACCCGACCCACCGGCGTCGCCGCCGTCGCCGACGAACTCGGTCGTCGTCGTCGATCCGTTCGAGGCGGCGTCGTGCGACGGCTTGTCGGCGGCGCCGAAGGCCACCCCGCCGATGCCAATGAGGGCGAGCACGATCGCTACCGCGATCACCACTGTCGGCAGGCGCGACTGCATGCCCGAATCGTAGGTCGGCGCCCGTCGGCTGCTACAACCGGGCGGTGCGCGGGTGGATCGAGTGGTTTGCGAAAGGCCTGTGGCGGCGGCGCCGGCCGATCCAGGTCCTCATCGGCATCGCGTTCGCGTTCACGCTGCTGGTGCTGTGGCAGAACCGGAACTTCCGTCCCGGGCGGACGATGACGGATCCGTCGTTCGTACGCGCCGCCAATGCGTTGTGCGAGAAGAAGGTGCGCCCGCTCGCCGACAAACAGCGCTCGAGCACCCAGGAAGACAAGATCGACGACGGGCCCAAGGCGAACGCCAGACGGGTCGACGCGGCTGCCGACAAACTCGAGGCTGCCGTCACCGAATTGCGCGCGCTGCCGCATCGGCCGCAGAACACGAGCCAACTCGACGCGTGGTTCGGCGAGTTCGACGGCTACATCGCCGCCGGTCGCCACTACGCCGCCGCGCTGCGCACCGGCGACGCCGCCAAATACAACAACGTCGACGACGAGGGCGTGGCGCCGCTCAAGGCCATCAGCCACTTCGCGCGCGCCAACCGCCTCGACAGCTGCATCCCCTAACGCGGCGCTGACGCGAAAAAGGCGGGCCCCGGAGGGCCCGCCTTGTTCGATCGGGGCGTTACACCCGGCGAATGCCGAGCGCCCGCTTCGGTCTGGCCCCGAAGAGCAGACCGACAAGCACCATCAACAGCAACAGCGGCAGCGTCGAAGACGCACTGCGTACCGCTGCGGCGTTGAGCACCTGCGTGTTCGCGTTGCTTGCAATGTTGCCAACCGCGTTGGCGCCGCCGGTCAGGATCGCTGCGGACCCATCGGACGAGTTCGAGGCTGTCGCGTCGTTCACTGCGACCTTGTCGCCTCCGCCGCCACCCGTTGCGGTGGCGTTCTGCGGTGCATTGCTGTTGTTCACCGACAAGTTGCCAGCGGCGACGTTGAGGCCGGAGTTGGCAACACCCAAACCGAAGTTCAGGTTGTTGGAGTTCTGGTCGCCAAGGACCAGACCCGAGCCGTGCGCGTCAACGGTTTGCACGGTGTTGTTCGACGCCGTGTTGCCCGTGGCCGACGCATTGCCGGTGATGATCGTCGCATCGCCGTTCGACGAATTCGACGCGTTGGACGTGTTCGCCGCGACCTTGTCGCCGCTTCCACTGCCCGTAGCCGTCGCGGTCTGATTGCTGTTGGCGTTGTTCGTCGACGCGTTACCGACGCCGATGTTGCCGCCGGTGTTCGCGACCGCGATACCGATGTTCGTGTTGTTCGAGTTCTGGTCGGCGTTCACGAGACCAGTGCTGTTTCCTGAGTCCGCCGCCTGCACCGTGTTGTTGCTCGCGGTGTTGCCGTTGGAGTTCGCATTACCAGTGGCGATGAGCGCCGAACCATCAGAGTGGTTCGACGTCGTGGCGTCGTTCACGGCGACCTTGTCGCCGCTGCCGTTACCTGTCGCCGTTGCCTTTTGATTGCTGTTTGCGTTGTTCGTTGAAGCATTGCCAACCCCGACGTTGCCGCCTGTATTGGACACGGCCACACCGATGTTCGTGTTGGTCGAGTCCTGGTCGACATTCGTCAATGCGCCCGCCTGCCCCGCTGAGAGCAAGATCCATGCAGCCGCACCGGCGAGCACGAGCAACGACCCCGCAAGCACAGTGCGCAGCGAGTTGTCGTTCTTCGAGTTCAACCGGGTACCTCCTTCTCTGTTGCCCGGAGGACGTTCCCCCCGATATCTCGACCTTATGCCTGGTCAGCCGTCCTGAATAGGGCATGCGTCACAAGAATTTGAGGAAAAGGTCCCCGGTGACAACACGGAAATCGTTCGGTACAGTCCGAAAGCACTAACGGCCCGACCTGAAGGAGACGCCCGTGACGCTGTCCGAGGTGATCGACGACCACTTCCTCGAGAAGTACCGGGGCCTGCTCGATGCGGAAGACGCAGCTTTTGATGAGCTCGAGCACGCCTGCGAAGACGGGGATCGCACCCCGTACGAGGATGCTCTCGCCCAATGGCAAGCCGCCATCGAGAGGAAGCTCGCCTACCTCCAGCGCCTCGGCGTCAACTTCAAGGTGACCATCGAGGTCTAAGGGATAAGCCCCAGCGAGCGGACTTCGTCGCGCTCGCTGATCAATTCGTCGGTGGTGACGGCGATCTTTGCTTTCGCGAAGTCGTTGAGGTCGAAGCCTTCGACCACGGACCAGGCGCCGTTGCCGTCGGCCGCGACCGGGAACCCGAACTGCAGTCCCTCGGGCACCCCGTACTCACCCTTCGAGCACACGGCGAGCGACGCGCAGTCGCCCGTGGCCGTCTTGTTCACGACGCTGGTGACCGAGTCGATGGCGGCGTTCGCTGCGCTGGCGGCGCTCGACAGCCCGCGTGCTTCGATGATGGCGGCGCCACGTTTCTGCACGGTCTCGATGAAGGTGCTTTGCAACCACGCCTCGTCGTCGATGACGTCGTACGCGCTCTTGCCGCCGATCGTGGCGTTGTAGGCGTCCGGGTACTGCGTGGCGGAGTGGTTGCCCCAGATGGCGACGTTCTTCACGTCGGCGACGGGCACGCCGGCCTTCTGCGCCAGCTGGGTCGTCGCGCGGTTGGCGTCGAGACGCGTCATGGCGAACCAGCGGTCCGACGGGATGTCGCGTGCGTTCTCCCGCGCGATCAGGCAGTTCGTGTTGGCCGGGTTGCCGACCACGAGGATGCGCACGTCGTCGGCCGCGGTGTCGTTGATCTTCTGACCGGCGGGCTTGAAGATGCCGCCGTTGATGTTGAGCAGGTCGCCGCGCTCCATGCCGGCTTTGCGCGGCACCGAGCCGACGAGCAGCGCCCAGTTGGTGCCGTCGAAGGCCGCCTTGTCGTCGCTCGTGAGCGTGTCGACGCCGGCCAGCAGCGGAAACGCGCAGTCGTCGAGCTCCATCACCACACCCTCGAGGCTCTTCATCGCCGGCTCGATCTCCAGCAGCCGCAAACGGACGGGCTGATCAGCGCCGAAGAGCTGACCCGACGAGATGCGATAGACGAGGGCGTAGCCGATGTTCCCAGCTGCGCCGGTGACGGTGACGGTTACCGGTGCCTTAGCCATGGAATCGACAGTACTTTCGGGCACTTATGGAAGGCCAAGTCACGATCCACATCAACGCCGCCCCCGAAGCCGTCTACGCGCTCGTCACCGACGTCACGCGCATGGGCGAGTGGAGCCCCGAAACCAAGAGCTGCGAATGGGTCGACGGTGCCAACGGTCCCGCCGTCGGCGCCAAGTTCCGCGGCACCAACAAGATGGGTCCGTTCAAGTGGTCGACCACGCCCACGATCACCGAGTGCGTCGCCGGCAAGCTGTTCGCCTTCGACGCCGGAGGCACGATCTGGACCTACAGCTTCACGGAATCGAACGGGGGCACGTCGGTAACGGAGTCGTTCCGCGTCGAGTCGACGATCTCGAAGCTGTACACGCTCCCGCCCCGCCGCAACCAAATGATCAAGGGCATGCAACACACCCTCGAACGCCTCAAGTCAGCCGCGGAGGCCTAGCCCTCCGGAACTTGCGTTCTGTCGCACACGATTCGTGTGCGACAGAACGCAACTTTCTAAGTGAGGGTTGCGAGCGCGGCGTTGAGGGTCGGCGACGGGCGCATGACGGCGGTGGTCTTCGCGTCGTCGGGTTGGTAGTAGCCACCGAGGTCGACGGGATGGCCCTGCACCTCGAGTAACTCGGCGGTGATGGCTTGCTCGTCGGCGGCGAGCCGTTCGGCGAGCGGACCGAACGCGGCGGCGAGTTCCGCATCGGCTGACTGCGCTGCGAGCTCCTGCGCCCAGTAGAGCGCGAGGTAGTAGTGACTGCCGCGGTTGTCGATCTCGTTGACCTTGCGGCTCGGAGACTTGTTCTCGTTGAGGAACGTGCCGGTCGCGAGGTCGAGCGTGTCGGCGAGAATCTGCGCGCGCTTGTTGGCCGTGGCGTTGGCGAGGTGCTCGAAGCTCGCGGCCAACGCGAAGAACTCGCCGAGGCTGTCCCAGCGCAGGTGGTTCTCCTTCACGAGCTGCTGCACGTGCTTCGGTGCGGAACCTCCGGCGCCCGTCTCGAACAGTCCCCCGCCGTTGATGAGCGGCACGATCGAAAGCATCTTCGCCGACGTGCCGAGTTCGAGGATCGGGAACAGGTCGGTCAGATAGTCACGCAACACGTTGCCGGTGCAGCTGATCGTGTCTTCGCCGCGGCGGATGCGCTCGAGCGAAAAGGCGATGGCGTCGACCGGCGCCATGATCTCGATCTGCAACCCGTTCGTGTCGTGGTCCGGAAGGTAGGCGTTCACCTTCGCGATGAGGTTCGCGTCGTGCGCCCGTGCCTCGTCGAGCCAGAACACGGCCGGTGCTCCCGTGGCGCGGGCGCGGCTCACGGCGAGTTTCACCCAGTCGCGGATCGGCACGTCTTTGGTCTGGCACATCCGCCAGATGTCACCGGCCTCGACGTCGTGCTCCATCAGCACGATGTCGGTGGCGTCGTCGACGACGCGCACGGTGCCGGGCGCGGCGATCTCGAACGTCTTGTCGTGGCTGCCGTACTCCTCGGCGGCCTGGGCCATCAGCCCGACGTTCGGCACCGAACCCATCGTCGACGGATCGAAGGCGCCGTTCGCGCGGCAGTCGTCGATGACGACCTGGTAGATCCCCGCGTAGCTGCTGTCCGGGATGACGGCGAGCGTGTCGGCTTCGTTCCCGTCGGGGCCCCACATGTGACCCGACGAGCGGATCATCGCCGGCATCGACGCGTCGACGATCACGTCGCTCGGGACGTGCAGGTTCGTGATGCCGCGATCGGAGTCGACCATCGCCAGCGCCGGGCCCTCGGAAAGCCGCTTGGCGACCGCGGCGCTGATCGCGTCACCTTCTGGCAAGGCGGCAGCCTTCTCGAGCAGCGTGCCGAGACCGTCGTTGGGCGAGATGCCGGCCGCCGCCAGGGTGTCGCCGTATTCCGCGAACAACTCGGGAAAGAAGGCCCGCACGACGTGACCGAAGATGATCGGGTCCGAAACCTTCATCATCGTGGCCTTGAGGTGCACCGAGAACAGCACGCCCTCGGCTTCGGCGCGCGCGATCTGCGCGTCGACGAAGGCGCGCAGCGCGGCGACGCGCATCACCGTTCCGTCGACCACTTCACCGGCGAGCACCGGAACCGGCGCGCGCAGCGCCGTCGTCGTGCCGTCGGCACCGACGAGTTCGATGCGCAGTGCGCCGTCGTTCGCCAACACCGCCGACTGTTCGTTGGAGCGGAAGTCATCGGCGGTCATGTGCGCGACGTTGGTCTGCGAGTTCGCGGACCACGCGCCCATCGAGTGCGGGTGCGTCCGCGCGTATTGCTTGACGGACGCGGGCGCTCGCCGGTCCGAGTTGCCCTCGCGCAACACCGGATTCACGGCGCTGCCTTTGACGCGGTCGTAGCGGGCGCGCACGTCGCGCTCCTCGTCGGTCTGCGGATCGTCGGGATAGTTGGGCAACGCGTAGCCCTTCGCCTGCAGTTCGGCGATGGCGTCCTGCAGCTGCGGGATCGACGCGCTGATGTTCGGCAGCTTGATGATGTTCGCCTCGGGTGTCTTCGCCAGCTCACCCAACTCGGCGAGGGCGTCGCCGATCCGCTGCTCGGGTGCGAGCCGCTCCGGAAACGAGGCGATGATTCGGCCGGCCAGTGAGATGTCGCGCGTCTCGACGGTCACGCCGGCGACGCCCGCGTACGCCTGGATCACGGGAAGAAACGAATAGGTCGCGAGCAGCGGCGCTTCGTCGGTGTGGGTGTAGATGATCGTCGAGTCAGGCACGGCGCCACGCTAGTGAGGAATACGCTGGCCGCTTAATGCGCGTCGTCGGACTGTGGCGGTTCCCGGTGAAATCGCTGGGCGGCGAGCAACTCGACCGCGTCGAGGTCGGCGAACTCGGCCTCCGCGGCGACCGGCAGTGGGGCATCCGCGACGTGGCGACCGGCAAGATGCTGACGGCGCGGCGCGAGCCGAAGTTGTTGTTCGCGTCGGCGCGGTTGGGCGACGACGGAGACGTTGACGTCACGCTGCCCCAAGGCGACGACCTGTCGGAGTGGCTGGGCTACGCAGTTGACCTCGTGCGCGCCGAGTCGGGAGTGCGCGGCACGTTCGAGGCCCCGCTCGACTTCGAGCACGATGCTGATTGGGTCGAATGGACGGGGCCCGACGGTGTTTTTCACGACTCGACGCGCACGCGCTTCTCACTCGTCTCGCGCGCAACGCTGCGCGACTGGGACGAACGGCGTTTCCGCACGAACGTCATCGTCGACGGTGACGGCGAGGACGAACTCGTCGGCCGACGCGTTCGCGTCGGCACGGTCGAGGCGGACGTCACAAAGCAGATCGACCGCTGCGTCATCACGACGCGGCCGCAGCCCGGCATCGAACGCGACCTCGCCGTGCTGCGCACGATCAACAAAGAGCGCGCCGGCAACCTCGCCATCGGCTGCGTCGTCACCGCGCCCGGCGCCATCGCGCTCGGCGACCGTGTAGAACTCATTTGACGCAAGACAGAAGTCACAGACGCGTGCTGCGGCGCGGTGACAAGCTCTGCTGATGTCCGGAGAAGTTCGCCTCACCTTCGCGGACGTGATGGGGACGCCGATTCCCGTTCCCGGCCGCGCCGGTCTGCGCGACCTGACTTACGACGACGTGCATCAGGCGTTTCGTGCCGCGATGGTTCTCTTCCTGGTCGGTGGAGCGGGATCGTCGATCGTGTACGTGTTCGGTCGCACGGACTTCAGGCACCCGGCGATCGTGCTCGCGGTTTCCATCACGGCGCTGGTTGTCGGACTGGCGTACTTGGCGACGTTGCGTTACTGGTACCGCTCTGTGCTGCCATTCGCGCCGGCCGTCGTGCATACTGCGATCTTTACGGCCGGCTCGCTGATCAGCATGGCGTTATACGGCGCGGGCCCCGACCGCTTCATGATCGCCACGTCGGTCTACCTGCAGCCGCTCATTTTCGCGTCGTACCTACTGCGCCGGCCAGTGGCATTCGCCCATATCTCCGTCATCCTCATCGAGTTCGGCCTGGCGCTCGCGTTCGGCGCGGCGGTGAGCCACCCCGTTATTCAGTGGATCTTTCTGATGCTCATCGGCTCGTCCGGCGCGTTGGTGCTCGGGCGCCTCGCCGACGCGGCCTCAGCCGCGGCGACGTCGGAGTACGAGGCACGCGCATCCCTCGCCGAGATCAACGACACTCTCGAGCAGCGCGTCGCCAAGCAACTCGAAGAACTCGATGGCCTGACGCGGCTGCGCCGCTTCCTACCCCGCCAAATTGCCGATGTCGTGGCCGCCGACAGCCTCGAGCTGCTGGCGCCTCACCGGCGTGCGATCGCGGTGTTGTTCTGTGACTTGCGTGGCTTCACTGCGTTCGCTGCCAGCGCTGAGCCAGAGGACGTGGTCGAAGTACTGGGCGACTACTACGCCGTGACGAGCCACCACCTCGACGCCCACAGCGCCACCCTGGGTTCTTTCGCCGGGGACGGCATCATGGCGTACTTCAACGACCCCCTCCCCGTCGAGGAGCCGGCGGTCGCAGCCCTCGACGCCGCAGTTGCCCTCGCGGCCGCCCTCGAGGAGCTCGTCGATCAATGGCGCCACCTCGGCCACGAATTGAATTTCGGAATCGGCATCACTTACGGCCACGCGACGATCGGGGTCGTCGGTCACCAAGAGCGCAGCGAATACACGGCCCTCGGCTCAGTGGTGAACCTCGCAGCGCGCCTTTCCGATGAGGCGTCGGGCGGCCAAATCCTCCTGGACAGCCGCGCCGCCAACCAGCTCGGGGAAGCCGTGCGCGTGCGTCCCGCGGGCGACCGCGTGCTGAAGGGCATGGCGCAGCCGACCGCAGTCTTCGAAGCGATCCGGCCGTAGCAGAGGTCGCTAACTGAGGCCGAGGTTCTTGTAGATCTCGCGAGTCGCGGTCGATTTGTTGAGCGTGTAGAACTGGATCCCGGGCACGTCGAGTGCGATTAGTTCGGCACACAGCTCGGTGGCGACCTCGACGCCCGCGGCGCGTACAGCGTCGTCGTCGCCTTCGTAGGGCGTGAGACGGGCGACCACTTCGGGCGGCACTGCCGCGCCCGACATGTCAGCCATCCGCTTGATGCTCTTCAAGTTCGTGATCGGCATGATGCCCGCGATCACAGGCTTCGTTACGCCTCGTTCGGCGAGCTCGTCAACCATCGACACATAGTCGGCGGCGCGGAAGAAGAACTGCGTGATCGCAAAGTCAGCCTTGTCGAGCTTGGCCGCGAGGCGGTCTCGGTCCTCGGCGCGCGACGGCGAGCGTGGGTGGACCTCCGGGTGAGCCGCTACGCCGATGGAGAACCCGCCGATGGCGCGCGCGAGATCGACCAGATCTTCGGCGAAGTTGAGTTCGCCTGGCGCGGCGTCCGCATCGGTGGGCGGATCACCACCGAGCGCCAGCACGTTCTCGAGGCCCGCCTTACGAAAATCGATGAGGATCTCCGCGAGTTCAAGCCGCGAATGCGCGACGCAGATGAGGTGCGCCATCGGCGTCAGCGAGGTGGTCTTCTTTAGCCCGGCCACAAGATTTGTCGTCCGCTCTCGCGACGAACGCCCGCCCCGGTATGTCACCGAAACGAACGACGGCTCCAAAGCTTCCAACTCGCGCAGCGCTTTGACCAACGTTGCCTGCTCGCCGTCGCTCTTCGGCGGGAAGAACTCGAAAGAGAACGTACGACCGGCCGCCAGCAGGTCGTCGATGCGCGCCACTACTGCCGCCACCCCACCGCGCGCTCCGCGGCCTCGATGCAGTTGCGGAACAACATGGCAATGGTCGTCGGACCGACTCCTCCCACGCGTGGCGTGATCCATCCCGCCACTTCCTCGCACTCCTCGGCCACGTCGGGCAGCAGCTTGCGTCCCTCGTAGCTGACTCCGGCGCCGATCACGACCGCTCCCGGCTTCACGTGCTCCGGTTGGATGATGCCGGGAACCCCCGCGGCCGCAATGAGTATCTCGGCCTCACGCGTGTAGTCGTACATGTTGGGCACGCCGGTGTGCACGGTGGTGACCGCGGCGTTGGTGTGCGGGCGTTTCGCAGACATCAGTAACGACAACGGGCGACCGAGCGTGAACCCGCGCCCGACGATCACGACGTGGCGACCGGCGACGGGGATGTCGTAGTACGCCAGCAGCGCTTCGATGCCCGCGGGCGTGCACGGCAGCGGTCCCGGCATCGACAGCGCGAGGCGGCCCATGTTGACGGGGTGCGCACCGTCGACGTCCTTCGCGGGATTCACCGTGGCGAGCGCGGCCTCGTAGTCGAGGTGCCCGGGGATCGGGTGCTGGATGAGCATGCCGTCGACGGCCGGGTCGTCGCTGAAGAGCTTGATCGCCGTCAGCAACTCGTCTTGGGTCGCGTCCGCCGGTAGATGCAGATGGGGCGAGGTCATGCCGAGTTCGGCCGCCTTTTCCATCTTCATGCGCACGTAGCCGGCGGAGGCACCGTCGTCGCCGACCAGGATCGTGGCCAGCCCCGGCGTGTGACCCGCTTCGATCAGCGCGTCGATGCGCGGTTTGAGGTCACCGAACACCGCGTCCGCGACGGGACCACCGGGCATCACGATTGCGCTCATCGCAGTGCAGGCTAGTTAATGAAGGAAGTGGCGTTCGCCCGTGAAGAGCATCGCTAGACCGAGTTCGTCGGCCTTGGCGATCGCTTCGTCGTCGCGCATCGAACCGCCCGGTTGTATGACGACGGCGACACCCGCGTCGGCGGCGGCTTCGATGCCGTCGGGGAACGGATAGAAGGCGTCGGAGGCCGACGCGCCGCCCTTGGCGCGCCCCGCGGCCTTCGACGCCGCGATCATCCCCGACTCGACGCGATTCTGTTGTCCCGCACCGATGCCGACGGCTTGGCCGCCCTTGACGAGCACGATGGCGTTGGACTTCACGTGGCCGCAAATGCGCCACGCCAGTTCGGCGTCGCGCATCTCTTCCGCGGTCGGCTCGCGCTTGGTCACGACGCGCCACTCCGAGATCGGGCTCTTGAACTGATGCGCCTCCTGCACGAGGAAGCCGCCGTCGATCTGGCGGTAGTCGCGCGTCAGCGGGGTCGGCGGCGTCGCCGTGAGCACGCGCGTGTTCTTGCGCTTCTTCGCCAGCGCGTCGATGACGCCGTCTTCGTAGCCGGGCGCGATGACGACGTCGGCTTGCGCGGCCGCGACCATCTCCTCGACCGTCGCGTGGTCGATGACGCGGTTGACGGCGACGATGCCGCCGAACGCGCTGCGCGGGTCGCAGTCGAACGCCAGCTGGTACGCCTGGGCGAGCGTGTCGGCGACGCCGACCCCGCACGGATTCGCGTGCTTGACGACGACAGCCACCGGTCCTTCGCCGAGGTCGTACGCCGTCTGCCACGCCGCTTCGGCGTCGTAGAGGTTGAGGTACGACAACGCCATCCCGCCGTGCTGCTCGGCGGTGTCCCACAGCGACGAGCCGCCGATGTGGCGATAGCGCGCCGCGTCCTGGTGGGGGTTCTCGCCGTACCGGAGTTCCTGCACGCGCTCGAGCGCGATGTGAATCGTCGGCGGCAGCACCTCGTCGCCGTCGAGCCACGCGACAATGGCGGCGTCGTAGGCCGCGGTGTGCGCGAAGGCGGCGCGCGCCAGGCGACGGCGCGTGGCGTCGCTGAGCGAGCCTTCTTTGCGCAACTCCTCGAGCACCGCGCCGTAGTCCTCGGGGTTCACGACGATGCCGACGTGCGCGTGGTTCTTCGCGGCAGCGCGCACCATCGTGGGTCCGCCGATGTCGATCATCTCGACCGAGGGATCCGTGCGGAACGGATAGAGGTTGCACACGACGAGGTCGATCGCGGTGATGGCGTTGGCGTCGAGGTCGGCGAGGTGGTCGGGCTTCGACCGATCGGCGAGGATGCCGCCGTGGATCTTCGGATGCAGGGTCTTGACGCGGCCGCCGAGCATCTCAGGCGACCCCGTCACCGTCGCCACGTCGGTGTGCGCGATCCCCTCCTCGGCCAGGGCGCGCGACGTGTTGCCGCTGGCGATGAGTTCCCAGCCCAATGATTCGAGCCCGCGCGCGAGCGGTATCAAACCGGTCTTGTCCCAAACCGACAGCAATGCCCTCACGGCAGTGTTCCTTCCATTACGGCCTTGATGGTGGCCGGGTAGAGATGACGTTCGACTTCCTTGATGCGCGCGTGCAGCGTTTCCTCGGTGTCGCCCTCGAGGATCGGCACCGTCTGTTGGGCGAGGATCGGCCCGCTGTCGACTTCGAGCGTGGCGACGTGCACCGTGCAACCCGTCTCGCTCACGCCGGCCGCGAGCGCGTCGCGCACGGCGTGCCAACCCTTGAACGCCGGCAGCAACGCCGGGTGCGTATTGAGCACGCGGTTGTCGTAAACCTCGTACAACTCGTTCGACGTGATCGTGCCGAAGCCAGCGAACACCACCAGTTCGACCTCATGACGCTTGAGCGCATCGACCAGCTGGCTCGTGTACGCGTCGCGGTCGAAGTCGGCTTTGAAGCTCGCGCGCTCGACCAGTTCGGTGGCCAGCCCAGCCTTCGCCGCGTTGTCCAGAGCGACGCACGGGCGATCGGCGATCACGACCGCCGGGTGGATACCGGCTTCGAGGATGGCGTCGAGCATGCTCCCGGCACGCGAAACCAAGACGCCAACCCTCACGTACTGAAACTAATGGACCGTGACTGACGCGCTCGTCGTTGCCTCGTTCAACCTCCGGAACGGGCGCGCCTTCGACTGGTTCAACTCGTGGCCCTTCCGCCGAACGGCAACGGCCGCCGTCGTCCGTGCACTGGGCGCCGACGTCCTCGGGCTGCAAGAGGCGTTCGGGTTTCAGCTCCGCAGCCTGACCAAACGCGTGCCCGGCTACACCGCCGTGGGCGACGGGCGCGACGGCGGAACGCACGGCGAACGCACGCCCGTGCTCGTGCGCGGGCGGGTCGAGTCGCACGTCACGCGGTGGTTCGACGTGAGCGGTGCGCGGTTCCCGCGGATCGCGACGACGGCGCGGGTCGTCGTCCGCGACACGGCGCTGTCGTTCACGTCGACGCATCTCGACGAGTCGTCGGCGACGCGTCGGCGCGCCAGCGTCGAGCAGTTGATGACGTGGCTCGCCGCCGAGCCAGGTCCGCGCGTGATCGTCGGTGACCTCAACGACACCGTCGACGACCCGATGTTCGACCGCTTCACCGCCGCAGGGTTTCGCAGCGCGTTGCCGGCCGACGCCGGCGGGACCTCGCACCACTTCAGCGGCCGCTTCGACGGCCGGCGCATCGACCACATCCTCGTGTCGCCCGAAGTCGAAGTCCTCGACGCGCACGTCGACCACACCAGCCGGCGCGCGTCCGATCACTGGCCGGTGGTGGCGACGATTCGGCTCTAGCGTTTGCGCTGTGGGTCGGATGGACAACCTGCCTGTGCCCGACGGCATCGCCCGTCGTGTCCGCGCGGCGTGCGCGCACCTGCCGGAGGCGGACGAGCAGCAGCCGCATTGGCCCGGGTTGCGCTGGCGGATCCGCGGCGGGACCTTCGCCGATCTGCAATGCCAAGAAATCAACGACCGAATCGTCACCCACGTGACGTTCCACGCGCGCGAGGAGCTCGACGCGCTCCTCGCGGTCGGCCACCCGTTCTACCCAGGGTGGGGCGGCGGGCTGGTCGCCATGGTGCTCACCGACGACGACAAGACCGACTGGGACGAAGTCCGAGAAGTGCTGACCGACAGCTACTGCCTGTTGGCGCCGAAGAAACTCATCGCCTTGCTCGACCTGCCCTAGGCACAGTCGCGCAACACCGCGGCGAGCGTCTTACGTCCGATGGCATTGATGGTCGCGTTGTCCGCGGAATTGCCGAGGCAGGCGAGGCTATGGACGAGCGCCCAGCCGTAGGCACGCCGCCACAGCTCGTCGTCGACGGCGCCCGCCGATTCGCGGAACACCTCGAGCGGCCCCGGGTCGAAGAGCATGATCCCGCCGGCGAGGTCGACGGCGCGGTCGCCCGCACTGATGTCACCGAAGTCGATGACGGCAGCGATGACGCCGTCGCGCACGACAACGTTGGCAGGGTGTAGGTCGCCGTGGATCCACAGCGGTGGTCCTTCGTAGACCGGCGCGTCGCACAACTCGTCCCACACGCGCGTGATCGCGGGCGCGTCGATCTCGTCGGCGAGTTGCGCGACGCGCTCGACGGTGGCGTCGTGGCGCGTCGCCAGCGGCACGCCGCGATACGGGTTCGGCGGGAAGTTGTCGGATGCCGGCTGGTTGAGCTCGCGCACGAACCAGCCCAGCGTCGTCGCGGCTTCGTACGGGTCACGCAGCGGTGCCGACTCCGCGATCTCGCCTTCGAACCACGGCAGCACGCTCCAATGCCACGGGTAGCCGAGCGCGGGAACGCCGATGCGCACGGGCGCCGGAATCGGGATGGGCAAACGCGCCGCGAGCTGCGGGAGCCACGTCTGTTCGTGCACGACGAGCGGCGCCGCCAGCGCACGCCGCGGCATGCGCACGGAGTACTCGCCGCCGAGCCGGTACATCACGTTGTCCCACCCCTCGCCGACGAGCGACAGCGGGAGGTCGGCAAGGTCGGGGTGCTGATCGGCGAGCAGAGCGCGCACGAGCGCAGGCGTGACCTCCACTTCGGCCGCCGGCATCGCGTTCGCCATGGCCGCTGTCTACTGCAGTGGCGGATCCGTGCAACCGGATAAACCGCCGCCACCGCCTGCTGGCTGCGTCCGCGCGTACGGCTCGACGAAACCTGACCCGGGATCGCTCGTCGTCAGGTAGCGGATGACGCCGCGCGCCACCGCGTCACCCTCGACGAGTTGCACGTCGGGCCTCGCCACGAGTTGCGCCTCAGGCTCATTCGACAGGAACAGCAATTCGGCGATCACCGAAACGACCGGCGCCGGCTGGCGCAACATGGCGTAGTAGTCACCGCCGCTGTCGTTGAGACGCGGCTTCACGCCGGCGTCGCGGTCGGCCTGCCACGGAACGCCCTGATACTGCGAGAGAGCTTTGACAACTTCTTCGTAGATGAGCCCCGCGAGGCGTCGGCTGTCGGCGGACGCGTGCTGGAAGAACACTTCGGTGCCGGGACCGTCGCGCGGTCCGTCGGAATCGCCGTTGTGGTGCACCGAGACGAACGCCTTCGGGTTCAACGCGTGGGCGATGTTGGCGCGCTCGGTCAGCGTGACGCGGTAGTCGGCTGTGCGCGTGAGCAGCGCGTGGATGCCCGCGGCGTTGAGCGCGTCGACGACGTGCTTCGCCACCGCAAGGTTGATGGTCTTCTCCGGGATGCCGTGACCTTCGGCGCCGTTCTCGACACCACCGTGCCCGGGGTCGATGACCACGTCGACGGGCCCGACGGCGGTGACCTTGCGCACGTTGGCGACGTTCTCGCACGGGGTGCGGATCGCGACGCTTCCGTCGGCGTTGAACCCCACTACCGGCGCGACCACACCCGTGGAGGTGATCACGACTTTCGTGGTGCGCGAGATCGGAGCGACGAGCGTCGTCGGCGCGAGCGTGGTCGACGTCGTCGTCGTGGACGACGTCGAGGACGTCGTCGTGCCAGTCGGGAAGTGATGTTGTTTGGCGTCGCCCTTGCACGCGGCTGTGGCGAGCAATGCGAGAGCGACAAGCAGCGTTGTCTTACAGCGCGTTGATCACACCTGCCATGAGATCGCCCGCCTCCGTTGGGTTCTGCCCCACGTGTACGCCGGCGGCGCGCAACGCGTCCATCTTCGCCTGCGCCGTGCCCTTCGACCCCGAGATGATGGCGCCGGCGTGGCCCATCTTGCGCCCGGGAGGCGCGGTCACACCGGCCACATAGGCGACGACCGGCTTGCTCATTTCCTTGGCGATGAAGTCGGCCGCTTCTTCTTCGGCGGAGCCGCCGATCTCGCCGAACATGATCACGGCCTTCGTGTCCGGATCCTGCTCGAACGCCGCGAGACAGTCGATGAACGACGTACCGGGGACGGGGTCACCGCCGATCCCGACGCACGTGGTCACGCCGATGCCCTTCTCGCCCAGCTCCTTCAACGCCTGATACGTCAGGGTGCCTGAACGCGACACGATGCCGACGGGCCCGGGCAGCGCGACCTCGGCGGGAATGAACCCGATGTTGCACTCGCCGATCGTCACGAGACCGGGGCAGTTCGGACCAAGGATGCGGGCGTTGGGATGATTGCGCTTCACGGTGTTGTAGAACAGCGCCTCGTCCTGGGCGGGGATGCCCTCGGTGAGCGGCACGATCAACTCGATACCTGCCTCGGCTGCCTCCAACACTGCGTCCTTGGCGAACGGTGCGGGCACGAGGATCATGCTGACGGTCGCACCCGTCTCGGCGACGGCTTCCTTCACCGACGCGAACACGGGGATGCCCTCGACGTTCTCTCCCGCCTTTTTCGGAGACACACCGCCGACGACCTGCGTGCCGTAGTCGCGGTTGCGCAGCGCGTAGAAGCGGCCTTGCGACCCGGTGATCCCTTGGACGACGACCTTGGTGTCCTTGTTGACGAAGATCGACACTTATTTGCCCCCTGCCAGAGAAACAGCCTTCTCGGCAGCGCCCACCATGGTGGCGACGGAGATCAGCTTGTCGGACTCGTAACTCTTCAAGATTTCGCGGCCCTGCTCCGCGTTGGTGCCGTCGAGGCGAATCACGATTGGCGACTTGATGTCGACCTTGCCCAGCGCTTGCACGATGCCGTTGGCGACGTCCTCGCCCTTGGTGATGCCGCCGAAGATGTTGATGAAGATCGACTTCACGTTGGCGTCGGCGTTGATCACTTCCAACGCGCCCGCCATCACTTCGGCCGACGCGCCGCCGCCGATGTCGAGGAAGTTGGCAGGAGCACCACCCACCTGGTTGACGACGTCACACGTCGACATCGCCAGGCCGGCTCCGTTGGCGATGATGCCGATGTCGCCGTCGAGGCCGACGTACTGCAGGCCCTTCGCCTTCGCCATCGCTTCGCGGGGGTCGACCTGCGCGACGCCTTCGAACTCTTCCCATTCGGGATGACGGAACTTCGCGTTGTCGTCGAGCGACACTTTGGCGTCGAGCGCGTGCACTTTGCCGTCGGGGGTGAAGATGAGCGGGTTGATCTCGGCGAGATCGCAATCGCCCTCCGTGTAACACCGCCAGAGGTTCAACAACATCTGCACTGCCCCGTCGTGCGCGTTTGGATTGAGTCCTGCCTCTTCGACGAGCGTGCGTGCGTTTGCTTCGGTCAGACCGTCGACCGGATCGATGTGCAGCTTGGCGATCGCGCCGGGATTCTCTTCGGCGACGGTCTCGATCTCGACACCGCCCTCCTTCGACACCATGGCGAGGTGCTTCTTCGCGGAACGGTCGAGCGTGAAGCTGGCGTAGTACTCCTCGGCGATGTCGGACGCGTGCTCGACCCACAAGCGACGCACGACGTGGCCCTTGATGTCGAGGCCGAGAATGTTGCCGGCGTGCTCGCGCACTTCGTCGGCGTTGTCGGCCAGCTTGATGCCGCCCGCCTTGCCGCGGCCACCGACTTGCACCTGCGCCTTGACGACGACGGGATAGCCCGCGGCCTCCGCCTGCGCGACTGCGTCGTCGACGGTGTCGGCGACGCCGCCGGGCGAGACCGAAATACCGTACCGAGAGAAGTACTGCTTCCCTTGGTATTCGAAAAGATCCACTACGCGTTCTCTTTCTCGTCGAGGGTGTCAGCCAGCCAGTCGGTGATCGACGCCAGCGGCGCACCGGGGGTGAAGATCTCGGCGACGCCCATGTCTTTGAGCGTCACCACGTCGGCGTCGGGGATGATGCCGCCGCCGAACAGCACGACGTGTTCTGCGCCACGCGCTTTCAACTGCTCGAGCACGCGCGGGAACAGCGTCATGTGCGCGCCCGACAGCAACGACAGCCCGACGGCGTCCGCGTCCTCCTGGATCGTCGTCTCCACGATCTGCTCCGGCGTCTGGTGCAGACCCGTGTAGATGACTTCGAACCCGGCGTCGCGGAGCGCGCGCGCAATCACCTTGGCGCCGCGGTCGTGCCCGTCCAGGCCGGGCTTGGCGACCACAACACGATAAGGACGTTCCACGGCGATGGATACTAGGAGAGCGTGGCTCTCCACCCCTTTGTCGAGAAATGGGACGTCGGTTTGCGCGGCGACGACCCCCTCGGGTTCCCGGACTACGACGCGCCCGAGAACGAATCGGTCCGTACGGGGCGCACTGAGCACTACGCACTGATCGAGGGCCGGTTCGACGTGATGGGCGGGTCGATGGGGGCGGCGCACGGAGAGCGCGTCGTGCGGGCGTTCCGCCGGGCGAAGGACGAACGTCTGCCCGTCGTCGTCGTCACGACGTCAGGTGGCGCGCGACTGCAGGAGGGGATGGTCGCGCTGACGCAGATGGCGCGCACTTCGGCGGCCGCCGTCGACCACGCCCACGCCGGCCTGCTGCAAGTGGCGCTGATGCACTCGCCGACCACGGGCGGCGTCTACGCGTCGTACGGATCGTTGGGCGACGTGCGCGCGGCGTCGCCGGGCGCGCTCATTGGCTTTGCCGGTCCCCGCATCGTGCACGAGACGCTCAACGTCGACGTCAACACCGACAGCCACTCCGCGGAATCGGCGTTCAAGGCCGGACGCATCGACGCCATCGTTTCCGAGATCGACCAGCCGCGCTGGGTCGAAGGCGTGCTCGGGCTGCGCAACCTGCCCCCGGAAGCGGCCGATCCCTTCCCGCGCGCGCTGCGGGCCGTGGACGTCGATCTCACGGCGCCGACGGACGCGTGGGCGGCGGTGCAACACGTGCGCAGTGAACGCCGACCGTCGGGCTGGCAGTGGGCCGCGGCGTTGTGCGACAGCTGGGTCGAGCTCAAGGGCCTCGACGCGGTGCTGCGCGCCGGCATCGCCACGCTTGCGGGCAAGCGCGTGATCATGGTCGCCTGCGACCGCCACATCGGCGCCGGACGGCTGACGCCGAAGGCGTACCAACTCGCGCGCCGCGCGTTGAAGATGGCGGATCGCCTCGGGCTGCCGTTCGTCTCGCTGGTCGACACCCCTGGAGCCGAGCCTGGCCCGGACGCCGAGCGCGGCGGCATCGCCTCCGAAATCGCCAAGACGTTCGTCGCCCAAGCATCCCTTCGCGTGCCGTCGATCGCGCTGTGCGTCGGCGAAGGCGGAAGCGGCGGCGCGCTCGCCCTCGCCGCGTGCGATCGACTGTTCCTCTTGCCCGACTCGGTCTTCAGCGTCATCGCGCCCGAGGGTGCGGCCGTGATCCTGGGCCGCGATCCGAACCGCGCGCCCGAGTTCGCGAAGTTGCTCAAGATCACCGCGGCGGAGTTGCTCGAGCTCGGCGCCATCGACGGCGTCGTGACCGGTGACGTGGAGACCGTGCGCACGCAGCTGTTGGCCGCGCTCGACCACGCGCAGGCAGGCGACCGCGCACGCCGCCATGACGCGCTGACGATGCGCTGGCTGCGATGACGGGCATGGGCGAAAACTCGCCCAATTTCGCGGGACCACCGGTCCGTCTTCTCAGCCGAGCGGAGCGCGCTCGGCGGCGACGCGCGGTCGCCGTGTCTGTAGTGATCATCGGCACGTTGGCCATTTTCTTGACGGTGTTGACACTTCGTTTCGCGACTCGCCCGAACCGCGACGTCCACTTGGGCAGCGACACCTTCAAGGTCGGTTACGCCAAGACGCTCGAAGCGCGTATTCGCGCCGACGCATTTCCGCTGTTGTTCCAAGACCTCCGCAACAACTCGATCGACATCTACGTCGACCATCAGCGCGGCAAACCGTTCTACGAAGGGTGGCGCGCCATCGAGGCGCACGCGCCCAACGCGCCGCGGAAGTGTCAACTCGAATGGACCGGAAAGGCGTTCACGGATCCATGCGACGGGCGCGCATATCCGGCGACCGGGCAGGGATTGCGCCGCTTCGAGGCGAAGGTTGTGAAGGGGCAAGTGATAGTGGACTTCCGAAAACGGGTATCCACCCCTTAGTTGCCTGACAACTGGAGACTTCCCTCAAGGCAACCGAAAGGGAAATATGCACCCGTTCATACGAGCGACGGCCCACGAGGCGTCCTCCGTCGCTCGGTGCGTGGTCGCGTATCCGCAGGGATTTCTGCACGCTGGCCTGCGCACGGGCACGCCGTCGGGTGACCAAAGCCTCGACACCCCCGTCCTGCTCGTACACGGCTACGGGCACAACTCATCGGCGTGGTTCATGTTGCGCAAGGCGCTCAAGCGCGCCGGCTTCACCAGCATCCACACGATGAACTACAACCCGCTGGTCCACGACATCCCCGCGATTGCGGCGAAGTTGTCGGATCGCGTGGACAAGATTTGCGCGCTGACCGGTGCCGACAAGGTCAACCTCGTCGGTCACAGCCTCGGTGGGCTCGTCAGCCGTTGGTACGTGCAAGAGATGGGTGGCGATCGCAAGGTCAACACCGCAATCACTCTGGCGTCGCCGCACAAGGGAACGATCGCTGCCTTCGTGCCCGGTGGTCGCACCGCCAAAGAGTGTCGGCCGAACTCGTGGGTGATCCGCCGGCTCAACGACCGCGTCGTTCCGACGAACGTGCGCTGGGTGGCGTTCTACGGCGACTTGGACGCGCTGATTCAGCCGATGGGCGCAGGACGGATCGACGTTCCGGCCCTCAACGCCCGCAACGTGCTCATCCCGGGCATGGGGCACATGGGCATGCTGCTCGACGGCGACGTCGTCAATCAGGTGACCGAAGAGTTGCTGCGCCCGCCCGCGTCGGCGGCGTCGCTGCCGCTGTTCGAGCGCAGGATCAAGCGCGCTTCAGCGGCGCCCAAGCCAGCAGCAACCGCTTTTCGCCGACGCCTGGGAATCGGATAACGACCTCGGCGCGGTCGCCCGCGCCGACCATGTCGACGACGATCCCCTCGCCCCAACTCTCGTGGACGACGTCGTCGCCGATCTTGAGGCCGAGCGTCTCCGCACCCTTGGTCTTCGCAGGCGTGTCGCCGCGTCCCGCGCGCATCGCGGACTCGACGATGCGGTCGCGTCCGCGCATTCGATCGTTCCCGGCGCGCGCCGTGGACCACCCACCCGAACCTCCGCCGCTCGTGCGCGGGCTCGACTCGATGACTTCGACGAGGTGCTCGGGCAACTCCTTCAAGAACCGGCTCGGCGGGTTGTACTGCGTCTGCCCCCAGAGCATGCGCGTGAACGCGTTCGTGATGTACAGCTGGCGCTCGGCGCGCGTGATGCCGACGTAGGCCAGGCGACGTTCTTCCTCGAGTTCGTCGGGGTCGCTGAGCGCTCGGGTGTGCGGGAACACGCCGTCTTCGAGTCCGGTGAGGAACACGATCGGAAACTCGAGACCCTTGGCCGTGTGCAGCGTCATCAACACGACCTGCGACGCGTCGGGGTCGAGCTCGTCGGCGTCGCTCACGAGGGCGACCGCTTCGAGGAATCCGTCGAGAGTGTCGTACTGCTCTGCCGAGCCGAGCAACTCGGAAATGTTCTCGATGCGTCCCGCCGACTCGATGGTGTTCTCCGCTTCGAGAAGCCGGACGTATCCGGTGCGGTCGATGACGTTTTGCAGCAACGTCGCCGGCGCCACTTCCTCCTTCGCCATCGCCCGCAGGTACGCCATCGAGACGAGTAACTCGTTGATGCCGCCGAGCGCCTTGCCGCCGACACCGGCGCGTTCTGCTTCTTCCAACGCGCGATGGAACGGCAGGCCGTGGCGCGTCGCGTAGGCGTCGAGCTTGCCCACCGACGTGTCACCGATGCCGCGCTTGGGCACGTTGAGGATGCGCTTCATCGAGACTTCGTCCTCGGGGTTCACCACCGCGCGTAAGTACGCCAGCAGGTCCTTCACTTCGCGCCGGTCGTAGAACTTCGTTCCGCCGATCACCTTGTACGGCACGTTGCGGCGCGTCAGTTCTTCTTCGAGCGCTCGGCTCTGCGCGTTCGTTCGGTAGAAGATGGCGACGTCGGCCCAGCGACCGCCGCTGCGCTGCTGGGTCACCACGCGATCGGTGATCCACGCGGCCTCGTCGCGTTCGTCGTCGGCTCGGTAGTGCACGATCGGGTCGCCGCCGCCCGACTCCGTCCACAGGTGCTTCGGCTTGCGCGCCAGGTTGTTGGAGATCAACGAGTTGGCGGCGTCGAGGATGTTCTGCGTCGAGCGATAGTTCTGGTCGAGCACGATCACGGTCGTGTCGGGGAACGCGTTCTCGAAGTCGAGGATGTTGCGAATGTCGGCGCCGCGGAACGCATAGATCGACTGGTCGGAGTCGCCGACGACGCACACTTGGTGATGACGCGCGCCGAGCAGAAGCACGAGCTCGTTCTGCGCGCGGTTGGTGTCCTGGTACTCGTCGACGAGGATGTACTGGAAACGGTCCTGCCACTCGGCGAGCGCCTGCGGGTCCGCCTGCAACAGGTTGACGGCCACCATCAGGAGATCGTCGAAGTCCATGGCGTTGGCCGCGGTGAGCCGACGCTGGTACTCGGTGTACGCCGGCGCGATCAGCTTGCGCTCGGGCGGCGACTCGGCGTTGCGCGTGTACGTGTCGAAGTCGATCAGCTCGTTCTTCGCGGCGCTGACCGCGTTGAGCACCGAGCGCGGCGTGTGGCGCTTCGTGTCGACGCCCTGATCGCGCAGCACGTAGCCCATGAGGCGCAGCGCGTCGGCGTCGTCGTAAATGGTGAAGCCCGAGCGGTACCCGAGACGGTGGGCGTCGCGGCGCAGCATCCGCACGCACGCGGAGTGGAACGTCGAGATCCACATCTTGTCGGCGACGGGCCCGATGAGTCCGCCGACGCGGTTGCGCATCTCGTCGGCGGCCTTGTTCGTGAACGTGATGGCGAGGATCGACCACGGCGACACGTTCTGCTCACGGATCAACCACGCAATGCGGTGCGTCAGCACGCGCGTTTTGCCCGAGCCCGCCCCGGCGACGATGAGCAACGGCCCGCCGATGTGCGTCGCCGCCTCGCGCTGGACGGGGTTCAGCCCCGCGAGGAGGTCGTAGGGCTCAGCAAAGTCAGTCACGGAAGCTGTAATTCTACGGGAGGGGTCTACGTTGTCCGTACGTGGACGTGACGATTCTCGGGAGTGGTTCGCCGATCCCCGATGCGGAGCGGGCGGGGCCGAGCGGACTCATCGAAACCGGCCCCTACAAGTTCATGGTCGACTGCGGCCGCGGCGTGCTGATGCGGCTCAGCGGTGCCGGTCTGATGGTCCCGCAGCTCACCGCGGTGTTGTTGACCCACCTCCACTCCGATCACACCACCGACTTCAACGACGTGCTCACCACGTGGTGGGTCATGCCGGGCAGCGGCGGGCGCGCGCTGCGCGTCATCGGACCGCCGGGGACGCAGGCGTTCGTCGACGCGACGATCGCGGCGATGCACGCCGACATCGGCTACCGCATCGACCATCACGCCGACATCAACGAGCCGCCGGCCGTTGACGTCACCGAGGTCAGCGACGGCGTCGCCTTCGAGGCCGACGGCGTGCGCATCGTCTCGGGGCTCGTCGACCACGGCGTCGTGCGGCCCGCTGTCGGGTACCGCATCGAGGCCGACGGCGCCGCCGTCTGCTGGCCGGGCGACACGCTGCCGTGCGCCGGGCTGGATGCCTTGGCGCGCGACGCCGACATCTACGTACAGACCGTCGTGCGCCGCGCACTCGTCGAGATGGTGCCCGTGCAGCGATTCAAGGACATCCTCGACTACCACTCGGACCTTCCGGGTGCCGGCGGCACCGCCGCGCGCGCCGGCGTCAAGACGCTCGTGTTGAACCACCCCGTTCCGGCGCCGCTGCCCGGCACCGAGCAGGAATGGATCGACGAAGCAGCGACGCAATTCGACGGACGCATCGTCTTCGCCCACGATCTGCTGAAGTTCAGTACGTGAGCCATTCTGTTCTCATCGAGCGCGACGGTCCGGTCACGATCGTCACCATCAACCGGCCACACGCTCGCAATGCCGTCGACCGCGCCACCGCCGGCGAGTTGTACGACGCGTTCCTCGCGTTCGACGCCGACGACTCGCAATCGGTCGCCGTGCTCACGGGCGCCGAGGGAACGTTTTGCGCGGGCGCTGATCTGAAGGCGGTTGCGCAGGGTGCGGCCGGCGGCCGTCCGCGCAAGGACGACGAGGGCCCGATGGGCCCGACGCGGCTGCTGCTCAGCAAGCCCACCATCGCTGCTGTCGAGGGGTTCGCGGTCGCCGGGGGCATCGAACTCGCCGTGTGGTGCGACCTGCGGGTCGCCGCCGAGTCCGCGACCTTCGGCGTGTACTGCCGCCGGTGGGGCGTGCCGCTGATCGACGGCGGCACGATCCGTCTACCGCGACTGATCGGCCAGTCGCACGCGCTCGACATGATCCTGACCGGCCGCGGCGTCGGGGCCGAGGAAGCGCTGCGCATCGGACTGGCCAACCGCGTCGTGCCCGACGGTGAAGCGTTGTCGGCGGCGGTGGCGTTGGCGAAGGAACTCGCCGAGCTCCCACCGAATTGTCTGCGCGCCGATCGTCGCTCGGTGTTCGAGCAGTGGACCCTCGACCTCGACGACGCCATCGAGCGCGAGTACGCCGGCGGGATCGAAGTCATCCGCTCCGGCGAAACCCAAGCCGGCGCCCAACGGTTCGCGTCAGGCGCCGGCCGCCACGGCGGCAAGGCGTAGGCGCGGGCGCCTCTAGGCAGGCACAGCCCGCCCCGAGACGCCCACACCCCGTCACGCGGGCAGGTAGTCGGCCCACGCGGGGCGGTTGCCCTGCGCCGTCTCGTAGTCCGCGAGGAGGGCGAAGGCGTTCGATCCGTCGATCGACTCGCGCACGATGTCGGCGTGGCCGGCGTGACGGGCCGTCTCTTCGATGATGTGGACGAGGACCCAACGCAGCGACCAGTGCGTCTCGTCCTGCGGGAACCACGGCACGCCGCGCGGGATGGCGATGAGTTCGTCGAGGTCGTGCGTTTCGACGTACGTCTCGGTCTCGGCCGCGACGTCGTCGTAGAACGCCAGCACGGACTCGAGCGTCTCGCCGTCGACGAATCGGAACCCGTTGTGGTACTCGTCCTCCATGTCGCCGTACTGCTCACCGCGCACGATGCGGCGCGTCCAGTGCTGCTCGGTGAGGGCGACGTGCTTGATGATGCCGCCGACGCTCAGCGCGCTGGCGCTCGGCGTCGCCTGCGCCTGTTCGTCGGTCAGCCCGTACGCCGCGAGCTTCAGCACGTAGCGCTGCTGACGCAGGAAGGCGATGACGGTGTCGCGTTCGGTGATGGTTGTGGGGGTTAGTCCTGGCATACGTACAGACTGCGCCCCGAAACCGGTCATCGTCTGACCGGTTTTTGTGGAATTCTTGCCCTATGGGGGCTGATCGTCTGGTGGCCATCCTGAACTTGTTGCAAGTACGCGGCCAGGTGACGGCGACCGAGGTCGCGGAGGAACTCGAGGTGTCGGAGCGCACGGCGCGCCGCGACCTCGAAGCCCTCGGCCAAGCGGGGGTCCCGATCTATTCGTTGCAAGGGCGCAACGGCGGGTGGCGCCTCGCCGGTGGCGGCAAGACCGACCTGTCGGGCCTCACGGCGGAAGAGACGCGTGCGCTGTTCTTGGTCGCCGGACCGTCCTCGGCGTCGTCGCCCGCGGTCCGCGCCGCGGTTCGCAAGCTCGTCCGCGCACTCCCCGAACCGTTCCGCGACGCGGCCGACGCCACGAGCGAGCGCGTGCTGTTCGACCGCGCGTGGGACGGCGACGCGCCGCGCGTCGCCCGAACTCCTCCGCTGCTCGACGACACGCAGCGCTGCGTGGTCGAAGGGCGGCAGGTCTCGCTCGACTACGTCGCCCGTGACGGATCGGCGACGACGCGGGTCATCGACCCTCTCGGTCTCGCATCCAAGGGAGCGCACTGGTACCTCGTCGCCAACACGCGCAGCGGCTTGCGGACCTTCCGCGTCGACCGCATCCGCTCGCTCGTCGACACGGGTGAGGCCGTCGTGCGGCCAGACGGGTTCGAGCTGGAAGACGCGTGGCGCCTCATCATCGATGCCGTCGAAGACAAGCGAATGCCGCTCGTTGCGACCGCGTCGATCGATCCCGGATACCTGGACATCGCCCGCTATATGTTCGGCACCCGCATGCGCATCGGTGGTGCTGACGCCCAGGGCCGCGTGCGAGTCGACATCCGCGGCCACCACGTCGCCTCGCTGTCGGGCGAACTTGCCGGCCTCGGCGGTGGGATCGAAGTGCACTCCCCGCCCGAAATCCGCGCCGCGCTCGCCGCCAAAGGGCGCGAACTCGTCGCCCTCTACGGATAACGACTTTGATAGAGGCCGTGGACGCTGTCGTCGTGTTGCCAGGCGCGAGCTACGGACCCGATATGCCCGGCCTGGCGATCCCGATCGAGGTCGTGCGCGACCGCGGCGCACGCGTGGTGATCGTCGAGTATCCCGACCACCGCGACGAGATCGTCGATGTCGTCGCGCCGCAGGTTTCCGAAGCGGTCGCCGGCGCGAGCGAGGTGTTGGTCATCGCGAAGTCGCTCGGGACGAGCGTGTTCGGCGAGGTGCGCGACAAGTTCCCGTCGACGACAAAGGCCATCTGGCTCACACCGCTCTTCGGCGATCCCGACGTGCGCCGCGAGGCCGTCGCGTCGGGGTTTCGCTGTTTGTCGGTCTTCGCGTTGGACGATCCATCGCACGATCCCGAGGGACAAGCGGCGGTGACTGCCGCGTGCCACGGCGCCGAGTTGGGCTTCGACACCGGCGGTCACGGGCTCACCATGTCGGACGAGCAGCGCGACCAACTACGCACGGCCGTCGAGGAGTTCGTGGCGTGACGGAGCGCATCGTCGTGTCTTCGCTGGTCGTCGACTGTCACGATCCCGACACGCTCGCGGCGTTCTGGTGGGAGTTGCTCGGCGGCGAACTCATGGTGTGGCCGCAGTACGGCGTTGTCAGCTTGCGCGCTGAAGGCATCACCATCGACTTCGTGCTCGTGCCCGACAAGAAGGTCGCGAAGAACCGGCTGCACCTCGACCTGGCGACGCCCGATCCGGAGAACACCATCGAGCGCGTCGTGAACCTCGGCGGCACGTTCGCCGACGACTTCGACCTGTCAGACCGCTTCACCGTGATGCGCGACGTCGAAGGCAACGAGTTCTGCGTGATGCACGACATGCCGTCGGACCGCCCGTGGCAGCCGAAGTAGGCCGCTAGGACAGCGTGTCGCCGGGGAAGGCCATCAGGGTCTGGACCCCGAACGTGAAGATGCCAGCGGCCACAGCCGGGTCGTCCTCGATCAGGCGCGTCGCCTCGACCGGATCGCAGTTGAAGATGTACAAGCCGCGCACGTCGCCTTCGCTGCGCATCGGCCCGACGACGGCCAACACGCCGTCAGCCTTCATCTCGAAGTTCCGCGTGACGTGCGCCATCACGAGCGCATCGCCGTCGGGATGGTCGTCGTAGCGCGGCCCGGCGAACAGGAACACGACCGTGTACGTCTTCGCCCGGGCGAGTTCGCCCTGAATGAACTCGGGCGTTATTCCCACTCGATGGTGCCGGGCGGCTTCGACGTCACGTCGTAGACCACGCGGTTGACACCCGGCACTTCGTTGATGATGCGCGACGACAGCGTCTCGAGCAGTTCGTAGGGCAGGCGCGCCCAGTCAGCCGTCATGGCGTCGTCGGAGGTGACGGCGCGGATGACGATCGGGTACGCGTACGTGCGCTCGTCGCCCATCACGCCGACGGACTTGACCGCCGGCAGGACCGCAAACGCCTGCCACAGCTCGCGCTCGAGACCGGCTTTGCGGATCTCCTCGACGACGATGCGATCGGCGTTGCGCAGGATCTCGACGCGCTCGCGCGTGATCGTGCCGACGATGCGCACTCCCAGACCGGGACCCGGGAAGGGCTGGCGCCACACGATGTCGGGCGGCAGGCCGAGCTGTTCGCCCACGGCGCGCACTTCGTCCTTGAACAGATCGCGCAGCGGCTCGACGAGCTCGAACTCCATGTCCTCGGGCAACCCGCCGACGTTGTGGTGCGACTTGATGTTGGCGGCGGTCCCACTCCCCGACTCGATCACGTCGGGGTACAGCGTCCCCTGCACGAGGAACTCGGCGTTGCCGTGATCGGCCTTGTGCTCCTCGAAGATGCGGATGAACAACTCGCCGATCGTCTTGCGCTTCTTCTCGGGATCGATGACGTCGTCGAGCGCCTCGAGGAAACGGTCGCCCGCTTTCACGTGCACCAGGTCGATGTGGAACTGGTTGCGGAACGTCGACTCGACTTGCTCCGACTCGCCGTGGCGCATCAGGCCGGTGTCGACGTACACGCACGTCAGCTGATCGCCGACCGCTTTGTGCACGAGCGCGGCAGCCACTGCGGAATCGACGCCGCCCGACAGCGCGCACAGAATCTTCTTGTCGCCGACCTGCGCACGGATCGCCGCCACCTGCTCTTCGATGACCGACGCCGGAGTCCATTCGGGCGCGCAACCGGCGACGTCGTAGAGGAAGTGCTGCAGGATGTCCTGGCCGCGCGGCGTGTGCTTGACCTCGGGGTGGAACTGCACGCCGCAGATGCGCCGGTCGAGATCCTCGAACGCCGCCGCCGGAGTGTTCGCGGTCGACGCCACGACCGCGAACCCGTCAGGCGCGCGCGTGATGGTGTCGAAGTGGCTCATCCACACGTCCTGCTCGTTCGGCAGTTCGTGCAGCAACGCGGTCGCGCCCGTCGACACGTTCAGCGTCGTGCGGCCGTATTCGCCCTGGCCGGTCTTGGCGACTTCACCACCGAGTTGGAGCGCGATCAGCTGCGCGCCGTAACACAGACCGAGCACGGGCACGCCGGTGTCGTAGATCCCGGGGTCGAGTCTCGGTGATCCTTCGACGTTCACCGAAGCCGGCCCGCCGCTGAGGATGATGGCGCCGGCGTTGCGGGCGCGGATCTCGTCAGCCGTGATGGTGTGCGAGACGATCTCGGAGTAGACGTGCGCCTCGCGCACGCGGCGCGCGATCAGCTGTGCGTACTGCGCGCCAAAGTCGACGACGAGGACCGGGTGGCGCTCAGACACGAAGCGGAGCTAGTGCCCCATACCCACGCCCTGCGACCGCTGGAGCTGCTTGCCCTCGGTCTGCAGTGACGGTGCAATCATCACTTCGGCCTTCTGGAATTCCTTGACGGTCTCGTACCCGCAGGTCGCCATCGACGTCTTGAGGGCGCCGAACAGGTTGAGGCGACCGTCGTTCTCGTGCGCGGGGCCGACCAGGATCTCCTTGAGCGAACCGCGGATCTCGGTGCGCACGCGTGCGCCGCGAGGAAGCGTGGGATGGAAGGTCGCCATGCCCCAGTGGTAGCCCTTGCCAGGCGCCTCGTGCGCGCTCGTCAGCGGCGAGCCGATCATCACTGCATCGGCGCCGCAGGCGATGGCCTTGGCGATGTCGCCCCCGCGGCTCATGCCGCCATCGGCGATCACTTGCACGTACACGCCGGTCTCGTCGAGGTGACGCATGCGCGCGCCGGCCGCGTCGGCGATGGCCGTCGCCTGCGGCACGCCGAGGCCGAGCACGCCGCGCGTCGTGCAGGCGTTGCCGGGGCCGACACCGACGAGCACGCCGACAGCACCCGTCCGCATGAGGTGCAGCGCCGCCTGATAGCTGGCGCAGCCGCCCACGATGATGGGGATGTCGTACTCGCGGATGAACTTCTTGAGGTTCAACGGCTCGACCGTCTTGGAGACGTGCTCGGCCGACACGACCGTGCCCTGGATCACGAACAGGTCGAGCTCGGCCTTGAGGATCGCGTCGGCGAACTGCTCGACGCGCTGGGGCGTCAGGCTGGCGACCGCCGGGACGCCGGCGGACTTGATCTCCTTGATGCGGTCGCGCACGAGCTCGGGCTTGATCGGCTCGCTGTAGATCTGCTGCATGCGCGCCGTCGCTTTGTCGGTGTCGAGCTTGCTGATCTCCTCGAACAGCGGCTCCGGATCCTCGTAGCGGGTCCAGAGGCCTTCGAGGTTCAGGCAGGCGGCGCCGCCGAGCTTGCCGATTTCGATGGCGGTGGCCGGGCTGACCACGCCGTCCATCGCGCTCGCAATCAGCGGGAGCTCGAACTTCAGCGAGTCGATCTCCCAAGAGATGTCGACGTCTTCGGGGTCTCGAGTCCTCCGGCTCGGGACGATCGCGATGTCATCGAACCCGTAGGCGCGACGACCGCTCTTGCCGATTCCGATCTCGATTTCAGCCACGTGGGGCCCTCCGCAAGGTCGCCAAGTAGGAGATTGTAGTGGACCGGTTCGGCGATCCGTGAACCCTCAGACAACGATTTGACGGGTCGATAGGTGCAGATGGCCGTAGTTGTTCGCCGCGCCCGACGACTGGGCGTGGCAGTTGTTGTGTTCGCTGCGAGCCTCGCCGCGATCGGCTTCGGGGTGAAGGTCGGCGCCACGCCCGCGGGGCAGAACGGCGTCATTGCGTTCGGCGCCTACGACGCACACAACACCAACGGTGGGTCGACGGAGATCTTCACGATTAACCCGGACGGCAGCAACCTGCACCAGGTGACCTGGGAACTCGGATGGGGCGTGACCCACCCGATGTGGTCTGGCGACGGCCGTCGCATCGCGTATCACAACGCTGGTTACGTCTCCCCCGGTCCGGACGAGAGAGTCGGCTCGGTCGACGCTGACGGCGGCAATCGTCGCTGGGACTTCACCTTGCCCACAAACGCTGCGTCCACCGACCTCGAATGGTCGCCTGACGGGACGGTGTTCGCCTACGGCAACAGCAATCAGACAATCACCCTGATGCGAGCCGACGGATCGGGCGCTACGCACATATCGCTGCCGGCGGTGCCGGGCGAGCCCCGGTGGTCGCCGGACGGCTCTTCCCTGGCATTCGCGACCCCGAGTAGCGGGAACGCGATGTGGATCGTGAACACCGACGGCTCGGACGCACACGCAGTGACGTCGTCGGACACCGCCCGCATCGGCGTCCCGAGCTTCTCCCCGGACGGAACGCATCTGGCCTTCGACGTGCAGTCGTCGACCAGCGATTCAAAGATCGACGTGATGAACGTCGATGGGTCCGGGCGCCACAGCATCACGACTCCAGACCAGTTCGCCGCCTCGCCGACATTCTCGCCTGACGGCACGCAGATCGCCTTTCTCAACTTTGGCCACATCTCGGTCATGGACGCGGACGGCCAGAACCCGCGCCAACTGACGGACATTTTCGGAGCAGGCGCGCCGGAATGGCAGCCCTTGGGGCGCGACCCGTTACCAACCACGACGATGGTGCCGACGACGTCAACGTCAACCTCTACTACCGCGTCGACAACGACTACGACTGCGAGCACCACGACGACGATCGCGAACCAACCGCCCGTGCCCGTCGTCGGGCTGAGTACTTCGGGCCGCCTCGTCGCCGTCAGCGGTGCGAAATCGACCGATAGCGACGGGTCGATCAAGTCATACACGTGGCACTGGGGTGACGGCGCGTCGACCATCGGGCGACAGGCTTCACACCAGTACGCGGCGCCCGGCACGTACGCGATCACGCTGACCGTCGTCGATGACAAGGCGGCCGCCGCGATGACACAGACGTGGGTGAGAGTGCAATGAGACGTCGGCCGCTGCGCGCGAGCGTTCTCTGCGTGGTGGCAGCGGTTTTTGCCGTCGTCTCCGTCGCCGTTGGTTCGATCGGGACTCGCGCCAGTGCCGTTTCGCAAGGACTGCCGGGGAAGATCGCGTTCTCACGGCAGACGCCCTTCGGCCAGCAGGTGTTCACAGTCAATGCGGACGGGACCGACGTGCGACAAGTCAGCGACGAGTTGACGAGTGTCGCCAAACCGATGTGGACGGGAGACGGCTCACGCATCGTCTACATCGGATGGCCAATCCTGATCTCTGTCGCGGCGGACGGCTCCGACCGTCGCGCCGTCGAACTCTCGTACGCCGACACGACGAACTCAACCGGCCTGTCACCTGACGGATCGAAGCTTGCTTTCTTCGATGGCACCAAGGGTGTTCTGGCAATCGAGAACGTCGACGGAACGGACGTGCACACGATTTTTGGAGATGGCTACATCACGACGTGGCCGACATGGACGCCAGATGGCTCACACATAGTGTTCAGTCACGTCGTCGATACCGCGCCGTACGACCGGACGATCTGGATTATCGGAGCGGACGGCTCCGACCCACATGAGATCGCGAACACGAACGGCGGCAGCGAGCCGAGCATCTCGCCCGACGGTTCCACGATTGCGATGGTCGCGGCGCCTGGCGAGTCCGCCGTCGAGTTGGTCGGTATCGACGGCTCCGGCCGATACGCCATCGGACCGGTCGGCGGCCGCGACGAAGACCCGGTGTGGTCACCCGACGGGAGCAAGATCGCTTTCACCCACTTCGCGGTCGACTACAGCTCGCCGCCGCGTCTGTGGGTGATGAACGCCGACGGCACGAACGCGCATCAGCTGATCGAGGGCGACGCGCGAAACCCCGATTGGCAGCCGACGCCCGTCCCTCCCGGCGAAACGACGACCACGTTCCTTCGCACCACGACGACGAGCACTTCTACGTCGACGACGACAACGAGCGCGCCGAATATTGCTCCTCGCGCGGTGATCACCTCTTACCGCCCGTCGCCATTGACGCTTGCCGTTGCCGGAGATCACTCGGCGGATCCCGACGGCTCGATCGTTGCGTGGCAGTGGAACTGGGGCGACTATTCGACGGCGACGCACACGAAAATTGCGTCGCACAAGTACGCGAAGGCAGGCGACTACCTCGTCCGCTTGACAGTGAAAGACAACCGCGGCGCAGTTAGCGCGACGTCACTTTGGGTTCGGATTCGCTGACGCGACAAAGCACGCGTCTCAATGCTCAACAACGGCGCCAAGACCACAAAGAAGGCTTTGATCAAGGTCAACTAACGCCCAAGCAGCCATGGCGCGGCCGCAGGCGGTCGATAGCTGTTAGGTGAAGAGCCGTCGCCGTGCGCAGTTGATCAGCCTTGCCGTCGCCGTGACGATCTTCGTGTTCGGCGGCCCGCGGCAGGCGACCCAGGCTCAGCCGAAAGTGCAGATCGGCACCGCGTGCGTGATGGAACGCGGCGGGCCTCAGATCTGCCGCTGAGTTACCGCGAGCGCAGCGCCTTGAGGATCTGCTTCGCCACCACGGCGTTCATCTCGTAGACCGCGGCGCGGCCCGCGCCTTCGATGCGGCGCACGACGCCGTCCTGCGTCTCTGCGGTGTTGTCGAGCGCGCTGATGACCGCCTTCTTCGTCATCTCGGTGTTCTGGTAACCCAAACGGGTCAGCGCCTTGAAGAGTTCACTCGAGCGGACGGGCGCGGGCGCCGACTGGGCGATCACGGTCAGCGCGTCCTTCGTGATCTCCGACGCACGCTCGACCGCTTCGACGGACGTGATGACTTCGTCAGGCTGGTCAAGGCTGACCAACCAGCGGCGCACCTTGCGCACGATCTCGGCGTGCGTCTCACCTTCAAACGACAGCGTCGGCATGCCGCACAACTTACGCTTGGGTGATGGCCCCGGAGCGCAGGCTGCACGACGAGGTCGCCGTGCTCCTGCGCGGCGTCGGCCAGCGGTTCACGGCGGGACGCCGCGAGATGGTGGACGCGCTCGCGCGTCTCGATCGTCCGGTCAGCGTCCCCGAGTTGATCGAGTCAGCGCCGTCGGTGGCGACCAGCAGCGCCTACCGCCACATGACGGTGCTCGAACAAGCGGGGGTCGTGCACCGAATCGTGTTGGGCGGTGACGAGCACGCGCGTTTCGAACTCGCGGAAGCGCTCACGGACCATCACCACCATCACCTCATCTGCTCGCGCTGCGGCAAGGTCGACGACTTCAACGTGCCGGCGAAGCTGGAACGCGCCGTCGCCGATTCGCTCGATCAGATCGCGTCGACGACAGGCTTCAAGGCAACCGACCACCGCTTCGACGTCATCGGCCTGTGCGCTGCGTGTGCAGGCTCGGCGTGACGCCGTTCGCCAGCGTCTGAAGCACCACGCAGTACTTCTCGGTCGTCTCGACGAGCGCGTCGATGTCGGGTTGCGGCGCGTCCGATTCGAGATCGAAGAACAGCCGGATCGCGGTGAACCCGACCGGGGCATCGGCGTTCGTGCCCATCGTGCCTTGGAAGTCTAAGTCCCCCTCGGCGCGCAACGTGCCCGCGACCTCGATTCCGCGGTTCGTGGCGACGGAGCGCAGCGTCACGCCGGCGCAGGCGACGAGAGCCTGCAGCAGCATGTCGCCGGAGCACGCGAGCGACCCGGTCCCGCCCGTCGCCGGGTGAAGGCCCGCCTCGACGAGCGCTCGGCCGGTCTGCACCGAACAGGCGACGTCGGAGTCGGAGAGCGATCCCTCGGCGCGCAACGTGATGCGTCCGGCGGCATCGTCGTCCCGATAGCGCTGCTTGATCGGCTGCTGGATGGCACGCAGTTCGTCCTTGTTCACGGCTGCATAGTGTCATCCGGATGAGCGAGATAGCCGCCGACCAAGTTCCCGACGGATGGAGCCAAGGCGCGTCGTCGTACGGCGACAACTTCGGCGTGTTGACGCGCGCCTACGCCGTTGACGCCGTTCGCCTCGCCGGTGTCACCGCAGACTCGCAACTGCTCGACGTCGCCGCCGGAACGGGCGAGGCGACCGCCGCGGCCCGCGCGACCGGCGCCCGGGTCACGTCGACGGACTTCGCCGAGGGCATGGTGCGCGAACTCGAGCAGCGCTTCGCCGGCGACGCGGACGTCGCGGTCATGCAGATGGACGGCCAGCACCTCACGTTCGACGACGCGTCGTTCGACTTCGGTATCTCGATGTTCGGCCTCATGTTCTTCCCCGACACGGCGCAAGGCCTGCGCGAGTTCCATCGTGTGTTGCGCCCTGGCGGACGACTGGCGATCGGCGTGTGGACTGCCGATTTCGCAGTCAGCGTGTTGATCGCGGAAGCGCTGCGCCGCGTGCTGCCGACGCCGCCGCCGCCACGGCCCCCGACGTGGGCCACGTTCAGCGACAACCTCGAATCGATTGTGCGCGCGGCAGGATTCGAGCGCGTCGAGATCCACGAGATCACGCATCACTGGGACTTCGACGACCCCGCCGAGTTCTTCCGCCGCACGCCCGTGTGGTCACCGGCGTTGGCGATGCTGACGGACCGTCTCGGCCCCGACCTGTTCGAAAAGGCAGCGAACGCGTTCGGTGATGCCGTACGCGAAGCCGGAGGCATCGACGCGACGGCGCCGATCGCCATCGCCGTTCGCTAGCCCGTCACGAGCTCGAGCAGCTCGCGCAGAATGCGCGCCGTGGCACCCCAGATGATGTCGTGGGGCAGATAGAAGAAGTTGATCTGACGGTCGTCACCCCACGGCGTGTCCCACCGCTCCTCTTCGAAGACGCCCGGTTCGAGCAGCTGCGCCAGCGAGACGTCGAACACGAACTCGACCTCGTTGGGGTCGGCGTTCACCGAGGGGCGCGCCGGCAGGAAGCCGACGATCGGCGTGATGCCCGACGTCGCCGCCAGCGTCGAGATCGGTGTCAGCGTGCCGACGATGGTGATGTCGGCGGTGTCGAGCGCGATCTCTTCCCAGGCTTCGCGCAGCGCGGCGCGCTCGGCGTCTTCGCCCTCCTCGATGCGCCCGCCCGGGAACGACACCTCGCCGGTGTGGCTGCGCAGATGCGACGCCCGCCGCGTGAGCACGACGCGCGCTTCGCCGTCCTCCTCGAAGAACGCCGCCAACACCGCCGCCGCTTTGCCGGGCAGCGGCGCGTAGGCGACGGGCTCGCCCAGCGGCTTCATGTGCTCGGGGTCGGGCGTGCGCGGCGCGGTGACCGCGGCTTCGACGCGCGCCAGGCCGATGCCGCGTCGGCGATCGTCGGCGAGGTCCGCCCACGGCGCGGGAGCTCCCGGCCGGTGCGACGCCGGGCGCGGGATGACCTGCGGCGGCCCGCTCAGTCGCTCGCCTTTGCCGTCGCCGCCGCGAGGTCTTCGAGCACGTCGCGCATGCCGGCCTTCTTGAGGTTGGCGAGCAGGCGGCCCGGCTCGATCTCACCGCGCTCCCACTTCATCCACTCGTCGAGCAGGTTCTGGGGTTCGGGCGCCGGACGCTCAGCCATGCGCTAGAGACTACGGCGCATGGCCGGCTACTCAGGAACCGCGTTGCCGAAGAAACTGGGGATCAAGGAGGGCGCGCGCGTTGCGCTCGTGCATGCGCCGAGCGACTTCGACGCGACCCTCGGCGAACTGCCGCTCGACGTCGTGATCACATCGCGTGTGGGTAAGACGCACGACGTCATCGTGATCTTCGCCACCGAACGCGCCGTGCTCGACAAGGCAATCGCCAAGCACGAGCGCGCCATCTTTCCTGCGGGCGCGCTGTGGGCGGCGTGGCCGAAGAAGGCGTCCAAGGTCCCCACCGACATCACCGAAGACACCGTGCGCGAGATCTGCCTGCCGCGCGGCCTCGTCGACGTGAAGGTGTGCGCCATCGACGACAAATGGTCGGGGCTCAAGCTCGTGTGGAGAAAGGAACTGCGATGACCGCGACGATCGTCGTGCACGGCGGCGCCGGCGGTGGCGGCGAACCACAGCTCGAAGGCGTGCGCGTGGCGCTCGAAGCGGGACGCGCCGTGCTTTCCCACGGCGGGACGGCGATCGACGCCGCGGTCGCGGCGGTCGTGTCGCTCGAAGTCGACGGACGATTCAACGCCGGCCGCGGCGCGGTGCGCACGGCCGACGGCCGCGTCGAGCTGGACGCTGCTGTCATGGACGGGGCGACGCGGCGCGCCGGGGCCGTCGCTGCGCTCACGGTGGCCAAGCACCCGGTACGCGTCGCCGCCGCGCTGCTGGCGGCGAACGACGGTCCGGTCTTGCTCGCGGGCATGGGTGCCGACGCGTACGCCGTCGATCACGAGTTCGACCTCGCGCCCGACGACTGGTTCACCACACCGGCGACGGCATCGCCCGCGGGCACCGTCGGCGCGGTCGCCCTCGACGCGCACGGCAAAGTCGCGGCCGCGACCTCGACCGGCGGGACACGCGGGCAATTGCACGGACGTGTCGGCGACACGCCCGTCATCGGCGGAGGCACGTACGCCAACGCTCGCATCGCCATCTCGGCGACGGGCAAAGGCGAGGCGTTCATCCGCGCGGTGTTCGCGCACTCGATCGCCGTCGCGGTGGCCGCCGGCGAAACCGTTGCCGACGCGTGCGCCCGCGCACTAGCGGACGTGACGACTCTCGACGGCGACGGCGGCTGCATCGCCATCACCGCCGACGGCACCGTCGTCTTGGACCACAACACCAAGGTCATGCCCGCCGGCTGGGCCAACGTGGACGGAGAGGTCCACGTCGCTCTGTCGCACCGCTAACGCGAAACGGCCGGGCCCGAAGGCCCGGCCGTCCGTAGTACTTGGTGCGGGGGCTCCTAGAACCCCATTCCGCCCAAGCCGCCCATGCCGCCGCCCGGAGGCATCGCCGGCGCAGCGCCAGCGGGCTCGGGCTTGTCGGCGACGAGCGCCTCGGTGGTGAGCAGCAGCGACGCAATCGACGACGCGTTCTGCAGCGCCGAGCGGGTCACCTTGGCAGGGTCGATGATGCCGGCCTTGAGCAGGTCCTCGAAGTTGCCCGTGGCGGCGTTGTAGCCGCGCTGGCCCTTCTCGGCCTTGCTCTGCTCGACGATGAGCGAGCCCTCGACGCCAGCGTTGTTGGCGACCCAGTACGCCGGCGCTTCGAGCGCCTTGGCGACCGAGCGCGCACCGGTGGCCTGGTCCCCGACGAGATCCTCGGCGACCTTGAGCACGGCCTTCTGCGCACGCAGCAGCGTGGCGGCCGAACCGGCGACGACACCCTCTTCGAGCGCGGCACGCGTCGCGGACAGCGCGTCCTCGATGCGGTGCTTCTTCTCCTTGAGCTCGACCTCGGTGGCCGCGCCGACCTTGACGACGGCGACGCCGCCGGCCAGCTTGGCGAGGCGCTCCTGGAGCTTCTCCCGATCCCAGTCGGAGTCGGTGTCGTCGATCTCACGCTTGATCTGCGCGATGCGGCCCTTGACGTCGGCCTCGGTGCCGCCACCTTCGACGATGGTGGTGGTGTCCTTGGTGACGACGACCTTGCGGGCACGACCGAGCAGGTCGAGCGTCGCGGTCTCGAGCTTGAGGCCAACCTCTTCGGCGATGACCTGACCGCCGGTGAGCGTGGCCATGTCCTGCAACATCGCCTTGCGGCGGTCGCCGAAGCCGGGAGCCTTCACGGCAACGGACGCGAACGTGCCGCGGATGCGGTTGACGACGAGAACCGCCAGGGCTTCGCCCTCGACGTCCTCGGCGACGACCAGCAACGGCTTGCCCGTCTGCATGACCTTCTCGAGCACGGGGACGAACTCGTGGACGGCCGAGATCTTGCTGTTGATGAGCAGGATGTACGGGTCCTCGAGGACGGCTTCCTGGCGCTCCTGGTCCGTCACGAAGTACGGCGACAGGTAGCCCTTGTCGAACTGCATGCCCTCGGTGAACTCGAGTTCGAGCCCAAAGGTGTTCGACTCTTCGACGGTGACCACGCCGTCCTTGCCGACCTTGTCGATCGCGTCGGCGAGCACGTCGCCGATGTTCTTGTCGGCGGCGGAGTTGGCGGCGACCTGAGCAATCTGCTCCTTGCCGTCGACGTCCTTGGCTTCCTTCTTGATCGACTCGACGGCCGCAGCGACGGCGAGCTCGATGCCCTTCTTCAGCTGCGAGGGCGACGCGCCGGCGGCCACGTTGCGCAGGCCTTCGTGCACGAGCGCCTGCGCCAGGACCGTGGCGGTCGTCGTGCCGTCACCGGCGACGTCGTTGGTCTTGGTGGCCACTTCCTTGACGAGCTGTGCGCCCATGTTCTCGAACTTGTCTTCGAGCTCCACCTCGCGGGCGATGGTCACGCCGTCGTTGGTGATCGTGGGGGCGCCCCACTTCTTGTCGATCACGACGTTGCGGCCCTTCGGACCGAGCGTGACACGCACCGCGTTGGCGAGCTTGTCGACGCCGGCCTCGAGTGCGCGACGCGCGTTGTCGTCGAACTTGAGGATCTTGGGCATGGGCTACTTCTTCTTCTTGTCGCCGACCAGCGCGAGCACGTCGCGGCTGGTCAGGATGAGGAGATCCTCACCGTCGATCGTGATCTCGGTGCCGCCGTACTTCGAGTACACGACGGTGTCGCCTTCCGAGATGCCGAGCGGGATGATCTCGCCGGTCTGTTCGGAGCGACGGCCGGGGCCGGCAGCGAGCACGACGCCCTGCTGCGGCTTCTCCTTGGCGGTATCGGGAATGACGAGACCCGATGCGGTGGTCTCTTCGCTCTCATTCGGGCGCACGACGATTCGGTCGTCCAGGGGCTGCAGATTCATTGCGGTGGACCTCCAAAGTCCGTTAGCACTCTCCAATGGCGAGTGCTAACGATAGTGGGAGCGGAAAGCGCTGGCAACCCGGTGCTGTCACTGGTTGCCTTATTGGATGGCCCTGTCCCCCGAAGAGCTGCAGCAGGTCGACCAATACCTGTCGGACTGGTGGGCTGCCGTGCGCGAACTGGGTGCTCTCGGCACCCGTAAGCCCCGCGACTGGAAGGCACGCCTCCCCAAGGCGCCCATCGCCCTCATGCAGCGCGCCGCGCTCGATCACCCCAACGGCAAGACCCGCCGCTTCGCCCTCGGCGTCGTCGACCACGAGGCGAACGACGAGTCCGCCGACACGTTCCGCGCCGCGCTGCGTGACCCTGCTCCCGTGGTGCGCCTGAACGCGCTGCACGGCCTGTCGTGCGAACGCTGCCGCGTCGGCGAACTGTGCGTCGACGACGTCGTCCCTGCGCTGATCGACGTGCTCGAGGACGACAGCAGCCCGAAAGTGCGTCACGCCAGCCTGTTCCCGCTCATCCTGCTCGCGGCGCGCGACGAGCGAGTACCGGCCGCCTTCGCCCGCGCCGCCGAACACGATCCCGATCCACTCGTGCGCGCCGCCGCAACGGAGGCGGCCGCCGGCAACTACAAGCGAGTCAAGACGCGCAAAGCGCTAAGACGCCGTCAGGCGCAGGTTGGGGTAAGCGCTATCCGCGAGTGAGGTCGGGCCGTCCGACTGCAGCCGCCACCAGCCGGCGGCGGCGATCATGGCGGCGTTGTCGGTGCAGTACTTCATCGCCGGCAACAAGCAATCGACGCCCAGTTCGTCGGCGACTTGTTGCGTGCGCGCTCGCAACTCCGAATTCGCGGCCACACCGCCGGCGAGACACAGCGCGTTCGCACCGGTATCGGTGACCGCCTTCGCCGCCTTCGACGTGAGGCTGTCGACGACGGCGCGCTGGAATCCGGCGGCGACGTCCGCGGCGTTCAGCGACGGCTCAGCGGCGACGCGGCGCGCCACCGCCGTCTTGATTCCGGAGAACGAGAAGTCGTACGAGTCGTCGCGCATCAGCCGCGGCATCGGCACCGCTTTGGGGTTGCCGTCGCGCGCGAGCTTGTCCATGATCGGACCGCCCGGGTAGCCGAGACCGAGGACGCGGGCGACCTTGTCGTAGGCCTCACCGGCGGCGTCGTCGATGGTGCCGCCGAGGATCGTGTAATCACCCATGGCGCGCACGTGCACGAGCATCGTGTGCCCGCCCGACACCAGCAGCACGATCGCCGGCAACGGAAGGTCGGGCCGTTCGAGGAGGCAGGCGTAGAGGTGGCCCTCGAGATGGTTCACGCCGACGAACGGCACGTCCCAGCCGTACGCCAGCGCCTTGGCGTGGCTCACGCCGACGAGCAGCGCGCCGATGAGCCCCGGGCCGTGCGTGACCGCGACGGCCGCGCAGTCGCGGCCTTCGACGCCGGCTTGCGCGAGCGCATCGTCCACCACCGGGCCGAGCGTGACGAGGTGCGCGCGCCCCGCGAGTTCGGGCACGACTCCGCCGAAGCGCGCGTGCAAGTCGATCTGGCTCGACACCACCGACGCCAGCACGGTGGTGCCGCCCGCGACAACTGCCGCCGCCGTCTCGTCGCAGCTCGTCTCGATGCCGAGGACGAGGTCGTTCCGCGCGGTCATGGACGGAGACGGTCGACGGTCGTCGTGCCGCGGATACCGGTCTCGATGCGCAATAGGCGGTCGAGGTAGTCGTCCTGGTCGATGTCGTCGGCCCACATCACCAGCGCGTCTTCGTTCGTCTCGACGTAGTACCCCTTGCGAATTCCCGCCGGACGGAAACCGAACGTGCGGTACATGTTCTGCGCCGCCTCGTTCGACACGCGCACTTCGAGCGTCAGATGACGCGTGCCGCGCTCGCGCGCATCGCGCGCGATGTTCAGCAGTAGGCGCGAGCCGATGTGGTTGCGGTGCCACGCCGGGTCCACGGCGATCGTCGTCACGTGGGCGTCGTCGCCCACCAGCATGAGCCCGCTGTAGCCGACGACGGTCGGGCCGACTTTGGCGACGTAATACGAACGGCTGGTGCGCATCCCGAGTTCGCTGACGAACAAGTTGATCGTCCACGGCCGCGGATACACCTCGGTCTCGATGCGGAGCACCGTGCGCAGGTGGCGGCGGCGCATGGGCGTCAGGTGCACGTCGAGCGGTTCGCGTTCGCTGTCGGGGGGAACGAGGCCGTCCGGGTGTTTCGGTTCAGCTGCCACTCGACGCCCCCTTCCCTTCCGCCTCCGCTGGCCGGCGCGCCGCGTTCAGCTCAGCATCTGACTGTCTCAGATAGTTCGGCACAATGCTGTTGGGTTCCTGGAAGTCCAGCGTGCGGGCCATTTCCACCAGCGTCTCGGCCGACGGGAGCGCGTAGATCGCGCCGTGGTCGAGCAGGGTGTCGCCCACCATCACGACGTCGCCCAATTGCGCCAGCAACTCCGCCGGCGGCATCACAGTCGGCTCGAGCACACGCTTCAGCACCCCGTCCACTATCCCGTAGCGCGCCGCGTAGACCTCCTTGCGACGGGCGTCGATCACGCTCACCACGTCGGGTCCGGCGTGACGCGCCGCGTGCGCCAACACGTCGAGACTGCAGACACCGATCATCGGCTTGCCCAACGCCTGCGCGAGTCCGTTAGCGGTCGCAATACCGACGCGCAATCCCGTGAACAGACCCGGTCCGACGTCGACGGCGATGGCGTCGAGATCGGCGACCGCGATACCCGCGTGCCTACACACGAAGTCGATCGCCGGCATGAGAACTTCGGCGTGACGCGCGCCGCGCGTCACCTGCGCGCTGGCGACGACGCCGTCCGGCGTGCCGATCGCCACACCGGCGCGCGCCGTCGCGGACTCGATGCCGAGAATGATCACGTCGCCCACCGATCAGCCCAGCCGTCCAACGCAAACTCGCGCGAGGTCTCGTCGACATCGCGAATGGTGACGGTCAGCCGGTCGGTGCGCAGCAACGTCTCGGCGAGATCGCCCCACTCGACGAGGACGATGGCGCCGTCCGCCAACGCTTCGTCAAGGCCGAGGTCGAGCACCTCGTGCTCGCTGACGAGGCGGTACAGGTCAGCGTGCACGAGCGGCACGCGCGCGGCGTAGTTGTGCACCAGCGCGAACGTCGGCGACGTCGCGGGATCCGCGGCGCCCATGGCCGCGGCAAACCCGCGCACGAACCGAGTCTTGCCCGCACCGAGTCCGCCGACGAGCACGATCAGATCGCCCGGTCGCGCCAGGCCGGCGACCGTTGCTGCCAGTTGTTCGGTTTCTTCAGGGCTGTGCGTGACGCGGGTGATCACAGCGCGACTCCGGCGTCGGCGAGGGCGCGCTTCGCGCGGATGAAGTCGGCGCGCATTTGCGCCAACGGTTGGCCCCCGCCGCTGCGCAGTACCGCCGACGGATGAAACGTCGGCACGAGCACCGCGCCGTTGCGCCACGGGTACGTCTTGCCGCGGAGCTTCGTGATCCCTTCCTTGGCCTTCGGGTCGCCGAACAACAGCAGCTTCGTGGCGAAGTTCCCGAGCGTGATGACGACCTTCGGCGCCATCGCGTCGAGCTTGGCTTCGAGCCACGGGTTGCACGCCGCGATCTCGTCGGGCAGCGGGTCGCGGTTGCCGGGAGGTCGGCACATGACCGTGTTCGCAATGAAGATGCGATCGCGCGTGATGCCGAGCTCTTCGAGCATCACTTGATCGAGCAGCTTGCCGGAACGCCCGACGAACGGCTCGCCGTGCTCGTCCTCGTCCTTGCCCGGCGCTTCGCCGACGATCATCAGCGGCGCGTCGGGGTCACCAACGCCGAACACGACATTCGTTCGCGTCAACGCCAGCGGACACCTCGTGCAATCCGCGGCCTGCACCGCCAAGTCGGCGAGAGCTGCAGCCATGACCCGTCGAGCCTACGGGTTCGACGCCGCGACGGCGTTACGGATCGCCGCCTCCACGGCGTGCGCCCCGAGGGCGCGCACGCGATCCGGATCGGCGGTGACCTGGCCGGTCGCGGCGGCGACGATGGCGTCGCCGTCGAAGCGCGTATGCGACGGATCAAGCGCGCGTGAAATGCCGGTGTGTCCTCCCTGCGCGACGAGAAAGCACGCGTTCTTGTCGAGTGCGGCGTTGGTGGCGACGACGCCGATCGTCGTGTTCTCGAGCGGCGCGAACTGCCGCGCCCACGGCATGGCCGCCGTCGACGCGTCGCGTACGTGGCCACCGGCGTTGACGACGACCAGGGCACTCACCACGAGATCGCCGTCGCGCTCGGTGGCAGTGCCGATCCCGCCGGGCTTGGTCGTCGCCGGTCCGCCGACCTTGCCAATCGTCGCGCCGGCGCCGGCGCCGACGAGGCCGATGTCGAACTTGCCGCGCTTCGCCGCCGTGCACGCGGCGTGGCCGGCGTCGGCATCGGGGCGGGCGCGCCGGTCGCCCACGGCGAGGTCAAAGATGATCATCCCGACCACAATGGGCACGACGCCGCTGCGAAGGGTCTTGTAGCCGCGCTTGTGCGCTTCGCACCACCGCATCGCTCCGTCGCAGGTGGCGAGGCCATACGCCGAGCCTCCGCTCAGCATCACGACGTCGACGTGCTGCACCATGCGCGTCGGCGCGAGCAGTTCGAACTCGCGGGTGCCGGGCGCACCGCCGCGCACTTCCCCCGACGCGACGGTGTTCGGCGGCAACACGACGGCGGTGCAGCCGGTCTTGCCGACCGGATCTGTCCAGTGACCGACCTTGACGCCGCGGACGTCGGTGATCATCCGACGGTGCTGGCGAACGTGGCGATGCGATCGTTCAACCACTCGGCGCGTTCGAGCATCAGCATGTGGCCGCCGCCGGGGACCACTTCGAAGGTGGCGTTCGGGATGCGACGCGCCAACTCGCGACCAACGCGCGGAGGCGTGAGCAGGTCGCGTGAGCCGGTGATGACGAGCGCCGGGACCGCATAGTCCTTCAGCCGCGCCCGCACGTCGAAGGCGACGACGTGGGGCAACACGTGCGAGATCGTGTGCGCGCTCGTCGCACCCGTCATGTTGCGCGTGTGCGCGACGTGGCGCGGATCGGCTTTGGCGCCGAGCGCGAGACGCGCCAACGCGAACCCGACCTCACCCGGCGGCAACGCGACACGCCCGGCGGGCGAACCCGGACGGAACCGCCGCGTCGTGGGTCCCGAGAACGGCACGCCTTGACCGGGCGCAGCGGCCGTCGACAGCAAGATCGTCCCGGCGACGCGCTCGCGCGCGAGGTCGGGGAAGTCGAGCACCATCTGCTGGGTCATCATCCCGCCCATCGAATGGCCGACGACGATGGCGTCGCGCAAGTCGAGTTGCGCGAACACCTGCGCGACGTCACTGGCCATGCGGTCGAGTCCCGACACCGGGCCGTGATGCTTCGAAAGCCCGTGGCCGCGCGCGTCGAGCGCGATCACGCGGAACTCCTTGCGCAACGCGGCGATCTGGTACGGCCAGGTCGCGACCGAAAGCGTGACCCCGTGCAACAACACGATCGGTTGCCCGCTGCCGGCGGCGACGCCGTGGATGGTGACGCCGTCGTCAACGGTGACCGCCACGGTCTCGAGATCGTCCGCGAGCGCAAGCTCCGACAGGTCGAGCACGTCGTCGCGATGGCGTCGCGCGGCCGCGTACGCGGCGGCTGCGGCCAGGCCGGCGCCGACTCCGGCCGCGCCGAACGCCAGCGCGCGGTTCCGCCTTGCCATGGCTACTCGTGCGCTCCGTGCGCACGCCTCGGCACGCGCCGGCCGATGCCGCACAGCACCTCGTAACTAATCGTCCCGAGCCGGTCCGCCCAGTCTTGCGCAGTAATCGCTTCGTCTCCTTGGGTTCCCAGCAGTACCGCTTCGTCGCCGAGCTCAACCGTAGAGTCCGCCCCGCAGTCGACCATGAGTTGGTCCATCGTGATCGTCCCGGCGATCGGGCACTTCCTGCCGCCGATCAGCACACAAGCGCCGGCAGCCGCCAGCGCGCGCGGTACACCGTCGGCGTAGCCGAGCGGCAGCGTTGCGATCGTGGTCGCGCACGGCGTGACGTAACGCAGCCCGTAGCTGACGCCTTCGCCGGCGTCGAGGTGTTGCACGTGGGTTACGCGCGCCTTGAGCTGCATCGCCGGTAAGAGCGCGACGACGGACGCGAGGTCAGGCCCGGGGGGATACCCGTACAGCGCGATGCCGACGCGCACCATGTCGTAACGGCTTCGTGCGTGCCCGAGCGCGCCACCCGAGTTGGCGGCGTGCAGCAGTCGCGGCGCGACGCCCTGCGCCGCCAGTTTCTCCACGGCGGCGTCGAACCGGTCGAGGGCAGCCGCGGTTACGTCATTGCGCGCCAGGTCCTCGCTCACGGCGAGGTGCGTGTAGAAGCCTTCGAGTTCCAAGTTCGGCGTCTGGTCGATCTGCACCGCCAACTCCACCGCCAGGTCCGGTTCGGCGCCGACGCGGTGCATGCCGGTGTCGACTTTCACGTGGACGGGCACCGTGACGTCGCGCCGCTTCGCGGCTGCGGCCAGCACACCGATGGCGCGCGCGCTGTACAGCGTCGGCGTGAGGTCGTACCGGACAACATCGCTCATGGCGGCGGCCGACGGCTGCGACAACAACAGCACCGGCGCGGCGATGCCCGCCTTGCGCAGCGCCACGCCTTCCTCCGCCAACGCGACACCGAGGCGCGTCGCACCGCCGCGCAGCGCGGCGCGCGCCGCGTCGTCGGCCCCGTGGCCATATCCGTTCGCCTTCACCACCGCGCACACGTCCGCCGGTGCGACGACCTCGGCGACGGCGCGCGTGTTCGCGGTGATCGCGTCGAGGTCGACTTCGGCCCACGCTGGGCGCGTCTTGGCTTCAGCCATCGAAGACCTGCGCGAGCGCGGTCGGCAGCAACGGCAGGAGGTCGTCGGCGACCAAGCCGTCCTGTGGACCGAGACGCCCGGCGATGCCGTGGACGTACGCGGCAGCGGCCGCCGCTTCGAACGCCGGCACGCCGCGGGCGCAGAACGTCGCCAGCACGCCCGACAAGACGTCGCCGGTGCCTCCAGTCGCGAGGCGCTGATCGCCGGCGTTCGACATGAGGACGCGTCCGTCGGGATCGGCGACGATCGTCGTCGGACCCTTGAGCAGCACGACGCATCCCGTCGAGTGCGCCAACGCGCGCACGTCGCCGATGCGGTCGTCGCCCGGGTATCGCCCCGACAGGCGTTTGAACTCCGCGTCGTGCGGCGTCACGACGACGGGAGCGCCGCGTTCCTTGATCACCTCGCGACGGATCACCGACAAGTCGAGCGCGTCGGCATCGACGATCAGCGGTATGGCGGTGTCGGCCACGACTTCGGCGGCGTTGTCGAGCGCGTCGTGGCTGCGCCCGAGACCGGGCCCGATGATGGCCGCTGAGCATCGCTCGGTGGCTTCGACGGCCGACTTGCCCCAGTGCCGCAGCGGCAGGTCAGCACCGAGTGACGAGATCGGCTTCGGTGGACCCGACGGCGTGCCGCCGGGAATCGCCAGGCGGACCATGCCTGAGCCGGCGCGTTGCGCGGCCGCGGCGGCCAACCCGGCGGCGCCGTAGAGCCCGGGAGATCCGCCGATCACGCAGACGGCGCCGCGCCACTTGTGCGCCTCGCGGTCGCGCCGCGGCACCCACTCGCGCACGTCCGCGCTCTCGACGAGGTGCACGCGTTCAGACGACGCGTGCAACCCGATCGGTTCGACGACGATCTCGCCGGCGTGGTCCGGTCCGTCGGCCAGCAACAGTCCCGGCTTCAGCGCGCCCATCGTCACGGTGCGCGCCGCGTGGACAGCGCCGTGACACGCGATGCCGGAGTCGCCGTTCACTCCGGACGGGATGTCGATCGCGAGGACCGGCGCGCCGTTGGGATCGGGTGCGTGATAGTCGCCGTGGAACCCGGTGCCGTACGCCGCGTCGATCACGAGGTCACTCGGCGCCAACACGGCAGGCGCATCGGCGGCGTCGACGATGTGCACGCGCACGCCGCGTTCGGTGAGACGGCGCGCTGCGGCCCGTCCGTCGGCGCCGTTGTTGCCCTTCCCGGCGACGACGACCACGCGTTTGCCGTACGTGCCGCCGAGCATGCGCAGCGCGGCCCATGCCACCGCGCTGCCGGCGCGCTCGATGAGCACGTCGACGGGTTCGGACGCGGCGGCGTCGACCGCCTGCATTTCCGCGACGGACAGAACCGGCTTCACAGCGCGGCGACCACCGCGACCGCGGTGCGATCGGTGTGCGACAGCGACACCTTCCACCGCGTGATCCCCTGCCCCGCCGCCAGCGTCGCCGCGGCGCCACGCAACACCAACTCCGGGGCCCCCGATTCGGCGCGCACCGTCTCCACCTCGTGCCAGCCGAAGGCTCCGAGTCCGACGCCCATCGCCTTCATCACTGCCTCTTTCACCGCGAAGCGCGCCGCTAACCGCGCCACCGGTGACAGGCCGCGCTCGGCATCGGTGAACAGTCGCTCCGCCATGCGCGGCGTACGCGCCAACACGGATTCGAAGCGGTCGACATCGACGGCGTCAATGCCCAGTCCGATCATTACCGGCCGATCATTCGACCGTGACGGTCTTGGCCAGGTTCCGCGGCTTGTCGACGTCGTTGCCCCGCGCCTTGGCGAGGTAATAGGCGAACAGCTGCAGCGGCACCACGTCGACCATCGGGTTGAACAACTCATGGCCCGCGTCCGGGACGGCGAACACGTCGTCGCTCAGTTCCGCGAGACGAGGATCGATCGTGCCGTTGCCGTCAAGGTCCGTGGCCACGGTCAGCACCGACGCGCCCCGCGCCTTCACTTCTTGAATGTTGGAAACGATCTTGTCGAGCAACCGGCTGCGCGTCGCCAACGCCACCACGAGCACGCCCTCTTCGATGAGCGCGATCGGACCGTGCTTCAACTCGCCGGCGGCGTAGGCCTCGGCGCGCACGTAGCTGAGTTCCTTGAGCTTCAGCGCGCCCTCATGCGCCATCGCGAAGCCCGATCCGCGGCCGATGAAGAACACGTCGCGTACGTCGAGATACTTCTCGGCCATCGCTTTCGCCTTGTCGGCGTTCGCCGCTGCTTGCGCGATGCGATCCGGCACCTGCTGCAAGTCGCGGACGAGGTGCGCGGCCTCTTCGGGATAGAGCGTGCCGCGCAATTGCGCGAGGTACAGCGCCAACACGTTGAGCGCTGCGACTTGCGCGACGTGCGTCTTGGTCGCGGCCACGCAGATCTCAGGACCGGCGTGCGTGTAGAGCACGGCGTCGGAGTCGCGCGCCATCGACGAGTCGACGACATTGCACACCGTAAGCACCGGCGCCTTCTGGCGCTTGGCGAAGGTGACGGCTTCCATCGTGTCGAGCGACTCGCCCGACTGGCTGATGGCGACCACGAGACTGTTGGGCGACAACACCGGGTCGCGGTAGCGGAACTCGCTGGCCACCTCGCTCTCGACGGCGAGCTTCGCCCAGTGCTCGATGGCGCGCTCACCCACGAGCCCGGCGTTGTAGCTGGTGCCGCACCCGACGATGAAGACCTTGTCGATGCGGCGCAGGTCGTCATCGGTGAGCTTCATCTGATCGAGCGAAATCAAGTCGTCGTCGACGCGCCCGAGCAGCGTGTCGCGGACGGCGTCGGGCTGCTCGTAGATCTCCTTGAGCATGAAGTCGGGATAGCCGCCCTTCTCGGCGGACGCGAGGTCCCACGTCACCTCGCGCTTCTCGAGCGCGACCTCGTCGCCGTTGAGCGTCGTGATGCGCACGGATCCGGGACGCAACTCCACGACGCGCTCGTCGTCGATGACGTAGAAGTCGTCGGCCTTGCCGTGGATTGCGGGAATGTCGCTGGCGAGATACGCCGTCGTCTTGTTCACGCCGCAGATGAGCGGCGAGCCGCGCCGCGCGCCGACGATGAGATCAGGCTCGTCGACGTGCACGACCGCGATCGAGAACTTGCCGTGCACGTCGCGCAGCGCGGCGCGCGTCGCGTCAGCGAGACCCATCCCCGTCGATGCCATGCGCGCCGCGATCACGTGCGCCAGCACTTCGCTGTCGGTCTCGGACTGCAGCTCGGCACCGCCTTGCGGCAGCGTTGCCGCCAAGTCCTTGTAGTTGTCGATGATCCCGTTGTGCACCAACGCCAACTTGCCCGACGCGTCGGTGTGCGGATGGGCGTTGCGCTCGGTGGGGCCGCCGTGCGTCGCCCAGCGGTTGTGACCGATCCCCGTCGACACACCCGCCGGCGCGTCGGCGACCGCTTCGATCAACTCCGGCAGGCTCTTGGTGCCACCGGCGCGGCGCTTGCGCCAGATCTCGTCGCCCGGCACGACGAGCGCGATGCCCGCAGAGTCGTAGCCGCGGTATTCGAGGCGGTGCAGGCCCTCGAGGATGACGCCGAGCGCCGATGGGTCGCCGGTCACGCCGATGATGCCGCACATGGCGGCAAGGCTACAGGCGCAGTTCTGCTTCCACGACGGCGGCGATGCGACCGGCGATTTCGTTCGCTTGCGCCTCCGTAGACGCTTCGACCATCACGCGCACGATGGGTTCCGTGCCCGACTTGCGCAGCAGGACGCGGCCTGACGACCCGAGTTCGGCGGACTCCTTGTCCACGGCCGCCCACACGGCCGGAGTGTCGTCGAGCCGAGCGCGGTCGACACCGCCGACGTTGATCATTACTTGCGGCATGCGCGTCATCACCGACGCGAGGTCTGCGAGCGGGGTGCCGGTGCGCGCCACGACGTCGAGCAATTGGAGTCCGGCGAGCATGCCGTCGCCCGTAGTCGCCAAGTCGCGGTGGATGATGTGGCCGGACTGCTCGCCGCCGAGGACCCAGCGCCCGTCTGCCATCGCTTCGAGGATGTAGCGGTCGCCGACTTGCGTCTCGACGACGCGCACGCCGCGCTGCTCCATCGCCATGCGCAACCCCATGTTGGCCAGCACGGTCACGACCAACGTGTCGTCTTCCAGACGGCCTCGGTCGTGGCGGTCGACGGCGCAGACCGCCAGGATGTGGTCGCCGTCGACGAGATTCCCGTTGGCGTCGACGGCGAGGACGCGGTCGGCGTCTCCGTCGAACGCCAGGCCGACGTCGGCGCCGGTGGCGACGACTTCCGCTTGCAATGCCTCAGGGTGCGTCGACCCACAGCCATCGTTGATATTGACGCCCGTCGGCGCGTTGTTCAGGACGCGCACGCGCGCGCCCGCGGCCTCGAACACCCGCGGCGCGATCGCCGACGCCGCGCCGTTCGCGCAATCGAGCACGACCGATAACCCGTCGAGCCGGCGGCCCTCGAGCGACGCGAGTAGTTCGCGCTCGTAGGCAGGCGCGGCCGCCTCGTCGGTCTCTTGTTGCGCCGCGCCCGGCGCGCCGACCAGGTCGGGCAACTGCGCTTCGAGCTTTTCCTCGACGTCGTCGGTCAACTTCACCCCGCCGCGAGCGAAGAACTTCACGCCGTTGTCCTGGTACGGGTTGTGCGACGCGGACAGCACCGCGCCGGGCGCGTTGCGTGACGCACACACCGACGCCACGCCCGGTGTCGGGATCACGCCGAGGTCGACGACGCGCGCGCCCTCGGCGATGAGGCCCGACGCCAGCGCCTCTTGCAGCGCAGGTCCGGAGACGCGCGTGTCGCGTCCGACGTAATACGGCTCGTCGGTTCCGAGCACGCGCGCCGCCGCGCGACCGAGCCCGTAGACGAGTTCTGGGGTGAGTTCTTCAAACGCGACGCCGCGGACGCCGTCGGTCCCAAACTTCAGGGACACGCGAGTACCGCTAGCGCTTGGAGTACTGCGGCGCCTTGCGAGCCTTCTTGAGGCCGGCCTTCTTGGATTCCTTCTCGCGGGCGTCGCGCGTGAGGAAACCTGCGCCCTTGTGCAGCGGGCGCGCTTCGGGATCGAGTTCGACGAGCGAACGCGCGATGCCGAGGCGCAGCGCGCCGGCCTGACCGGCAACGCCGCCACCGTCGATCGTGGCGTCGATGTCGTAGGCGCTCTCGAGGTTGGCGAGACGCAGCGGTTCGCTGGCGATCATGCGGTGCGTCGGCGACGGGAAGTAGTCCTCGAACGTGCGCTTGTTGATCGTGATCTTGCCGGAACCCGGGCGAAGACGAACGCGAGCGACAGCTTCCTTCCGACGACCGGTGGTCTGCGTGAGCGGCTTGGGCATCGAAACTCCTAGGACTCTGACTTCTCGGCCCGGCGCGCACCCGGCACGTCGAATGGCTGGGGCATCTGGGCGGCGTGCGGATGGTTCGGCCCGGCGTACACCTTGAGCTTCAGCATCTGCTGACGACCGAGCGCGCCCTTCGGCAGCATGCCGCGCACCGACTTGCGGACCGCTTCGGTCGGCTTGGTGGCGAGCAGGTCGGCGAAGGTCGTGGTCTTGAGACCGCCCGGGTAACCCGAGTGGCGGTAGACGTTCTTCGACTCGGCCTTGTTGTTGGTCAACACGACCTTGTCCGCGTTCACGATGATGACGAAATCGCCCGTGTCGAGGTGCGGCGCGAAGATCGGCTTGTGCTTGCCGCGCAGCAGGCGCGCCACCTCGGTAGCCATCCGGCCGAGGACCATTCCTTCGGCGTCGACGACATGCCAGACGCGCGTGATGTCAGATGCTTTTGGTGAGAACGTGCGCACTTGCTTTCCTAAGAACGTCGTCGGCAGCTGTCGCGCTGCGGGACCGGACAAGGATAGGGGCTCGCCGCACGCTGGGCAAACGCCGGTAGCCTCCGCCTGTGCGCGGCTTCGACGTTCCCAAACCGGTCGCTGACCTGCTCGCCGAGATCAGCGCGCTCGACGGACTGAGCTTACGGGGCAAGACGCAGACGGCGGTCTACCGCAAGAACAAGCCGTTCCTTCACTTTCATTGGAACGACGACGGAGTCGTCGCTGACGTGCGCTACGCCGACGACTGGGAGCGCGTCCCCGTGGATACTGCCCGTGAGCAGCGCAAACTCGTCGCCGATGTCCGAGAGTTCCTCGCCTCGTGATCTCACGCGCCGACATCGAGGCGGCGGCGAACCGTCTCGCCGGGGTCATCACCGAGACCCGCGTCGAGCGTCACGCGGGCATCTCGGACGTGGCGCGGCGCCCCGTGATCATGAAGTACGAGCACCTCCAGCGCACGGGCTCGTTCAAGATCCGCGGCGCCTACAACCTGATCTCGCAGCTTCCCGACGCGGTACCGGTGGTGGCGGCGTCCGCCGGCAACCACGGCCAAGGCGTGGCGCTGGCGGCCGGCTTGCTCGGCCACAAGGCGACCATCTACATGCCGGCGTCGGCGCCGCTTCCCAAAGTCGAGGCAACGCGCAACTACGGCGCCAACGTCGTGCTGGTCGACGGGTCCGTCAACATCTGCCTCGACCGCGCGAAGTCCGAAGCGGGCGACGCCGTCTACGTGCCTCCGTTCGACGACGAGCGAGTCATCGCCGGTCAGGGAACGGTCGGGTTGGAGCTGGCGGCGCAGGCCCCCGAGATCGACACGGTTGTCGTGCCGATCGGTGGCGGTGGGCTGATCTCCGGCGTCGCAACCGCCTTCGCCCACACCCGCCGCGACGTGCGCGTGATCGGCGTCGAAGCCGCCGACCGGTCGAACACCATGGCCGACGGCATTCGCGTCAAAGGCACGAGCGAACTCACCGCCGCGCATATCAGCGCCTACGTCGACGAAGTGGTGAAGGTCGACGAGGAAGCGATCAGCCAGGCGCTCGTGATGTTGCTCGAGCGCGCCAAGCAGGTTGTCGAACCCGCGGGCGCGGCCGCGCTGGCGGCCGTCCTGAGCGGTCTCGTGCCCGGTGACGGCGCGGTCGGCGTCGTCGTCTCCGGCGGCAACATCGATCCGTTGTTGCTCGTGCGCGTGGTCGACCACGGGCTCTCGGCCGCAGGGCGCTACCTCGTGCTCAGCGTGATCGTGCGCGACACGCCGGGCGAACTCGCACGCTTGCTCGAAGTCGTCGCCGCCGAAGGACTCAACGTGCTGTCGGTCGATCACCATCGCGCCGGATCACGCGTCGGCATCAACGAGACCGAAGTGCGCTTGACGCTCGAGACGCGCGACCCGTCGCACCGCGGCGAGGTCGCACGCGTCATCCGCGACGCCGGATTCGCCGCCAGCGAGGCGTGAGCGGCTAGTAGGAGACTTCCCACAGCACGAGGCCATGGGGTGGCGCCGGCTCGGCATTGGCCTGGCGATCGAGACCGCGCAGGACCTGCATCACTTCGCTCACGTGGCGCTTGCCCTTGCCGATGTCGACGAGCAGCCCGACGATCGAACGGACCATCTGATGGCAGAACGCGTTCGCCTCGATCCAGAAGTAGAGAACGCCATCGGGCGTCGGGAACTCCCATTCCGCATCGGTGACGCGCCGCGTCGTCCCGGGGATGGTGCCATCGCGCCGTGCTGTCGGCTTGCGGCAGAACGCCGCGAAGTCGTGTTCACCGAGCAACGGATCGCACGCCGCCTGCATGGCGCGCACGTCGAGGTCTTCGGGCACCCACCACGCTTGGGACGCCAGCAACGGATCGGGCGCGGGCGCGTTGAGGACCGTGTAGCGGTAGCGACGCGCGACGGCGTCGTGGCGGGCGTTGAATCCTGGCGCGAGTGCGCAGTCGCGCACGACGACGGACGGCGCCGTCTGGCGGTTGACGCGGCGCATCAACCCGTCGGTGTCGACCGAGGTCCCCGCGGGGACGTCGAAGGACACGACTTGGCCGCGCGCGTGGACACCGGTGTCGGTGCGACCGGCGCACGTCAGTTCGACGTCCTTGACGCGCAAGGCGTTCTCGATCGCCACGATCAACTTGCCCGCAACCGTCGGCACTTCGGGCTGCGCCGCGAAGCCGTGGAACTGCGACCCGTCGTAGGCGACCGTCATGCGGACGCGAAGCGGCGGAGCCCCTGAAGGCTCCGCCGTTTCAAACTCCTCGTCGAAGAGGGTCACTACACGAGTTCGATGCGCGCCATGGGTGCGTTGTCGCCGTTGCGCGGGCCGAGCTTCAGGATGCGCGTGTAGCCGCCGTTGCGATCGGCGTACCGCGGGCCGATCTCGTCGAACAGCTTGTGCGCCATGTCCTTGTCACGGATGAACGCCACGACCTCGCGCTGACGGGCGACGCCGCCCTTCTTCGCCTTGGTGATGACCTTCTCGGCGACCGGGCGCAGCGCCTTGGCCTTGGCCTCGGTTGTCACGATCGCTTCGGCCGCGATGAGCGACGCCACGAGGTTGCCGAACATCGCCTTCTGGTGCGCAGCGTCGCCGCCGAAGCGACGACCGCGCTTGGGAGTACCCGGCATGGCTACAGAACCGGCCCGCGTCCGCCGCGCAGCGCAAGGCCGCGCTCGTCGAGCTTGACGAGGACTTCGTCGAGCGACTTCTGGCCGAAGTTGGTGATGGCCAGCAGATCGTCGGGAGTCTTCTGGATGAGCTCGCCGATGGTGTTGACCTGGGCGCGCTTGAGGCAGTTGCGCGGGCGCTCGGACAGGTCGAGATCTTCGATCGGCAGGTCCATGTCGGGCGAGCCCGAACCGGCGACCGCGACGTCTCCGAGTTCGAGACCCTGCGGCGCGTCGCTCATCTCGGCGACGAGCGTGACGAGCGAACGCAGCGTGTCGCCGGCGGACGCGAGCGCTTCACGCGGCGTGATCGAACCATCGGTCTCGATGTCGAGCACGAGGCGGTCGAAGTTCGTCGACTGCTCGACGCGCGTCGGCTCGACGGTGAAGGCGACGCGGCGAACTGGGGCGAAGATCGAGTCGACCGGCAGCACGCCGATCGTGGAGCTGCGCTTGTTCTTGTCGGCCGACGCGTAGCCACGACCGCGCTCGACGGTCACGTCGACGGCCAGGCGGCCCTTCGAGTTGACCGACGCGATGTGCAGATCGGGGTTGAGGATCTCGACGCCCGTGACCTGCGACAGGTCGGCGGCGCTGACTTCGGCGGGACCGCGCACGTCGAGGCGCAGCGTGACCGGCTCGTCGACTTCCATGCGCAGGACGAGGTCCTTGAGGTTGAGGATGATGTCGGTGACGTCTTCCTTCACGCCGGTCAGCGTCGTGAACTCGTGGAGGG
>JBEEFV010000014.1:0-17117 GCA_041166405.1 Actinomycetota bacterium | reverse complement strand
GACGGATCATTATCAAGACAGCAAGCGTCAGCCGGATTATCGGGTCAGACCCCGCTCGGACACCCACCCAACTCTGTCGCTAAGACACTGCAACAGCACCAAGTTGGATCGTCGCTGCCGGATATAGCGCTGCCACAGCCCCTTAGTCCGTCGCATGGTACGTGCCGCGAGGGCGAGCACGTTTTGGCGTCAGCCCACGACGAAGGCTTTCAGTCCCGCGATGTAGGCGTGGTTGGTGCGGCGCTGGACGAACCGGCTGACGGGTGCGCCGAGTTTCGTCAGGAGCTCGGCGTGGCGTGACCAGGACGACATCGTGAACACGACGTCGTCGCCATCTCGGGACAACATGAACGTCTCCTCGCCGCACTCGGGGTGACCGGGCAGCGTGACGTACGTGAACCCGAAGTGGTCTGGGTCGTCGACAACGTGAGAGATGCGGCACGGGATGATGGCGTGCAGCGGTCGGGCGACGGGACCCGTCGCGATCACGGTCTCGCCGACGCGCAGCGGGGCGTTCTGCGGCGCAATCGTCAGGTTCGCACCCGCGTGTGCGGCCCACGCGCGCAGCCCATCACACGCCCGTGACCAATCACGACCGACGACACCGCTGTAGGTGTCGGCGCGAAATCCGTCGTGGTTCCCGTCGTAGGTGGGCGAAGCGGCGCGCGCCGTTTCCAACAATGCGGCGACCTCTGCGTCCGACGCGGCGCCGACGCGGAACACCCCTTAGAAGTTCTTACAGGAGGGCTTGTACGCGCAGACGGTGAAGTGACCGTCCGGCGCTACGAATGAGGGCGTCGCCGTGAACATCTTGAGGCGCGTGGCCACGCCAGTCGTGAGAGGGCGGTTGACGCCGTTGACGCGATAGGTCCCTCCGCTGAGGAACCTCGCGTGGGGCGCGTATGCCGGCAACGTCTGGAACCCGACCGGGACGCCCGAGAAGCCGACCGTCGGCGCCTCGAACACCCACTCAGCGGAGGACAGCGAGGACTGATAGCTCAGCGTCTTCGACCACCACCAGCGACCGGAGTCCGTCATGGCGATCACCCACGTGCTGCCACCGACGTTCGTCACCGACGCCGACACGCGGTCACCCTGCTTCACCGCGCACGTGGCGTCACCGGCGCACCCCGTGATGCGCGTCTCGTTGTCCGGCAGCGTCTCGTACCACGCGTAATCGCCTTCTAGGCGCCCGCTCGACGCGGTGCCCGTCTGGATCAGATCGCGGGTCCCGTACCCGCCAATGCCGATCCACGACGACGAGAAGCCGGGCGGTGCGGTGCGGATCATCGGCACGATCCACGATCCCGTCACGGCGGTCATCTGCTGTCCCTCGCCCGCGGGCACCGCAAAGCCCGACCAATTCAACGTGTATTCCGCTGCGGCGTCGACGCGCGGCGTGCCCGCAGCAAACACGAGCGCAACTACAAGGACAAAAACCCCAACAAACTTCCGCATGGCGGAACCGAGGGTACAGGTCCGCCGGGCAGCTACACCCGCAGGTGACGGCGCACGGCGAGGGCAGAGCTGAGCGCCCCGACGGCGGCACCGGTGACCATGAGCACGAGACCCGTATTGCGGGCTTCGGCCGCGGTTGCGTGGATCTTGCGCAGGCTCTGCGTAATCGCCGGGTCGCTCACGACCTCGAAGATCGGCCCCCGGAACAAGTACACGAGCACGGCGGCGACCAGGCCGCCGATCAGGCCCTGCAGCAGACCTTCGAGCATGAAAGGCAGTCGAATGAACCAGTTGGTGGCGCCGACGAGCTTCATCACCTCGATCTCACGGCGGCGGTTGAGCACGGCGAGCTGGATGGCGTTAAAGATCAGCAGCACGGCGCCGACGAGCAGCACGAGCGCGACGCCGAAGTACGCGACCTGGCGTTGGCGCGTCGTCTTGAGCAGCGCGTCGACTTCCTTCGACGCGAACGCGACGCTCTCGACACCGGCGCGCACCTTGAAGCGACGCCCGATCGTGTCGGCGAGTTCTGCGCGCGTGGGCACGACGCGGAACGACGTCGGCATCTCGTCCTTCGACGTGATGATGTCGCGGATGTCGTCGTTGTCGGCGAAGATCTTTTTGTATTCGTCGAGCGCGGCCTGCTTGTCGACGAAGACGAACTTCTTCACCTCGGGGGTGGCGCGCAGCTCGCGGTCGACGGCGTCGATCTGGCCTTGCGGCGCGTCGGGGCGCATGAAGATCGACAACTCGATCCCGCCCCGCCACTGCAGATTCGCCTTGTTGACGCCCTGGCGCATCAGCAGCGCCGAGCCGACGAGCCCGAGCGACACGGCGACGGTCAACACCGCCGCGATCGACATTGCGATGTTGCGGCGGAGGTTCGTGGCGGTCTCGCGCGCGACGTAGTTGAGAGAAATTGCCATCCGGAGATCAGCTCCCGTACACGCCGCGGGCTTGGTCGCGCACCTTGACGCCGCGATCGAGCTCGATCACGCGCCGGCGCATCGAGTCGACGATGCCCTGGTCGTGGGTCGCCATCAGCACGGTTGTTCCTGTGCGATTGATGCGGTCGAGCAAGCGCATGATGCCGATGGTCGTATTCGGGTCAAGGTTGCCGGTCGGTTCGTCCGCCAGCAGTATCAGCGGTCGGTTGACGAAGGCGCGGGCGATCGCCACGCGCTGTTGCTCGCCGCCCGACAGTTCGCTCGGCAGGTTGTCGGCCTTGGCGCGCAGGCCGACGAGCTCGAGGATCTGCGGCACCTGCGAGTCGACGACGTGCTTGGGCCGCCCGATCACTTCGAGGGCGAACGCCACGTTCTCGTGCACGGTCTTGTTCGGCAGCAGCCGGAAGTCCTGGAAGACGCAGCCGATGTTGCGGCGCAGATACGGGACCTTCCACGGGCTCAGCTCGCCGATGTCCTTGCCGGCGACGAAGATCTGCCCGTTGTCGGGGTTCTCCTCTTTCAGCAGCAGGCGCAGGAACGTCGACTTCCCCGAACCCGACGGCCCGACGAGGAAGACAAACTCACCCTTGTCGACGTTGATCGACACGTCGCGCAGCGCGACCGTGGAGTTCTTGTAGGACTTCGTGACGTGATCCAGCCGAATCATGAGGTGCTAGAGCCTACGGGCTGGCCCTGCGGAATCGCAGCCATGCCTCCATGAACCCGTCGAGATCGCCGTCGAGCACGGCGTCGGGATTGCCGGATTCGTAGCCTGTGCGCTCGTCCTTCACCTTTTGGTAGGGCGCCAAGACGTAGCCGCGCATAAACGCCCCCGCACGTGACACGGAACCTTGCGGGCCGGCGATCGCCGCCAGTTCCGCCTCGCGTTCCTGGCGCGCCCTCTCGGCGAGCTTGGCCACCAGCACCTGCATGGCCCGGTTCTTGTTCTGCAGCTGGCTGCGCTCGTTCTGGCACGACGCGACCAGGCCCGTCGGCAGGTGCGTGATGCGCACCGCCGAGTCCGTCACGTTCACGTGCTGGCCGCCCGCACCCGACGACCGGTACAAGTCGATGCGGAGGTCCTTCTCGTCGATGACGACTTCGTCGTTGGCGTCTTCCATGAACGGGGTGAGTTCGAACGACGCGTAGGACGTCTGCCGACGCGCCTGGCTGTCGAACGGCGAGATGCGATACAGCCGGTGCACGCCGCGCTCGGCGCTCAGCAGTCCGTAGGCGTAGCGACCCTTGACGATGAACGTGGCGCTGAGGATGCCGGCTTCTTGGCCAGGCGTGACTTCGTCGACCTCGACGGAAAACCCGCGCCGCTCCGCCCAGCGCAGATACATGCGCAGCATCATCTCGGTCCAGTCCTGCGCGTCGGTGCCTCCCTCGCCCGCGTGCAGTTCGCACACCGCATCGCCTTCGTCGTACTCGCCGGTGAAGAGCGCGCGTAGCTCGAGCGCGTCGAACCGCGCCTCGAGGTTGGCGACGTTGGCGGCCACTTCGGCTTCGACGCTGTCGTCGCCTTCCTCGACACCGAGTCCGTACAGCGTCTCGGCGTCCTCGATCGCCGCCGCAAACGAGTCGATCGTGGCGACGTCATCAGAGAGCGCCGAGAACTCGGACGACACGGCCTTGCCCCGCGCGGGGTCGTCCCACAAATCAGGCTTGCCCATCTCCGCTTCGAGTTCCACCAGGCGTGCCCGCGCCGCGTCTTCTTTCAAATAGACGCGTGCTTCGTCCAACCGCTTTACGAGCGCGTTGAACTCACTGGAGAAATCGCGCATTCGTCAGGACCCGTGGCAGTGCTTGAACTTTTTACCGCTGCCGCACCAGCAAGGGTCGTTGCGGCCGGTCTTTTCCGCCTCGCTGCGCACGACCTGCTGGACCTGCTGCGGGATGTCCTCGGCGCGCACGCCGTCACCGGCGTTGTTCGCCGCCGTCGCCGCGAACGCTTCGCCGACGTCGTAGCCCTTCGCCGCTTCGGCGATGGCCGCGCTGCCCTGCGGCGCCGCGTCCTCGCCGGCGAAGCTCGCCTGGTCGAGTTGCACCTCGGGCTGCGCGATCTCCTCGGGCGCGACGTCGACGTGCATGACGTAACGGAGGTAGTCGTTGTTGATGGCGCCCATCATCTGGCCGAACATCTCGAAGCCGTCGGTCTGCCACTCGACGAGCGGATCCTTCTGACCCATAGCGCGCAGGTTGATGCCGTCGCGCAGGTAGTCCATCTCGCTGAGGTGCTCGCGCCAACGGGCGTCGATGATCTGCAGCATCACCTCGCGCTCGACTTCGCGCATCACGTCTTCGTTGCCGAAGTTCTGCGCCACCTGCTGCTCGCGCGCCTCGTAGTAGCTCGTGCCTTCGGCGATGAAGCTGTCGACGAGTTGTTCCTTCGTCGACGCCTGCTGCAGCTCGGCCACCGCGAACTTCGTCGGGTAGTACGTGGCGACGGCGCGCAGCAGACCTTCGAGATCCCAGTCTTCGGGGTAATCGGTCTGGCAGTACTCGTCGACCGCTTCTTCCATCGCCTCGTGGAGTACCTCGATGGTCTGGTCGCGAAGATTCTCGCCCTCGAGCACCTGCATGCGACGGGCGTAGATCACCTTGCGCTGCTCGTTCAGCACCTCGTCGTACTTGAGCACGTCCTTGCGGATTTCGGCGTTGCGCTGTTCGACCGTGTTCTGGGCGCGCTCGACGGCCTTCGAGATCATCTTCATGTCGATGGGCTCGTCGTCGGGCAGCGCCTTGCTCATCAACCACTGGACGGCGCCGGTGGCGAAAATGCGGATGAGCTCGTCTTCCATCGACAGGTAGAAGCGGCTCTCGCCCGGCTCGCCCTGACGGCCCGAACGACCACGCAGCTGGTTGTCGATGCGGCGGCTCTCGTGACGCTCGGAACCGAGCACGAACAGCCCGCCCAGTTCGATCACCTTTTGCCCGTCGGCCTTGCACGCGGCTTCGTGACGCGGCAGCAGTTCCTTCAGCCGCGCCCGGCCCTCTTCGGAGTCGGGATCGAGACCCTCGGCGAGGACGTCGCGCTTGGCGAGGCCCTCGGCGTTGCCTCCGAGGAGGATGTCGACGCCACGACCGGCCATGTTGGTGGCGACGGTGACGGCGTGAAGGCGTCCCGCCTGGGCGACGATCTCGGCCTCACGGAAGTGCTGCTTGGCGTTGAGCACGTTGTGCGGGATGCCGCGCTGCTCGAGCATGCGCGACAGCACTTCGGACTTCTCGACCGACGCCGTGCCGACCAGCACCGGCTGCCCGCGATCGTGACGCTCGACGATGTCCTCGACCGCGGCGGTGAACTTCGCCATTTCGTGGGCGTAGATGAGGTCCGCGTTGTCCTTGCGGATCATCGGCTTGTTCGTCGGGATCGGCACTACTGCGAGGCCGTACGTGTTCGCGAACTCGGACGCCTCGGTTTCGGCGGTACCGGTCATGCCCGCCAACTTCTCGTACATGCGGAAGTAGTTCTGCAGCGTGACGGTCGCCCAGGTGTGGTCCTCGTCTTTGACGTGGACGTTTTCTTTCGCTTCGACCGCCTGGTGCAGGCCGTCGCTCCAACGCCGGCCTTCCATGATGCGACCGGTGAACTCGTCGACGATCTTCACTTCGCCGTCCATGACGACGTAGTCCTTGTCGCGCTTGTACAGCTCCTTGGCGCGCAGCGCCTGGGTCAACTGGTGCACGTAGTTGACCGACACGGCGTCGTACATGTTGCCGACACCGAGGGCGCGCTCGACCTTTTCGATGCCCTCTTCGGTCGGCGCGACGGTGCGCTTCTCTTCGTCGACTTCGTAGTCGGCGTCGCGGGTCAGGCCGCGCGAGATGGCGGCGAACTGCGCGTACAACCGCGCCGACTCCTCGGCGGGGCCGGAGATGATCAGTGGTGTGCGCGCTTCGTCGATGAGGATCGAGTCGACCTCGTCGATGATGGCGTAGACGTGGCCGCGCTGGGCCATGGCGTCGCGGGAGCGGGCCATGTTGTCGTAGAGGTAGTCGAAGCCGAACTGGGCGTTGGTGCCGTAGGTGATGTCGGCGGCGTAGGCGGCGATGCGCGCCGGCCGGTCGTGGAGGTTGTCGCCGAGGATGAGCCCGACCGAGAGGCCGAGGAAGTTGTGCAGCCGTCCCATCCACTCCGAGTGGAAGGTCGCCAGGTAGTCGTTGACGGTGACGATGTGCATGCCCTGGCCGGTCAACCCGTTCAGGTACGCCGGCAGCGTTGACACCAGGGTCTTGCCTTCGCCCGTCTTCATTTCGGCGATCCAGCCGAAGTGCAACGCGGCGCCGCCCATCAACTGCACGTCGAAGTGCCGCTGACCGAGCACGCGCTTGGCACCCTCTCGGGTGACCGCGAAGGCCTCGATCATCAGGTCGTTCAGTTCCTCGCCGTTGGCGATGCGGTTCTTGAACTCTGGCGTCTTGGCTTGCAGGTCGGCGTCGGACAGGCGCTCGTACTCTGCTTCGAGCGCGTTGATGTCGGGCACCAAGCTGGAGAGGGCGCGCACTTTCTTGCCTTCACCGGCGCGCAGGATCTTGCTGAGAACACTCATCGGGCTGACGAGTGTAGGGCGTGCAACCGCCTACTCAGGCGCTAGGCGTCTACTTGCATTCGAGCTGCTTGTAGACCTTGTGCTGCAGCGGCAGGTGCGCGCTGTCGTTGTACACGTAGTGCTCGATGTCGTACTGGACGGCACCGATCTCCACGACGAGGGACGCGAACGGTGCGGGCACAGTCGCGAACGGGTCGACGGTGGGCAGGCCGCCCGGCAGCGCCGGGACGTCGGGATGATCGGCGAGGGCGTTGGTGATGGTGCCGTCAGGTCCGCAGGAAGAAACCGTCGGGAACGCCGAGGCGGTGCAGATGGTGGAGACGGGACCGAACGCCGGCGAGAAGAAGCTCGGCGAAACGGGATGCTGGCCGAGCGTGTCCATGACCTTGCTCAGCGCCACGATGCCACCGAGGGGGCCGAGGTACGCGACCTGGCAGGTCACGACCGCCGTGGGGCTCAGCACGCCGAGGGCGGGACGGGCGCCGTTCGGGATCGCCACGTACGGCAGGATCGGCAGCGCGAGGTGGTTCGGGTCGGGCACCGTGGGCACGATCACCGTCGGCTTCGCCGGGACGAGGCTCTTGACCGTCGACTGCAGCTGTCCGGGCGACGGAACGGGTGGCGTCGGCACACCGAGCACCGCCTTCGCCGGCAAGGCGCCAGCCCCGAATAACAAGCCCGTCAGGGCCAGACCGACCACGAAACGCCGATTGCGCATGCTTGCCCCCAGAGTGGTTGCTTTCGCCCAACCAACGCCTGAGAGCGCGAAGTTCTCGCGCGTTTTGTCTAGTTATTCACCCAGGTCGATGATGCGCTCCCGCATGGCGTAGAGAACCGCTTCCATGCGGGAGTGGAGGTGGAGCTTCTCGAGGATGTTGCGCACGTGGTTCTTGACCGTGTTCTCGGAGATGTACAGCTCTTCGGCGATTTCGCGGTTGCTCATGCCCTTGGCCACGAAGCGCAGGACTTCGACTTCGCGGGGCGTGAGCGACGGCGACGCGATCTGCTGGCGCTGCTCGACCTTCTTCGAAAGCGTCGAGAACTCCGTCAGCAACTTCGACGCCATCGACGGGCTGATGAGACTCTCGCCGGCGTACACGCGCCGGATCGACTGCGGCACCTCTTCGATGGCGAGGTCCTTCAAGAGGTAGCCGTTGGCGCCGGCCTTGATGGCGTCGTACAGGTGGGTGTCCTCGTCGGACACCGTCAGCATGATGATGCGCGTCGTCGGCACGAGCTCTTTGATGCGGCGCGCTGCCTCGATGCCGTCGAGCTTTGGCATGCGAATGTCCATGAGGATGACGTCGGGCGCGCACTCTTCGGCGCGCTGCACCGCCTCAGCACCGTCGGCCGCTTCGGCGACCATCGCGATGTCCTCTTCGGTCGACAGCACGACTTCGACGCCGCGGCGATACAACTCTTGGTCGTCGGCGACCATGACTCTGATGACCGCAGGCGGCGCAGATCCGTCAACCACGCCGTAACGGTAGGCGCGAACGCGTTACGGCGTGGCGATCACCCGGCGGCGAGGGTGGCTGCGGCCGACGAGGCGCCCCTTGCGCCGTTCCAACTGCCGCTGCAGTTTGTCCATCACCGTGTCGAGAGCAGCCATGGCATCGCTGGCCATCGCACGCGCGCGCAGGACGTTCCCGCTGCCGCGCCCGACCAGCGTGACCTCGCAAACCTCGCGCTCGGAAAGCCTTCGGTGCGGCTCTTCGACGAAACGGACCTCGGCGCGCTCGATGGCTTCGAGATAACGGTCGAGGTGACCAACCTTCTCGTCGACGGCAGCCCGCAAGGGCTTCGGGACCTCGACGTTTCGGTGGCTGATGGTGATTTCCACGCGCACCCTGCTTTCTGGTCGGTTCTTCTGTTTATGGATCGGATGTGGCTGACCTGGTCTTCGTCCCCACATCCGCCTGGCGCTACCAGCCGAGGATCGACCGCGCAGCGTTCAGGACTTACATCTAAATCGCACCGTGCTCAGCAGCCGAGGACGAATCCCGGACTGCCTTACGTGGGCCGTTTCGCCTGCGACTGGCATCGGCTTGCAACCACAGACCCACATCCGATCCATTACCCGCATCGTACGCCCTTACGCAGAGATCTCGATAGGGGCGAACGACGGTGGCGGGGTATACGCCGCCGCTACGGCAAAGATCCTGGTCGCGCCGATTGACCGCAACGCGCGCGCCGCCGCAGCGAGTGTGGCGCCGGTCGTGATCACGTCGTCGACGACCAGAACCGTCGCGTCCGCCAGCGATTCCCCAACCGCCCGCAATGGCGGACCGCTCTGGCGTTGCGCCGCGGACTTGCCGGTGAGCGGCGCGCCCCGATCGCGTCGCAGCAGCGACACCGCCGTCGTCGAGAGTTGACGCCCGACTTCCTTCGCCAAGAGTTCGCCGTGGTCGAACCCGCGCCGACGCGCGTGTGACGGATTGGCCGGTGCCCACGTGATCACGTCGAACGACTCGTCGCGCACGAGACCGGCCATACCGGTGGCGAGCCAGCGCAACCCTGCGCGTTGGTTGCGGTACTTCGCGCGCGCGACAAGCTCACGCGCCGCGCCGCGGTACGACAACAACGCGGCGCACCCGTCGACGCCGGCGATGGCGGGTACGCGACCGGCGCGACGCATCGACGCCGCGCAGCGCGCGCACGGGACCTCCCCCGCCGCACCGCACACCGGACATCGCCAACCCAACAACACACTCGGCAAGGTACGGACACGGTGTAACGACTAAAACGCTCGGATGGCAGAACTCATCATCGGGGCGACGGCGGAGGAACTCCTGACGCCGGAGTGGTTGTCGGACGCGCTCGACTTGCCAATCTCAGGCGTCACGCTGACGCCCGTCGGCACGGGCCAGATCGGCGACTGCGAGCGGCTCACGTTCACCTACAGCGAGCCGTGCGACGGGCCGAAGTCGCTGGTGGCCAAGGTGCCCTCGCAGGAACCGACGTCGCGCAACGCCGGCGTCGCCCTCGGGACGTATCGCAAAGAAGCGAACTTCTACATGCAGTTGCGCGACAAGCTCGGCATCCGGGCGCCGTGGTGTCACTACATCGACTTCGACGACGCGACGTGTGAGTTCGTGTTGCTGCTCGAGGACCTCGCGCCCGCGGTTCAGGGCAACCAACTCACCGGTTGCACGCCCGACGAAGCCGCGCTGGCGGTTGCAGAACTCCCGAAGCTGCACGCGCCGATGTGGGGCGACCCGAAGCTCGCGGAGATGGCGTGGCTGTCGGGCGGCTACGGCGAGAACCCCGACATGACGCAGAACTTCGTCGGCTCGATGCTCTATCCCGGCTTCAAGGCGCGCTACGAAGGCCGCATCGACGAGGACATCATCGCCCTCGCCGAGCGCATGTTCCCGCGCATGGGTGAGATGTACGACCTCGGCGACCGGCCGCGCACGCTGCAGCACTCCGACTACCGCCTCGACAACATGCTGTTCGGGACGGTGGAGGGCGGACCGCCCGTGGCCATCGTCGACTGGCAGACGCTCGCGCACGGTTACGGCATCGCGGACCTCAGCTACTTCATGGGCGCGGGACTCACCGTCGAAGACCGCCGCAAGCACGAAGAGGATCTCGTGCGGCTCTACCACGAGGGCATGGTCGCCCAGGGCGTGGATCTGTCGTGGGACGAGGTGTGGTGGCAGTACCGGCGCCACACGACGTCGGGTCTCGTGATGGCGATCGGCGCGTCGCAAGTTGTCGGCCAGACCGAGCGCGGCGACGACATGTTCGTGGCGATGGCGCAGGGCGCGGGACGTCACGCGCTCGACCTCGACTTCGAAGGCACCCTTGGCTGACCCGCCCGCCGGCGGAGGCAAAACGCCGCTGCACGAGCTCGCGTTCTACGGAATGGCGGGCGCGGCGCGTGATCCGAAGGCGTTGTTGACCGACGTCCGCGACGCCGAGCGCATCGGGCTCGGCTCGGTGTTCCTGTCGGAACGGTTCAACGTGAAGGAAGCGGTGACCCTGTGCGGCGCCGTCGGCGCGGTGACGACGACACTCGGCATCGCCACCGGCGTCACCAACCACAACACGCGCCATCCGATCGTCACCGCATCGTTCGCCACGACCATGGACAAGCTGACCGACGGGCGCTTCGCGCTCGGACTCGGCCGCGGCATCGCGCCGCTGTTCAAGGCGTTCGGCTTGCCGTCGATCACCACCGCGCAACTCGAAGACTTCGCTGCGCTGATGCGAAACCTGTGGCAGAACGAGATGGTGTTCGGCCACGACGGACCCGCCGGCAACTTTCCGTTTCTCCGCGTCGACTGGGGAGGCGACGGACGAACTATCCCGTTGATGCTCACGGCGTTCGGACCGAACTCGCTCGACCTCGCTGGGCGCGTCTTCGACGGCGTGATCCTGCACACGTTCTTCACCGACGAGACCCTGGCGCGCTGCGTCGCCACGATTCGCGCCGGCGCCGAGAAGGCCGGTCGCGATCCCGACGCGGTGCGCATCTGGTCGTGCCTCGCGACCGTCGGCGATCACATCGCGTACGACGTGCGGTTGAAGAAGACCGTCGGGCGCATCGCGACGTATCTGCAGGCGTACGGCGACCTCATGGTCGAGACGAACAATTGGGATCCCGCGGCGCTGGCGGCGTTCCGCACGTCCGACGCCGTGACGTCGATCCCCGGCGCCATCGACGACATCGCCACGACCGAACAGCTCGAGCGCGTCGCCGAAGTCATCCCGGCGGAGTGGCTCGCGCCGGCGGCGACCGGCTCGCCCGACGAGTGCGTCGACGTGATCCAGCGTCAGTTCGACCTCGGTGCCACCGGCGTGATCCTCCACGGGGCGACGCCCGTCGAACTCGAACCGATCGTCGCGGCGTACCGCGCGCGTCGCAAGCCCGAGCAGTTCGCGCACCTCAACGCGAACCCCGCTCGTTGAACCGCGACCTGGCGGCGCGCAGCGCGCAGTTTTTCGTCGGGCTGATCGGCGTCGGTCTCGGCGCGGCGTTGATGATCGACGCGCACGTCGGCCTGTCGCCCTGGGACGTGTTGCACCAAGGCATCCACAAACACGTCAACGTCGGCATCGGCACTGTGTCGATCGTCGTCGGTCTCTTGCTGTTCGTGTTGTGGATCCCGTTGCGGCAACGCGTCACGGTTGGCACCGCGATCAACATCGCCGTGATCGGCGTCGCCATCAACCAGTTCCTGCGCCTCGACTTCCACCCGCACGGCGCCGTGGCCTACGGCGCGTGCATCCTCGGCGACGTCGTGATCAGCGCCGGCGGCGGCATCTACATCGGCGCCGGCCTCGGCACCGGTCCGCGCGACGGACTCATGACGGGACTCGTCGACCGCGGCCTCCCGCTGCGCACAGTGCGCACCGTGATCGAGCTGACCGTGCTCGCGGTCGGGTGGGCCTTGGGTGGCAACGTCGGATTTGGGACGGTGCTGTTCGCGGTGACCGTCGGCCCGATCCTCCACTTCGTGCTGCACCGCGTCGACCGCGGGAAGTACGGCTTCGCCGAAGAGGCGTTTCCGCCGCCTGCAGTGTCCTAGCGTGCGCGTCATGCATAACCGCGGAACGCTCGTAGTCGTCGTGCTCGCACTCGTGACCGGCACGCTCGGCGCATGCGGCGGCTCCAGTGGCGGTGGCATCCGCACGGTGCAGGTCGATTACCGCAGCGATGAATTCGCGGGCACGTTCCGCGGCTACTACCCACGCGACGTCACGGTGCGTCCCGGCATGACCCTCAAGTTCCATCAGACGTGGTCGGGCGAACCGCACACGGTGACGCTCGGAACGCGCGTCGACGACCTCGTCGCCCCAGAGATCCTGCCCGTCGTGCGCCAGTCGCTCGTGACTGGCGTCGACCCCACGAACCTCGCACCGGAAGTGCAGGCAGCGGCCGACGAGTTCGACAAGAGCCTTCCGTTCTTCTTCGGTGAGAGAGGCATCAATCAAGCCGCCGCGCAGCCGTGTTTCCTGCGAACGGGTCTTCCGAAGGGCGAAAAGGCGTGTCCGGACACACCACAGCCTGCGTTCGACGGCCGGCAGTCGTACTACTCGAGCGGTTTCATCCCGTATCTCGGCGCGCAAGGCAACGAGTACACGATGAAGATCGCGGACGATGCCAAGCCGGGCACGTACTTCTATTACTGCGCGCTCCACGGTCCGGACATGAGCGGCCAGATCACGATCACGAAGAGCGGGAAGGTCCCGTCGCAGGCCGACCTCAATCGGCAGGCGAAGCAGGACGCTGATCAGCTCCAAAAGCCGCTGCTGGCGCAGTTCGCCAAGGAACGCGCGGGAAACAGCGAGTTCAAGGGCAACCTCGCGGGATCGGGCACGGAGCAGATGATCGAGACCTTGAAGGGTCAGGTGAACGAGTTCACGCCGCGCACCGTGCGAGCGAAGGTGGGTGAGCCGGTGACGTGGACGTTGGTAGGCGCGCACACGATCAGCTTCAACGTGCCGCCGTACGTGCCCTTCTATACGCGAAAGAAGGACGGCACCGTCGTACAGAGTGAGTCGATTTACGGACCCCGCGGCGGCTGGCCCGGACGTACTCCCCCGCTCGCAGAAACCGACGGTCCTCCTGGCAGCGGTCCACCGCAACCGCACGTCACGATCGACGCCGGGAAGTTCGACGGATCCGGGGGACTGAAGTCGTCCGGTATCGACTGGCAGACCGGCGACAAGTACTCGGTCACGTTCACGAAGCCCGGCACGTATCCGATGGCGTGTCTCGTCCACCCCGGCATGATCGGCAAGGTCGTCGTTTCGTAACGAACCCCGTAGGCTGTCGCTCCTTATGAGCACTGACTACAAAGTCGCCGACATTGGTCTCGCCGCGTTCGGCCGCAAGGAAATCGTCCTCGCCGAAGAGGAGATGCCCGGCCTGATGGCGGTGCGCGCCGAGTACGAAGGCGCGCAGCCCCTCGCCGGTGCACGCATCACCGGATCGATCCACATGACGATCCAGACCGCGGTGTTGATCGAGACGCTGACGGCGCTTGGCGCCGAGGTGCGCTGGTCGAGCTGCAACATCTTCTCGACCCAGGACCACGCCGCTGCTGCCATCGCCGCCGCCGGGATCCCCGTGTACGCGTGGAAGGGCGAGTCGCTCGAGGAGTACTGGTGGTGCCTCGAGCAGACGTTCCGCTGGCCCGACGGCAACGGCCCGAACATGATCCTCGACGACGGCGGCGACGCGACCATGCTCGTCCACATGGGCACCGAGTTCGAGAAGGCCGGTGCGGTGCGCGAGGCCACCGACGCCGACTCCGACGAGATGAAGATCGTGCTCGACACGCTGCGTCGCACGATCGCCGAGACGAAGGGCATCTGGACGAACATCGGCCAGAACGTGCAGGGCGTGACGGAGGAGACGACGACCGGCGTGCACCGTCTCTATGAACGCGAGAAGAACGGCACGTTGCTGTGGCCGGCGATCAACGTGAACGACTCCGTCACGAAGTCGAAGTTCGACAACGTGTACGGCATTCGTCACTCGCTCATCGACGGCATCAACCGCGCCACCGACGTGATGATCGGCGGCAAGGTCGCGCTCGTCCTCGGCTACGGCGACGTCGGCAAGGGATGCGCGCAGTCACTGCGCGGCCAGGGCGCCCGCGTGCTCGTCACGGAGATCGATCCCATCTGTGCGCTGCAAGCGGCGATGGAGGGTTACGAAGTGGTGCGCTTCGAGGACGTCGTCGACAAGGTCGACATCTTCGTCACTGCGACGGGCAACAAGGACATCATCAGCGCCGAGGCGATGGGCCGCATGAAGCACAACGCCATCGTCGGCAACATCGGTCACTTCGACAACGAGATCGACATGGCCGGGCTCCACAAGATGAGCGACGTCAAGCACTTCAACATCAAGCCGCAGGTCGACGAGTTCGCCTTCCCCGACGGCCACTCGATCATCGTGCTCGCGGAGGGTCGCCTCCTGAACCTCGGCTGCGCGACCGGCCACCCGTCGTTCGTGATGTCGACGTCGTTCACCAACCAGGTGCTCGCGCAGATCGAGCTGTGGACCAAGGGCGACAACTACCCGGTCGGCGTGTACCGCCTCCCGCGTGAACTCGACGAGAAGGTCGCCCGTCTCCACCTCGACAAGCTCGGCGTGAAGCTGACGACGCTCACGAAGGACCAGGCCGACTACATCGGCGTCCCCCAGAACGGCCCCTACAAGCCTGACCACTACCGCTACTAAGGCGCTCGCCGCGTTCGAGACGGCTGCCGCGCAGTTTCTCGCGGTGTATCGCGCGTCGAAGTCGCGAGCGTGAGTCCTTTGGCGCAAAAATCGCCGCGAAAGTGCGCCAAAAGGCTCAGTACGGCTTGCGCGCGATTGGTAGGACCCACAGCTCTTTGTCTTCGGGGTCCATCCATGGGATGGCGGTGGTGAGGCCGTATTCCGTGCGCTCTTTCGCGGTGGTGCAGTCGCGGATGTCTACGGGCTCGGCGTCGAAGCCGGTGGCGCGCAGGCGGTCGAAGAAGTCCCAGCCGTAGCGGCGGACGTGGTCGGCTTGGCCGAAGCGCCGGAGTCGCTCGGCCTCGTCGCAGCTGAAGTCTTCGTCGGTGGCCTCGCCGCGCAAAGGAACGGCGATGAGCGCGACGCCGCCCGGAGCGAGGACGCGGAACAACTCGCGCATGGCAGCGGCGTCGTCGGGCACGTGTTCGAGCACGTGCGAGCACACGATGACGTCCCAGGACGCATCGGCGTCTTCGATCGCGCACACGTCGAGGACGCGGTTCGCTTTGCCTGGGATCAGGTCAGCGCTGTCGTACGTCCCGGCGACCGCGGCGAGCGCCGGCCCGACGGCGCGATGCGGTGCGAGGTCGAGCACGCGCAGCGTCGGTAGCCGTGCCAGCAGGCCGGTGCGTTCGAGCCAAACCCACTGCTGCCGGTGACGCTCCAGCGCCCCGCACGACGCGCACTGCGCATTGGCGCGCCCGCTGAACTCGCGGAACCGGCGCTGCTTTGTCCCGCAGAGCGGGCACCTCACGGAGCGGCGGCGAGTTCGGTTTTCAGGGCGTCCATGATCGGGATGGGGCCCGGATCGATGCCCGCGTGTTCGGCCATGTGGAGGGCGACGAACGTGCCGTAGATCATCAGGTCGAAGAGTTGCGCGAGCTCGCCTTCGCCTTCGGCCTCGACGGTCTCGATGCCGGCGACGATCTCGCGCATGATCTCTTCGACGAGCTCGAAGCGCCGCGCCACCTGCGGGTGTTCGTGGTCGTGACGCAACTGCACGAGCGTGAGGATCTGCCGCGTGATGTCGCCGTGCTGGCCCCACCCGACGATCTCGTTGTGGCACAGCTCCGGCTGCACCGACGAGATCGCCGGTGCCTTGGCGTTCTCGTTGATCTCGCAACGCCAGCGCGTCACCGCGGCCGCGCCGATACCACCGGACGAATGCACGAGCGGGATGGTGCCGCCGATGCGACGCGCCAAGTCGCGCGCCGGGCTCTTGTCGCCGACGAGTTGATCGCGCCGGCGTCGCAACTGCGCGACGGCGTTGTCGATCCAGCTTTGCGCGCCCGGGAAGAGTCCGACGGACTCGAGAATGTGCAGCGGCGGGATGGCGACGGCGCCGATCGCGGCGCGCGGCATGGTGAACCCCGGGAGCACCGCGACGTGAGGTGCGCCCGCGGCCTCGGCAAGTCGCCGCAATTCCCCGTCGCCCGACACGACACACAGCTGCGCGCCGGCGGCGATCGCTTCCGACGCCGCTTCGACCGTTTCCTCGGTGTTGCCCGAGTACGACACCGCGATCACGAGCGACGTGTCGGTGACGAACGCCGGCAGCGTGTAGCTCTTGAGCACGACCGCCGGCACCGCCATGAACGGGCCCGCGGCGGCAAGGAGAATGTCGCCGGCGATGCCGCTGCCGCCCATGCCGAGCACGACGATGTGCTCGATGCGCTCGCGGTTGGGCAGGCCGTCGAGCCCGCGTGCCTGTGCCGCCGCGTCGAACACCTGCTCCGGCAGGTTGGCGGTGACGTCCCACATCCCCGTCGTGTCGAGCAGTTCCGTCATGTGGCGCCAATCCTGTCAACGCGTGCGGCGCTGTGCCTGCCCGAGGTTGTCGAAGACCCGCGGTGACATGGCTCGCTTCGCTCGCGTGTCATGAAGCCGGATCGAACGTCGGCTTGATCCCGTCGG